>JAGWZW010000032.1 GCA_018971835.1 Alphaproteobacteria bacterium
TATCACCACAAGCTTCCCGGCAATCCCAAGGATCTCGATGCGCTGGTGCAGCAGGTGGAGCGTTTCGCGATGGGGCCGTATGCCTATGCGCTGTCCCGCGGCGCCAGCCTGGATGACAAAACCCGCCAGCAGATTGCCCAGAAACTGCATCAATATACCGGTCTGCCGGTCTGGTACATCCTGAAGGCCAATCTGCGCGTCTCCGGCGGCGAATTCGAAAAAAACCTGCTCGGTGACAGCGACGACACCACCGGCCGCCTCGATACACGCTTCTCTGGGCCGACGATGGATCCCTTGAGCAAGGAGGCCGAATACGATCCGCAGTCGGCGGCCATCAGTTCAGCCTATGTCTCGGCCTTCAATACCTATGTGCGTGACACGCTCGATTACGGCAAGGGTGAGACTTACAAGCCGGAGATCGACGTTTTCAAATACTGGAGCTTCAAGCACAAGCAACCGAACATGCAGTTCGCCTTCCCGGGCGCCACCAATGTGATGCCCGATCTGGCCGCGGCGATGAAATACAATCCCGACCTCAAGGTTCTGCTGATGGGCGGTTATTTCGATCTGGCCACACCGTTCTACGAAGGCTGGTACGAGATGCACCACCTGCCGATCCCCAACAAGCTGCAGGCCAACATCCAGTATCGCTACTTCCAGTCGGGCCACATGGTCTATGCGCATGTGCCGGCTCTGGCAAAGATGCACGACGACGTGGCGGCCTTCATCCAGGCGACCGACAATGTGAAGTGATCCGGCGGACGTTGACGATCAATCGATGGGGGATGAATATGAGACGTTTGCTGTTCGTGCTGGCCGTGGCTGCCGTGCCCTTCACGCTGGCCTTCGCGGCCGATGCGCCGAAGGGCGACATCGCGAAGAGCCAAGCCGAAAAAGCGGACCTGTTCACCCCCACCGAACAGACCAGCAGCGGCTCAGTGTCGGTCGAAGGCCATAGCATCGATTATCAGGCGGTGGTGGGCACGCTGGTTGTCCATCCCAAGGGCTGGGACGATGCGCCCCAGGAAAAGGGCAGCAAGAATCCCACCGCAGAAGCCACCATGTCCTACGTCGCCTATTTCAAGAAGGGGGCGAAACCGGGCGAGCGGCCGATCACTTTCCTCTACAATGGCGGCCCGGGTTCGTCGACCGTCTGGCTGCACATGGGCGCATTCGGCCCCAGGCGTGTCGTGACCAAGGATGACACGCACACGCCGGCCGCGCCCTACAGCCTCGTCAATAACGATTACAGCCTGCTTGATGCCAGCGATCTGGTGTTCGTCGATGCGCCGGGCACCGGCTTCGGACGTATCGCGGGCAAGGACGCCGAGAAGGATTTCTACGGTGTCGACCCGGACGTGCATGCCTTCTCGTCCTTCATCATGCAGTTCGTCAGCAAGTATAACCGCTGGAACTCGCCCAAATACCTGTTCGGAGAAAGTTACGGCACGCCTCGTTCGGCTGCACTCGTCAACGTGCTGGAAAACGACGACAACATGGATTTCAACGGCGTCATCCTGCTGTCGCAAATCCTGAACTATTCGCTCAGCATCGGTCGGCCCGGCAGCAATCCGGGCGTGGATACGCCCTACGAGCTGGCGCTGCCGACCTATGCGGCCACGGCGTGGTATCATCACAAGCTGCCCGGTGCGCAGCCCAAGGATCTGGATGCGTTCCTGCAGGAAGTGGAACGCTTCGCGATGGGCACCTATGCGATGGCGCTGGAGCGCGGCACCAACCTCGACGACAAGACGCGCAATATGGTGGCGCAGCGCCTCCACCAATATACCGGCCTGCCGGTCGCCTATATCCTGAAGGCCGATCTGCGCATCGATGGCGGCCAGTTCGAAAAGACGCTACAGGGCGACAGCGACACCACCACCGGCCGGCTCGATTCGCGCTTCTCCGGCCCGACGATGGACCCGCTCGGCGAGCGCGCCGAATACGATCCGCAGTCGGCGGCGATCAGTTCGGCCTATGTCTCGGCCTTCAACGATTATGTCCGGCAGAACCTGCAGTACGGGCAGGGCCAGACCTATAAGCCCGAGATCAGCCTGTGGCGGACCTGGGACTACGAGCATCAGCCTCCCGGCGCGCCCAAGAAATTGCCGCAGGCCATGAACGTGATGCCGGACCTGGCCGCGGCGATGAAGACCAATCCCGATCTTCGGATCCTGGTCAACGGCGGCTATTTCGATCTCGCCACGCCGTTCTATCAGGGCTGGTACGAAATGCACCACTTGCCGATTCCGGCGAAGCTGGCCAGTCATATTCAGTACCGCTACTACCAGTCCGGGCACATGGTCTATGCGCATCTTCCCTCGCTGGAAAAGCTGCATGACAACGTGGCAGCCTTCATCAAGGCGACCGACAACCTGAAATAAACCGGGCAGCGCGTCCGGGGCTGCGACGAAGGCGCAATTGCAAGAGGCCGTGAGCAGACGTACAACTCACTCATGACCGGTGGCAATCTGGATGATGGCATGGCGCCTGCGGTGGCAGGCTGGGCCCCGCGACCGCGGCAGGACATTGTTCTGGCCATGCGTCGGGGTGCTTGCGGCCGCTGCCCTCATTGCGGCCGGGGCCGGCTGTTCGCACGCTACCTGAAACAGGTCGAGCGCTGCTCGGCCTGCGGCGAGGATTACTCGGCGGTCCGTGCCGATGACGGGCCGGCTTGGCTCACGATCCTGATCGTCGGCCACATCGTGGTCGCGGCTGTGCTGTTCGAGGAGGCCCTGGGCCTGTGGCCCGTCTGGCTCAGCATGAGCGTGTTTCCGCTTCTGGCGGCGGTGTTGTCGCTGCTGCTGCTGCCGGTGGCCAAGGGTGCTTTCATCGGCATGATCTGGGCCACAAAGGCAGCAGAGATGCGCAGTCTGTAGCCCGTTACTTTTTCTGTTCGTCGGTGCGCAGTTCAAGCCACATGGCGTTGAGAACCGCCAGCGTACAGGCGAAGCCGAGGCCGAGAGCCCAAGCGAAATACCACATCGTTTCGTCCTCCTAGTAGGCGATCCTGGAATCGCTGGCGATGGTGTCGGGCTTCACCGGCCCGCGCAGCACGCGGAATGCCCAGGCGGTGTAGGCCAGCACGATGGGCAGGAACACCACCGTCACGCCCAGCATGATCATCAGTGTCAGCTTGCTGGACGACGCATCCCACACCGTCAAGCTGGCTGTCGGGTCGGACGACGACGGTAGCAGAAACGGGAACAGCGCCAGCCCGGCCGTGGCGATGGTCGCCGCCGGCACCAGGGCCGAGAGCAGGAACGCCAGTGCCGGCTTGCCGCGCGCGGCCACGGCAAGCCCCGCCGCCGCCACGCCCAGCACCGGAGCAATCCACAACAGCGGATTGGTCGCATAGTTGGCGAACCAGTTGCCCGGCCCCTGCGCCACCGATTTGAGCAGCGGGTTGGATGGGCCGTCGGGTGCGATGGCGCTGGTGATGTGATAGCCCTCGACCCTTGTAAGCCAGATCCCCGCGAGCGCGAACAGCACCACGAAAGCGAGCGCCGCCCAAGGCATCACCATGCGCGCGCGCGCTTGCACGATCCCTTCCGTCTTCACGTTCAGCCAGCTCGCGCCGTGCAGCACGATCATCGAAAGGCTGACAAGGCCGACCAACAGCGAGAACGGATTCAGCAGTGAGATCAGCGTGATCGTTGAATGGAAGCGCAGGTCGCTGTCATAGGAAAACGGAACACCGAGGAACAAATTGCCAAAGGCCACGCCGAACACCAGCGACGGCACCACGCCGCCCACGAACAGCGCCCAGTCCCAGAAGCTGCGCCAGGCCGGCGCCTCCACCTTGCTGCGGTATTTGAAGCCGGCAGGCCGGAGGATCAGCGCCACCAGCACCAGGAACATGGCGAGGTAGAAGCCGGAGAAGCTCGCCGCATAAAGCGGCGGCCAGGCCGCAAAAATGGCCCCGCCGCCCAGGATGAACCAGACCTGGTTGCCTTCCCAGACTGGCCCCACGGTGTTGATGACGATGCGCCGTTCGGTGTCGGTCCTGCCGACGAAGGGCAGCAGCGCCGCCGTGCCCAGATCGAAGCCGTCCATGACCGCGAACCCGATCAAGAGGATGCCGAGCAGCGCCCACCAGATCAGACGAAGCGTTTCATAATCCATGATTCTCACTCCCCAGCATGCGCGGGTTCGGCGACGGCGTAGCCGAGCGTCTCGTCAGGCCCGAGCCGGATATATTTGGTGAGCAGGTAGAGATCGGCGACCAGCAGCGCCGAATAAAACAGCGCGAAACCGGCAAGGCTGAACATCACGTCGCCCGCGCCGATGGAGGAGACGCCCAGCGAAGTCGGAAGCACGCCCTCGATCACCCAGGGCTGGCGGCCATACTCGGCCACGATCCAGCCCAGCTCCGCTGCGATCCAGGGCAAGGGCAGGCTCCAGAATGCGCCTCTCAGGAAGCTGCGGTAGCGGTCGAACCGGCCGCGCGTCGAAAGCCAGAAGGCGATGGCGAACAGGACGATGAACCAGAAGCCCAGGCCCACCATGATCCGGAAGGCCCAGAACAGCACCGGTACGTTGGGGATGGTGCTGGCCGCGGCCTTGTCGATGTCGGCCGCGGTTGCATTCTCGATATCCGGCCGGAATTGCTTCAGCAGCAGCGCATAGCCGAGATTGCCGACATGTTTTTCAAACTGGCTGCGCAGCGCCTCGCTTTTGGGATCGGCCTTGATCTTCTGCAAGAGACGGTAGGCAACCAGCCCATCTGCGATGCGGCTGCGCGCCACGTCCACCAGCTGGTTGATGCCGAGCACAGGCTCATCGAAGCTGCGCGTGGCGATCAGCCCCAGAACCCACGGAATCTCGATCGCGAAACGGGTGGAATGGGTGGCCAGATCGGGCAGGCCCACCAGCGTGAAAGAGGCGGGCGCGGGTTCGGTGTTCCACATCGCCTCGATGGCCGCGACTTTCATTTTCTGGTGGACGGTTTCCATGTAGCCCGATTCATCGCCCAGCACGACCACCGACAGCGCCGAGGCCAGGCCAAAGCCCGCCGCCACCGTCATCGAGCGTTTGGCCAGCGGAATATGGCGGCCCCTGAGCAGATACCAGGCGCTGATCGCCAGCACGAAGATCGAGCCGGTGACATAGCCGGCGCTCACGGTGTGCACGAACTTCGCCTGGGCCACGGGATTGAGGAGCACCGCGGCGAAATCGGTCACCTCCATGCGCATGGTGTCGGCATTGAAGGTTGCGCCGACGGGGTTCTGCATCCAGCCGTTCGCCACCAGGATCCACAGCGCCGAGAGGTTGCTGCCGATCGCCATCGCCCAGGTGACAATCAGGTGCTCCACCTTGGTGACGCGGTTCCAGCCGAAATAGAACAGGCCGATGAAGGTCGCTTCCAGGAAGAATGCCATCAGCCCTTCGATGGCCAGCGGGGCGCCGAAGATGTCGCCGACATAATGGGAGTAGTAGGCCCAGTTGGTGCCGAACTGAAACTCCATCGTGATGCCGGTGGCCACGCCCATAGCGAAATTGATGCCGAATAACGCACCCCAGAACTTTGTCATGTCGCGCCAGATCTTACGGCCCGTCATGACATAGACCGTCTCCATGATGCCGAGCAGGATCGACAGTCCCAGCGTCAACGGCACGAAGATGAAGTGGTACAGCGCGGTGACGGCGAATTGCAGGCGGGAGAGTTCGACAAGCTCCATGACGATGCCTCAATGCGTTTGCGCGCGCGCGGGCGCCAGAAGATGGGCCGTGGTCGTGGGCGCGGTGATCTCGGGCCGCGCGGAGGGCCCAAAGAAAACCAGATAGATCAGGGTGAGGGCGATGGCCTTGACGCAAAGCAAAGTGATGATTTCGTGGCGCAATACGCGCGCGCGATGCGAAGACGAATGAGAAGGATTCTGCAAATCCGCCATTCTTCGCGTCTCCCGAGCAGGTTGCCCGCCTTCCGTGGCCGGCGCTCGGCGTCCGGCCGCGGGATCAAAGGCGGGCGGTCAGCTTCGTTTCAGCTTCCGAATTCCAAGCGCGGTCAGAATCCAGGTTTCGTAAAATGGTTCCTTGGCGCCGCGCCGCATCTTGTGCAGGAAGTATTTCTCGAAGGCGACCTTGGCATAGTGTACCCATTTGCCTTCGGATGACCAGTTCACATTGCGTGGAGGCAGTTGCGGCTGGGCAACGAAGGCCACGCCGTTGTCACCGAAATCGGCCAGGCAGAAGGCGTTCCAGGTGGCTTCGGTGTCCGCCTCTCTGCCGCGCAACAGCCGGCCGATGTTGCGCGCGGTGGCGGTGACCATCGATTCGATCATGAAGCCGGTCTTGGGCACCCCCACCGGAACCGGGGTCGGTCCCGTGGGCGGAATGGCGATACACACGCCGACACCGAAGACATTCTTGAAAGTCGGATTGCGCTGATACTTGTCCACCAGAATGAAGCCGCGCGGATTGGCGAGACCTTCCACACCCATCACCGCCTTCACGCCGCGGAAGGCCGGCAGCATCATGGCGAATTTGAAGGGCAGTTCGTGGGTCTTTTCCACGGCGCCGCCTTCGGCCACGGTTTCCACCGTCATCTTTCCGGGCTCCACGCCTTTGACGCGCGCGCTGGTAAGCCATTTGATGTGATGATCGCGCAGCTCGCTCTCGATCAGGCCCTTGGTGTCGCCCACGCCGTCCAGTCCCAGATGGCCGATATAGGGCTCCGAGGTCACGAAGGTCATCGGCACCTTGTCGCGGATGCGCCGGTGCCTCAGTTCCGCATCCAGAATGAAGGCGAACTCGTAGGCCGGCCCGAAGCAGGACGCGCCCTGCACTGCGCCGACCACCACCGGACCGGGATTCCTGGCAAACGCCTCGAAGGCCTCGTGCGCCTTTTCGGCGTGATCGACGTGGCAGATGGATTGGGTGTTCGCCTCCGGGCCGAGGCCGGGAATTTCATCGAAGGCCAGTTCCGGCCCGGTGGCGATGACAAGATAGTCGTAAGGCACGCTGGAACCGTCGGTCAGTTCCACGCGGTTTTCTCTGGCGTGCACGCGTGCCGCGCCTTCGCCGCGATAATTGATGCGCCGTCGTTTCATGACTCTGGCCAGATTGATCTCGATGTCCCGGCGCGTTCGCCAGCCCACTGCAACCCAGGGGTTGGAAGGAACGAAGTGATAGCGCGGCCCCTGGCCGATCACGGTCAATTTGTCGCGCCAGCGCAAATGCGGAAGCAATTCGTACGCCATCAGCGTTCCGCCGAGGCCTGCCCCCAAGACTACGATATCCGCCATAGGTTTCTCCCTTGATGGCCGCCGTTCAGCCTGATCGATGGCTGCGGCAAGCCTTTGATTTTTCTCAACACCGGCAGGCTGCGTTGGTGAATTGATCTCCTTGCGCAGCCCTTGACTGTATATTCCATTTTTCTTATATACGCAAACATGAAGATAAAAGCGGAACGCATGCACGAGGCCGCGGGCGCGGCGGAGGATCTCCTGAAGGCGTTGGCCAATCGCCATCGCCTGATGATCCTGTGCCAGATCGCCGACGGCGAACGCTCGGTCGGCGAACTGGCGGAGTTCCTGAACCTGCGCGATTCCACCGTCTCGCAGCATCTGGCGCTGCTGCGCAAGGACGGGTTGGTGGCCACGCGCCGCGAAGGCCAGACCGTCTGGTATTCGATCGCCAGCCCGGCGGCGCGGCGGCTGGTCGAGACCGTCTATCAGCTCTTTTGCGCGCCCGGCTCGGCCTGCGAGCCGTCACGTTCTTCTTCACGCGAACCAACCAGAAAGGCTCTCAAGTGACCGTTGAGAATTTCACTCCTGCGGAAGTTGCCAGCGGGCTCAAGGCCCACACCATCGTGCTGATCGATGTGCGCGAACCCAGCGAATATGCGGCCGAGCGCATTCACGGCGCGCTGCTCTTTCCGCTCTCCACCTTCGATCCTGCGCTGCTGCCCGACGACGGCAAGCGCAAGCTCGTCTTCCACTGCGGCTCGTCCATGCGTTCGTCCAAGGCGATCGCGTTTTGTGATAGGGCGGGCTTTCCGCATCGTGCTCAGATGGCGGGCGGCATGATGGCATGTAAGGCTGCGGGCCTGCCCACCATCGTGATCGATCCGGCGACCGGCAAGATCGTCGACAGGCGCTGAAAGGCCGGGGAGGCGGAAGTCCGATGTCTTTTCTTCACAATCTGGCAGTGGCGCTCGGCCTCGCCACCGCGACCGTTCCGGCCGCGCACCATGCGCTGCCGCCCACCGGCTATCTGGTGACACGGGCGCCGGTCAGCGACGAGAAGGCTGTCTTCGCGACCGTGGAGACAGCCAATGTGGTTCCGGCGCGCGCGCGCGTCGGCGGCACCATCGCCGAGGTGAAGGTCCGCCAGGGCGACAAGGTCGAACTGGGTCAGGAGATCGCGCTGGTGGGCGATCCCAAGTTGGCACTGCAGGTCAATTCCTATGCGGCCCAGGTTCTGGCCGGTGAGGCCCAACTCGCCCAGGCACGCACCGATTATGACCGCGCCCAGCGTTTAATGAAGGCCAACGCGATTTCGCAGGCCGCATTCGATCAGGCCCGCACGGCCTACAGCGTCGCCATCAACACGCTGAAGTCGCAGCAGGCTCAGAAGGCGGTGGCCGAACAGCAATTGAAGGAAGGCGCGGTGCTGGCGCCGACTTCCGGCCGCGTGCTCACGGTTCCGGTGACCGTGGGCACGGTGGTGATGGCCGGCGACACGCTGGCTACGGTGGCCGAACAGGATTTCGTGCTGCGTCTTTTGGTGCCTGAACGTCACGCCCGCTTCCTCAAGGCCGGCGATCCGGTCCGCATCGACGGGCAGGATGTAGGCCTGGGCGACGGCCCGCGTTACGGCACGATCAGGCTCGTCTATCCGCAGATCGCGGGCGGCCGGGTGATGGCCGATGCGGTGGTGCCGGGCCTCACTGACTACTTCGTAGGCGAGCGCGTGCGCGTCTGGGTTTCGGCCGGAACGCGGCAAGCCATCGTGATCCCCTCGGATTACCTGCTGACCCGCTTCGGCATGGATTACGCGCGCGTGCACCTTGCTTCGGGCCAGATTATCGACGTGCCCGTGCAGCGCGGTGAACGCCATCCCACGCCGGCGCTGCCGGGTGGCATCGAAATCCTGTCGGGCCTTCATCCCGGCGACCGTCTGGTCAAGCCTGGAGCGCGTTCATGAATCTCGGCATTTCCGGGCGGCTGACCAGGGCCACCATCCGCTCGCCGCTGACGCCGCTGTTCCTGATGGCGGCATTGGTCTTCGGCGTGATCGCGCTTGCCACCATCCCGCGCGAGGAGGAGCCGCAGATCAGCGTGCCGATGGTCGATATCTTCGTGTCGGCCAATGGGCTTTCGGCAGGGGACGCGGCGGAGCAGGTGACCAAGCCGCTCGAAGAAATCGTCAAGGGCATCAACGGCGTCGAGCACGTCTACAGCCAGACCCAGGACGATCAGGTGATGGTGACGGCGCGTTTCTACACCGGCACCAGCGAGGATGATGCCGTCCTGCGCGTGCAGGCCAAGCTGCGCGCCAATTACGATCGCATCCCGCAGGGCATTCCGCAGCCCCTGATCGTCGCGCGCGGCATCAACGATGTCGCGGTGGTGGTGCTGACCCTCTCGCCCAAGCCGGACGCGGCGGCGCGCTGGAACGATCAGAACCTCTATACCCTGGCGCAGAAGGTGCAGGCCGAGCTGGTCAAGGTCGACAATGTCGGCCTCACCTATATCTCCGGCGGCGCGCCGGAGGAGATCAGCGTCGAGCCGGACCCGGAAAAGCTGTCGCTCTACGGTGTCACGCTGCAGCAGCTCGAGGCCAAGATCCAGGGCGCCAACCGTTCCGAACTGGCCGGCAACCTGCGTGAAAACGGCAGGATGTATCAGGCCGTTTCGGGCCGCACGCTGCAGGGTGTGCCCGATATCGGCCTGTTGCTCGTCACCACGCGCGATGGCCGGCCGGTCTACGTGCGCGATCTGGCCAAGGTGATCATCGGCCCCAGCCCGGCCGAGCATCACGTCTGGAACATCGATCGCGGCCAGGGCGGCAAATGGAATACGGCGCCGGCCGTCAGCGTGGCCTTCGCCAAGCGGACCGGGGCCAACGCCGTGGTCATTGCCGATTCGCTGGTCAAGCGGCTCGACACGCTCAAGGGTACGCTGATCCCGAACGACATCCAGGCCGAGGTCACGCGTGATTATGGCAAGACCGCCAACGACAAGGCCAACGAACTGCTCTTCCATCTGGCGCTGGCGACGATTTCCATTGTCCTTCTGATCGGTTTCACCATCGGCTGGCGCGAGGCGGGCGTGACGCTGATCGTCATCCCCACCACCATCCTGCTCACGTTGTTCGCGGCCAA
The DNA here is from genome assembly GCA_018971835.1 of Alphaproteobacteria bacterium. Lineage (GTDB taxonomy): Bacteria > Pseudomonadota > Alphaproteobacteria > Micropepsales > Micropepsaceae > Rhizomicrobium. Next base: position 10,331 of record JAGWZW010000032.1, read on the forward strand.
TGTGATGGGCTACACCATCAACCGCGTCAGCCTGTTTGCGCTCATCTTCTCAATCGGCATTCTGGTCGACGACGCCATCGTGGTGGTGGAGAACATCGCCCGCCACTGGGCGATGAACGATGGGCGAACGCGCCTGCAGGCGGCCATCGGGGCGGTGGCCGAGGTGGGCAACCCCACCGTAGTGGCCACACTCACCGTGGTAACGGCGCTGCTACCGATGCTGTTCGTCTCCGGCATGATGGGCCCCTATATGGCGCCGATTCCGGTCAATGCCTCGGCGGCGATGCTGTTCTCTTTCTTCGTGGCGATGGTGATCGCGCCGTGGGCGCTGCTGAAATTCGCCGGGCAGGGAACGGGCGCGCTCCCGGGCGAACATCATGGCGAGGGCAAACTGGGTGCGCTTTACCGCCGCTTTGCCATGCCCATCGTCAGCTCGAAGAAGAACGCCAAGCGCTTCCTGCTCTACGTCACCATCGCCACGGTCGGGGTCTGCATGCTTTTCGTCACCAAGACGGTGACAGTGAAGCTCCTGCCTTTCGACAACAAGTCGGAGATGGAGGTGCTGGTCGATCTGCCCGAAGGCGCCACGGTCGAGGACACGGCGCAGGCGCTGTTCAAGGCTGCGCGCACGGTCGAGCAGCTGCCCGAGGTGCGGTCGATCCAGGTTTATGCCGGCACGCCCGCGCCGTTCAATTTCAATGGACTGGTGCGCCATTATTACCTGCGCACCCAGCCGGAAATGGGTGAACTCGAAGTCAATCTTGCCGACAAGGCCGACCGCTCCCGCGAAAGCCACGCCATCGCCAAGGACATCAGGCGGCGCCTGGATGCGCTCAAATTCCCCACCGGCACGGCGATCAAGGTGGTGGAGGTGCCGCCGGGCCCGCCGGTGCTTTCCACGCTGCTTGCCGAAGTTTACGGCCCCGACATCAAGACGCGTCGCGCTGTGGCTACCGAAATCGAGAAGATGTTCAAGTCGGTGCCCTACATCGTCGATGTCGACAATTCCTGGGGCCGGCCGCGTCCGCGCCTGCGCATCGCGCTCGACCAGGACAAGCTCGAATATTTTGGTGTCGAGCCCTCTGACGTCTACGACACCATCAATGCGCTCTTGGGTGGCGTGCAGGTCGGCTATTCGCATCGCGGCATCGACCGCGATCCCATCGCCATCGTGATCCGCGAGCCCAAGCGCTATCTCGAATGGTCGCAGAAGCTTGCTTCCACACCGGTTCCCGCCAACAGCCATCCGGGCAACACGGCCGTGGTGGAACTGGGCGATCTGGTGACGGTGACGAAGGAAGAGGGCTCGCCCGTGATCTTCCGGCGTGACGGCCATTATGCCGACATGGTGACGGGTGATCTCGCCGGTGAATATGAATCGCCCATCTATGGCATGTTCGCGGTCGACAAGCTGATCGCGGACCACAACTGGGGCCAGCTGCCCACGCCCAGGATCAGCTTCCACGGCCAGCCGACCGATGAATCGGTGCCGTCGATCCTGTGGGATGGCGAATGGGAGGTCACCTATGTCACCTTCCGCGACATGGGCGCGGCCTTCATCGTGGCGCTGCTGGGCATCTATGTGCTGGTGGTGGCGCAGTTCAAGAGCTTCAAGCTGCCGCTGGTGATCCTGACGCCGGTGCCGCTGACGCTGATCGGCATCATCCTGGGGCACTGGCTGTTCGGCGCACCCTTCACCGCCACCTCGATGATCGGCTTCATCGCGCTGGCCGGCATCATCGTGCGCAACTCGATCCTGCTGGTGGACTTCATCCGCCACGGCGCGGGCGAAAGCGGCAAGCCGTTGCGCGAGGTGCTGCTCGATGCGGGGGCCACGCGCTTCCGCCCGATCCTGCTCACCGCGCTGGCGGCAATGATCGGGGCGGCCACCATCCTCAGCGATCCCATCTTCCAGGGGCTGGCGATCTCGCTGCTGTTCGGGCTGGCCTCCTCGACGCTGCTGACGGTGCTGGTGATTCCGGCCATCTATGTCTGGCTCAAGGATGCCGACGCGCCGGTGGTGACCACGCCGGAGAACTGATCGGCGCCAGATACTCAGCTTGACAGGCCCTCGCCCGGGATGGACGAGTCGCTCCCAACGAAATCATCCGGGGAGTGACCATGAACGGAGCGGAAAGCCTGGTGCGGACGCTGGCGGGCGCCGGGGTGGATACCTGTTTCTCCAACCCGGGCACCTCGGAGATGCACTTCGTCGCCGCGCTGGACAGCGTGCCGGGCATCCGGCCGATCCTGGTGCTGTTCGAGGGCGTGGCCTCGGCGGCGGCCGATGGCTATGGCCGCATGGCCGAGAAGCCGGCCATCACGCTGCTTCACCTCGGCCCCGGCCTCGGCAATGCCTTCGCCAATCTGCACAATGCCCGCCGGGCCGCCACGCCTTTGGTGAATATCGTCGGCGATCACGCCACCTATCACGCGCAATACGATGCGCCGCTGGCTTCCGATGTGACGGGGCTGGCGCGCACCGTCTCCGGCTGGGTACACAGTTCGATGAGCGCGCAATCGGTGGCGGCGGACGGCGCCCGCGCCGTGCAGGCGGCGATGGCTGCGCCCGGCCAGATCGCCACCTTGATCCTGCCGGCCGACACCGCCTGGCTGGAGGCCGAAGGCCCGGCGCCGGCGCTGCCGCGGATCGCGCCGTCCCCAGTATCGTCCGAGGCTGTGGATCGCGTGGCCGCCGCGCTCAAGAGCGGCAAGCGCACCGCGATCCTGATGCGTGGTGCCGCCCTGCAGGAGAAGGGCCTGCGCGCGGCCGGCCGTATCGCCGCCGCCATGGGCGCGCGGCTGATGTGCGACACCTTCGCGCCGCGGCTGGCGCGTGGGGCCGGTCGGGTGGCGGTGGAGCGCATTCCCTATTTCGCCGAGCAGATCGTCGAATATCTACAGAAGATCGAGCAGCTCATCTTGGTCGGCGCCAAGCCGCCGGTTTCGTTCTTCGCCTATCCGGGCAAGCCCAGCTGGTGCGTGCCGGAGGGCTGCGCCATTCATTATCTTTCCCATCCACATGAAGATGGCGCGGGCGCGCTCGAAGCGCTGGCCGAAGCGCTCAAGGCGCCAGCCGAACCGGCGAATGTCGTTTCCCTCGCCAAGCCCGCGTTGCCCACCGGCGGCTTCAACCAATATTCCGCGGGCGAGGTGATCGGCCATTTCTTGCCGGAGAACGCGATCATCTCCGACGAAGCGGCCACCTCCGGCCTCGGCGCCATGATCGCCACTATGTCGGCTGCGCCGCATGACCACCTGTCGCTCACCGGCGGTTCGATCGGGCAGGGCGTGCCGCTGGCTGTCGGCGCGGCAGTGGCTTGTCCCGATCGCAAGGTGGTGTGCCTGCAAGGCGATGGCGGGGCGATGTACACGCTGCAGGCCCTGTGGACGATGGCGCGCGAGAAGCTGGACGTGACCACGGTGATCTTCGCCAACCGCTCCTATGCCATCCTCAATATCGAGCTGGCGCGGGTGGGCGCGGGCAATCCGGGCCCCAGGGCGCTTTCGATGCTCGATCTGCACAATCCGCAGCTCGATTTCGTCTCCCTGGCGCGGGGCATGGGCGTGGAGGCCAGCCGCGCCGAAACCATTGAGGATTTCGCCGCGCAATTTTCATCGGCCATGCGCGGCAAGGGGCCGCGGTTGATTGAGGCCGTGATCTAGCTTCATTTCACCAAAGGCATATTCGGAAGAATTCCATGAGTGACAGCCCTGCCGATCAAGCACTCGATATCGTCCTGACCGTCTCCTGTCCCGACCGGATGGGCGTGGTTGCATCCGTCTCGCGCTTCCTGGTCGATCACGGCTGCAACGTTACCAGCAGCTCACAGTTCGGCGACAGCGGAAACGGCCGGTTCTTCCTGCGCATCTCGTTCCTCTCCGAGCAGGGGCACGGTGTGGCCGAACTGGAAAAGGACTTCCGGCCCATCGCCGGGCAATTCGCCATGAACGCCGAGTTCCACGCCGCGGCCGGCAAGACGCGCACGCTCATCATGGTTTCGAAATTCGGCCATTGCCTGGTCGACCTGCTCTATCGCGTGCGCATCGGCGCCTTGCCGATCGAGGTGCCGGTGATCGTCTCCAACCATCGCGATTTTGCCGATGTCGCGGCGGCGCACGGCGTGCCGTTCCGCTATCTACCGGTCACCCGGGACAACAAGGCCGAGCAGGAACAGGCCCTGCGCGAGATCGTCGCCGAGAAGAAGATCGACCTCGTGGTGCTGGCGCGTTACATGCAAGTGCTGTCGCCGGAACTGTGTGGGGAGTTGCAGGGCCGCGCCATCAACATCCATCATTCCTTCCTGCCCAGCTTCAAGGGCGCCAAGCCGTTCCATCAGGCCTATGCGCGCGGCGTGAAGCTGATCGGCGCCACCGCCCATTACGTCACGGCAGTGCTGGACGACGGCCAGATCATCGAGCAGGAAGTGGAGCGCGTCTCCCATGCGATGTCGCCGGCGGAATATGCCGCCGTCGGCCGCGACATCGAAAACCGCGTGCTGGCTCGCGCGGTGAAGTGGCATGCGGAGCATCGCATTCTGTTGAACGACCGCCGCACGGTGGTATTCGCCTAGAAAGGGCGTGACGTGACGATCGCCGGCGTCATCATCGCGGGGGGGGAGGCGAGCCGGATGGGCGGCGAGAAACCGCTGCTGCCTTTTGCCGGCGGCACGCTGCTGGAGGCCGTGATCGCGCGGGTGCGTCCGCAGGTGGATATGCTGGCGCTCAACTTGCGTGGCGATGCGCAGGTGAAGACGGATCTGCCCATTCTCACCGACACGATTGCCGATAAGCCCGGCCCGCTGGCCGGCATCGTCACGGCGCTGGAATGGGCGAAGGCACAGCCGGGCGTGGAATGGCTCGCCACTTTTCCCTGCGATACGCCGTTCCTGCCGCTGAACCTGGTAGCGAGCCTGCGCGCGGCCGCGAAAGCCGGTGCTCCCGTGGTCGCCCATGACGGCACGGCCACGCAGAATCTCTGCGCGCTGTGGCCGCTCTCCTGCGTGGATCATCTGCGTGACGGGGTGCTCGCGCGCGGCCTGCGCCGCCTCAGCGAGGCGCAGCGGGAACTGGGCGCCATTGTCTGCCCGGTGCCCGCGCCGCCTTACGGTTTCTTCAACATCAATACGCCGGAAGACCTGGCCGAGGCCGAGCGGATCGCCCTCACTCTGCCGCAGTAACCTCCGCCACGCGGCGGCTCTCGGCGCTCAGTTCGGCATAATGCTCCTGCCATTCCGTCGGCCCGTTGGAGCGCGAGACTTCCACCGCCGTCACCTTGTATTCCGGGCAGTTGGTCGCCCAGTCGGACAGCTCGGTGGTCACCACATTGGTCTGCGTGTCGGGATGGTGGAAGGTCGTATAGACCACGCCCGGCGCCACGCGGGTGGTGATGTGCGCCCGCAAGGCGGTATCGCCAGTGCGGCTGGCGAGCTTGACCAGGTCGCCGTCCAGGATGCCGCGGTCTTCGGCGTCGTGCGGGTTGATTTCGAGCACATCGGCCTCGTGCCAGATCATGTTGGCGGTGCGTCGCGTCTGCGCGCCGACATTGTATTGGCTGAGGATGCGCCCGGTGGTGAGCAGCAGCGGGAAGCGCGGCCCCACCTTCTCCTCGGTCGGCACATATTCGGTGACGACGAAATGGCCCTTGCCGCGCACGAAGCCGTCTATATGCATCACCGGCGTGCCTTCGGGCGCCTTGGCGTTGCAGGGCCACTGGATCGAACCCAGTTCGTCCAGCTTCCGGAAGCTCACGCCAGCGAAGGTGGGCGTCAGGCGCGCGATCTCGTCCATGATCTCGGACGGATGCGTGTAGGGCATCGGCACGCCCAGCGCGCCGGCCAGCTTCACGGTCACTTCCCAGTCGGCCAGCCCGGCGCGCGGCGCAAAAGCCTTGCGTACCAGCTGAATGCGCCGCTCGGCATTGGTGAAGGTGCCGTCCTTCTCCAGGAAGGTGGAACCGGGCAGGAAGACATGGGCGTAGTTGGCGCTCTCGTTCAGGAACAGATCCTGCACCACCACGCATTCCATCGCCGCCAGCCCGGCAGCCATGTGATGGGTGTTGGGATCGGATTGCAGGATGTCCTCGCCCTGCAGGTAGAGCCCCTTGAAGTTGCCCGCCACTGCTTCGTTGATCATGTTGGGGATGCGCAGGCCCGGCTCGGAATCCAGGCTCACGCCCCAGTCCTTCTCAAACGTGGCGCGCACGGCGTTGTCGGAGACATGGCGGTAGCCCGGCAGTTCGTGCGGGAAGCAGCCCATGTCGCAAGAGCCTTGCACATTGTTCTGCCCGCGCAAGGGATTCACGCCCACGCCGTTGCGGCCGATATTGCCCGTGGCCATCGCAAGGTTGGCGATGGCCATCACGCCGGTGGAGCCTTGGCTGTGCTCGGTGACGCCGAGGCCGTAATAGATCGCCGAGTTCGGCCCTTTGGCATAAAGCCGCGCAGCGGCACGCACATCCGCAGCCGGAACGCCGGTCTGCGCTTCCGTGGCTTCCGGGCTGCGCGCGGGATCGGCAACGAACGCCGCCCATTCGGCATAGGCGTCGGCCTCGCAGCGGGTGCGGATGAAGGCGTCGTCGGTCAGCCCTTCGGTCACGATGACGTGGGCCAGCGCGGTCAGGACCGCCACATTGGTGCCGGGCCTGAGCGCCAGATGGTGCGCGGCCTCGATGTGCGGCGATTTCACCAGCCCGGTGCGCCGCGGATCGACCACGATCAGCTTGGCGCCTTCGCGCAGCCGCTTCTTCAGCCGCGAGCCGAACACGGGATGGGCGTCGGTCGGATTGGCGCCGACCACCATCACCACATCGGATTCGGCGACGGAATCGAAATCCTGCGTGCCGGCGGAGGTGCCCAGCGTTTCCTTCAGGCCGTAGCCGGTCGGCGAATGGCAGACGCGCGCGCAGTTGTCGATGTTGTTGTTGCCGAAGGCGGTGCGCACCAGCTTCTGCACCAGCCAGGTCTCCTCGTTGGTGCAGCGCGAGGAGGCGATGGCGCCGACGGACTTGCGGCCGTATTGCGCCTGGAGGCGCCGGAACTCGGAGGCCGCGTATTGAAGCGCCTCGTCCCAGCTCACCTCGCGCCAGGGATCGGTCGTTTTCGCCCGGATCATCGGCTTGGTGATGCGGTCGGGGTGGTTGGCGTAGCCCCAGGCGAAGCGGCCCTTGACGCAGGCATGGCCGCGATTGGCCTTGCCGTCCTTCACCGGCACCATGCGCACCACCTCGTCGCCACGCATCTCTGCGCGAAGACTGCAGCCCACGCCGCAATAGGCGCAGGTCGTGGTGACGGCGTGCTCAGGCTGGCCCGTTTCGACCACGGATTTCTCGATCAGCGTGGCGGTGGGGCAGGCGTTGACGCAGGCGCCGCAGGATACGCATTCCGATGAAAGAAAATCCTCGCCTGCGCTGGCGGCGATGCGGGTGTCGAAGCCCCGGCCCGCGCCGGTGAGCGCAAAAGTTCCCTGGACTTCCTCGCAGGCCCGCACACAGCGATAGCAGACGATGCACTTGGCCGGATCGTAGTCGAAATAGGGATTGGTGCGGTCCTTGGTGTTGGCCAGGTGGTTCGCGCCCGCGCCATAGCGCACTTCGCGCAGGCCCACCGCGCCGGCCATGTCCTGCAACTCGCAATCGCCGTTGGCGGCGCAGGTCAGGCAGTCCAGCGGATGATCGGAGATGTAGAGTTCCATCACCCCGCGTCGCAGCGTCTTCAGCCGTGCGGTCTGGGTGTGCACCACCATGCCGTCCTGGGCCGGCGTGGTGCAGGAGGCCGGCGTACCGGCGCGGCCTTCGATCTCCACCAGGCACAGCCGGCACGAACCGAAGGACTCCAGCGTGTCGGTGGCGCAAAGCTTGGGCACGGAAATTCCCGCCAGTGCCGCCGCGTGCATCAGCGAGGTGCCTTCGGGCACGGTAACAGCGCAGCCGTCGATGGTCAGCGTGACCGACTTCTGCGAGGCGGAGGCCGGGGTGCCGAAATCCTGTTCGAAGTGCATGGTCATGGCGCAGGTTATCTCCGGTCAAAGTCCTGCGGGAAATGATCGAGCGCGCTCAGCACCGGGTAGGGCACGAAGCCGCCCAGCGCACAGAGCGAGCCCGATTTCATAACATCGCACAATTCGCGCAGGATCGCGATATCGGAAGCCGCATTGTCCTTGCTGATGATATGGTCGATCAGTTCCTGCCCGCGCTTCGAACCGATGCGGCAGGGTGTGCATTTGCCGCAGGATTCCTCGGCGCAGAATTCCATGGCAAAGCGGGCCTGCTCGGCCATGTCCACGCTGTCGTTGAAGACCACGATGCCGCCATGGCCGATGAGCCCGCCCTTCGCGGTGAAGGCCTCGTAGTCGAAGGGCGTGTCGAACAGCACGCGCGGGAAATAGGCGCCGAGCGGCCCTCCTACTTGCACCGCACGCACGGGCCTGCCGCTGCGCGTGCCGCCGCCGATCCCGTCTACCAACTCGCCCAGCGTCACGCCGAAAGCCGTCTCGAACAGTCCGCCGAATTTCACATCGCCGGCAAGCTGGATCGGCATCGTGCCGCGCGATTTGCCGCTGCCGAAATTGGCGTAGAACTCTGCGCCTTTTTCGAGAATGGTCGGCACCGCCGCCAGCGTCAGCACGTTGTTGATGACGGTGGGTGCCCCGAACAGGCCGCTATGTACGGGCAGCGGCGGCTTCGCTCGCACCAGCCCGCGCGTGCCCTCGATGCTTTCGAGCAGCGCCGTTTCCTCGCCGCAGACATAGGATCCGGCTCCGGAGCGCACCTCGAGATCGAAGGCATGGTCCGAGCCCATGACCTTGGGGCCGAGCAGGCCGTTCTCTTGTGCGGCGGCAACCGCCCGGCGCATGGCGGCGAGCGCGTGGGGATATTCGGACCTTATATAGATGTAGCCATGCGTGGCGCCGGTGGCGATGCCGGCAACGATCATGCCTTCGATCAGGAGGAAGGGGTCGCCTTCCATCAGCATCCGGTCGGCATAGGTGCCCGAATCGCCCTCGTCTGCGTTGCAGACGATATATTTCTGCGCCGCGCCGGCCTTCGCAGCCCCCTGCCATTTGATGCCGGCAGGAAAGCCCGCGCCGCCGCGCCCGCGCAGGCCCGAGCGCGTCACCTCCTCGAGGATTCCATCCGGCCCCAGCGCAATGGCGCGTTCCAGGCCCTTGAGCCCACCCGCGGTGACATAGGCGTCGAGCGAGTCAGGATCGACGGTGCCGCAGCGGGCGAAGGTCAGGCGGGTCTGGCGCTTGAAAAACGGTATGGCTTCCACCGGCCCCAGCGCCAGCGGGTGGGCGGCACCGTTCGCCGCAGCCTTCAGCACTGCTGCCGCGTCTGCCGCCGTCATCGGCCCATAGGCCAACCAGCCGGATGGAGTCTCGATTTCCAGCAGCGGCTCCAGCCACACCATGCCCCGCGAGCCGGTTCGGGTGAGAGTGAGCGGGCGTTCGGCCCTGGCGGCGGCGTCGGCCAGCGCGGCTGCGACAGCGTCGGCACCCAGCGCCAGCGCCGCGGCATCCTTGGAGAGGCGGGCGTTGAGGCTCATTCCGCCGCTCCGTCGATCAGTTTTTCGATCCGCGCGCCGTCGAGCCGCGCCAACGGCGTGCCGTCCAGCATCCCCGCGGGACCGCAGGCGCACAGCCCCAGGCAGAACACCGGCTCCAGCGTCCAGTTGCCTTCGCTGTCCGTTTCATCCCAGCCGAGCTTCAGCCGCCGCTTCGCCACCTCCGCCACGGATACACTGCCGGCGGCCTGGCAGGCCTCGGCCCGGCACAGCTTGAGCACATGCCGGCCGGCCGGGCGCTCCCGAAAGTCGCGGTAAAAGGTGACGGCGCCGTGGACCTCCGCGCGGCTGACGTTGAAGACTTCGGCCAGCAGGACAACGGCTTCGCCCGGCACATGCCCAAATGCGGACTGAATGGCCAGGAGCGCTGGCAGCAACCCACCTTTCGTATTCGCAAAAGTCTCGGCGATCTCTCTCGCGCGGGCTTCGTTCCACAATTCGGCGGCAGGGGGCACGGGCGTTGCTCTATCTGTTATGAAACAGAACCTCTTTCTACGCCGCCTGCCCATGCTGCCGCAACCGCGCACGGAATACCCGTGAAATCTGAGCGGATTTGCGAGCGATAATATTTCGCGGCGAAATGGCCCACCCCATCCGCCGCGGCGCGCGTCTGCAAATTCGTCGCAGGTAGCTTACGATTGATTTAAGTCATGGGCGTTTTGCATGGGGACCGGATACCCCAGCAGGGTTATTTACTGGGGGATATTCATGGCATCGGTCCGATACGTGCCTGCCGTGCGCAACGGGGACGGGTATGTCGGCTGGCAGGCGTTCTGCGCCGCAGCCGACAAGCCTGACTTTGAAGCGTCACGGGCCGCTTTGAATTCGCAATCATCGGCGTCGGCGTCGTTCGCGTCGCGGTCGCCATCTTCGGAAGGGGCAAATCATGCAGCCAGACGCTGCCCGGTCTAAGTTTCGCTTGGACCTGTTCCTGGTTCCGGGATTCCTGATCCTCGGATTCTTTGTTGCAGTCTATGAGGCTGCGCAATCGCCGGATTACCGCATGGTGATCCAGGCCTGGACCTTCATGGTCTGCATGGCCGTCGCAGGCGTCTGGTTCCTGCGCCGTTACGGGAACGGCGTTCCCGAAGATGAGCGTGGCGCCTATCAGAACGACGTGATCAAGGCCGGTGTGATCGCCGCGATGATCTGGGCTGTCGCGGCGTTCCTGGTCGGCATCATTATCGCCTTCCAGCTCACCTATCCGAACCAGATGTATATCGCCAGCCTGCCCTACTTCAATTTCGGGCGGATGCGGCCTCTGCATACGTCGGCCGCGATCTTCGCCTTCGGCGGCAACGTGCTGCTGGCGACTTCGTTCTATGTCGTGCAGCGCACCAGCAAGGCGCGGCTGTTCGGCGGCTCGCTCGCGTGGTTCGTGTTCTGGGGCTACAACACCTTCATCGTGATGGCGGGCACGGGCTACCTGCTCGGCATCACCCAGGGCCGCGAATATGCGGAGCCGGAATGGTACATGGACCTTTGGCTGACCATCGTCTGGGTCGGCTACCTGCTGGCCTTCCTGGGAACGATCTGGAAGCGCAAGGAACCCCACATCTACGTGGCGAACTGGTTCTACCTCGCTTTCATCGTCACCATTGCCATGCTGCACATCATCAACAACCTGGCGGTGCCGGTATCGTTCATGGAGGTGAAGAGCTTCTCGGCGATGTCCGGCGTGCAGGACGCGATGGTGCAGTGGTGGTACGGCCACAACGCGGTGGGCTTCTTCCTGACTGCGGGCTTCCTGGGCATCATGTACTACTTTGTGCCCAAGCGCGCGGAGCGGCCGGTCTATTCCTACCGGCTGTCGATCGTGCACTTCTGGACGCTGATCTTCATCTACATCTGGGCCGGCCCGCACCATCTGCTCTACACGGCGCTGCCGGGCTGGGTGCAGACCCTGGGCATGACCTTCTCGATCATGCTGTGGATGCCCTCCTGGGGCGGCATGATCAACGGCCTGATGACGCTCTCCGGCGCCTGGGACAAGCTCAGGACCGATCCGGTGCTGCGCATGCTGGTGGTGTCCGTTGCCTTCTATGGCATGAGCACTTTCGAAGGCCCGGTCATGAGCATCAAAACGGTGAATGCCCTGTCGCATTACACCAACTGGACCATCGGCCACGTGCATTCCGGCACGCTGGGCTGGGTCGGCTTCGTCAGCTTCGGCGCGCTTTACTGCCTGGTGCCGTGGCTGTGGAAGCGCCAGCGGCTCTACTCCGTCCAGCTGGTGGAATGGCACTTCTGGGTCTCGACCATCGGTATCGTCTTCTACATCACCTCGATGTGGGTGGCCGGTATCATGCAGGGCCTGATGTGGCGCGCCTATAACAGCTTCGGCTTCCTGGAATATTCCTTCGTCGAAACTGTGCAGGCCATGCACCCGTATTACCTGATCCGGGCGATCGGCGGCGTGCTCTACCTGATCGGAACGCTGATCATGTTCTACAATCTGATACGCACAATCCGCGGCGATGTCCGCGGAGCCGAGCCGATTGCCGCATCTGCGGCTGCTGCGGCAGCGTGAGGGGGCGTGCGATGATGAGCAAACACGATTTCATCGAACGCAACTCGATGGTGCTGCTGTTTTTCATCCTGATCGTGGTGGCGATCGGCGGCCTGGTCGAGATCGCGCCCTTGTTCTGGATCCAGGGCACGATCGAAAAGGTGCAGGGCATGCGGCCCTACACCCCGCTCGAGCTGGAGGGACGGGACATCTATGTGCGCGAAGGTTGCTACCTCTGCCACAGCCAGATGATCCGCACCCTGCGCGACGAAGTGGAGCGCTACGGCCATTACAGCCTGGCGGCGGAGAGCATGTACGACCATCCGTTCCAGTGGGGCTCGGAGCGTACCGGCCCGGACCTGGCGCGCATCGGCGGCAAGTATTCCGATGAATGGCACCGCGCGCATCTGAACAATCCGCGCTCGGTGGTTCCGGAATCGGTGATGCCGCCTTATGCCTTCCTGGAGAAGACGCCGCTCAATTACAGCGATATCGCGCTTCAGCTTAAGACCAACCGCGAAGTCGGCGTGCCTTATACCGACGACGATATCGCCAATGCCAAGCGCGACCTGGAAGCCCAGGTCAATCCGGACGGCGCGGATGCGGCGGGCCTGCAGAAGCGTTACCCGCATGTGAACGTGCGCGACTTCGACGGCAACCCGAAAGAGATCACCGAAGCCGATGCGTTGATTGCCTATCTGCAGATGCTGGGCACGCTCGTCGATTTCTCCACCTACAAGGCCGATGCGCCTGGCAACAACCGGTAGGAGGGGTAAATGGACGTGACCTACGAACAGGTGATGCAGTTCACGCGAAGCTGGGATGGCGTCTATTTTCTGGTCGTCTTCCTCGGGGCATGCGTCTACGCGCTCTGGCCTTCGAACAAGGAAAAATTCCGTGAGGCGGCTGACATTCCGCTCCATGATGACGAGGACATGTGATGGCTACGGACAAGGAAATCGACAGCCACTCCGGAACCGAGACGACCGGCCATGAGTGGGATGGGATCAAGGAACTCAACACGCCGCTGCCGCGCTGGTGGCTGACGATATTCTACGCCTGTATCGCGTTCGCGGTGGGCTACTGGATATTGATGCCTGCCTGGCCGCTGGCCAACGGTTATACCCACGGCTTGCTGGGCTATCACCAGCGCGACGCAGTGATGGCCGACATCGGCAAGCTCCAGTCTTTCCGCGCCGGCGAAGCGGCGGGGCTCGACAAGGACAGCCTGGAGCAGATCGTGGCCTCGCCCAAACTGCTGCAGTTCGCCGAGGCCGAAGGCAAGTCCGTGTTCGGCGACAACTGCGCTCCCTGTCACGGCTCGGGCGCGCAGGGCAGCCGCGGCTTCCCCAACCTGAACGACGACGACTGGCTCTGGGGTGGCAAGTTGGAGGATATCCAGCACACCATCACCGTGGGCGTCCGCTCCACCAGCCCGGATACCCGCCAGTCCCAGATGCCGGCCTGGGGGCGCGACCACATGCTGACCCCGGCCCAGATCAATGACCTGACGGAATATGTGGTGCATCTGTCGCATCGTCCGGCCGACGCGGCAGCGGTACAAAGGGCCACAAAGCTGTTCGCTGACAATTGTGCACCCTGCCACGGGCCGGAAGGCAAGGGGAGCCAGCAATTCGGCGCCCCTAACCTGACCGACAATATCTGGCTCTATGGTCCGACGCGCGCGGACATTCACGACCAGATATGGAACGGTCACGGCGGCGTGATGCCCACTTGGGGCGGGCGGCTGTCGCCGGAAACCATCAAGGCGCTCGCCGTCTACGTCCACAGCCTGGGCGGCGGGCAGTAAGAAAGGAGTTGGCGCGGAACGCTGGGTATTGCGTTCCGCGCGGCTGCAATGGATTCAGTTACAGAGCACGCCAAGCCGCACCAGCACAACGAGCACGAAGGCCACGCGGCCGAGGGTGTCCAGCGCTCGGACGCCACGGCCACCAACAGCGCCAGCCAGCGGAGTTTCTACAAGTCCCGGGTGGCGATCTATCCCAAGCTGGTTCATGGCACCTACCGCCGCCTGAAATGGCTGGTGATGATTGTCACGCTGGGCATCTATTACATCACGCCCTGGATTCGCTGGTACCGTGGGCCGGGTATGCCCGATCAGGCAGTGCTCGTCGATTTCGCCCACGAGCGGTTCTACTTCTTCTTCATCGAGTTGTGGCCCCAGGAAGTCTATTACATCACCGGGCTGCTGATCCTGGCCGCGCTCGGCATCTTTCTGGCATCCGCCGTGCTGGGGCGGGTGTGGTGCGGCTATGCCTGCCCGCAAACGGTGTGGACCGATCTCTATGTCGCGGTGGAACGCTGGGTGGAGGGCGACCGCGCCGCGCGCATGCGCCTGGCGGCCGAACCGATGTCCTTTGGCAAGCTGCGCAAACGCCTGACCAAGCATTTCATCTGGCTGCTGATTGCCTTCGCCACCGGCGGCGCGCTGGTGTTCTATTGCGCAGACGCACCCACGCTGCTGCATGACCTGGTGACGGGCAACGCCGGCACCTTTGCCTATGCCTTCATCGGCATCCTTACTTTCACCACCTATTCGCTGGCCGGGCTGATGCGCGAGCAGGTCTGCACCTATATGTGCCCGTGGCCGCGCATCCAGGCCGCGCTGATCGACCACGAGACGCTATCGGTGCTCTACCGCAGCGATCGTGGCGAGCCGCGCGGGCCGCACAAGAAGGGCCAGCCGTGGGAAGGCCGCGGCCACTGCATCGATTGCAATCAGTGCGTGGCGGCCTGCCCGATGGGGATCGACATCCGCGACGGTGCGCAGCTCGAATGTATCAACTGCGCGCTGTGCATCGACGCTTGCGACGAAGTCATGGAGAAGGTCGGCCTGCCCAAGCGCCTGATTGCCTACGATACCGGCGATAATATCGAGCGCCGCCTGGCCGGCCAAAAGCCGCGCTACCGTATCGTTCGCGCGCGTACGCTGCTTTATGCCGTTTTGTTGAGCGCAATCGGCTTGTTCATGCTTTATGCGCTCGATACCCGCGCGACGATGGGGCTGGACGTGCTGCGCGACCGCAATCCGACCTTCATCGCCTTGTCGGACGGTTCGGTGCGCAATGGTTACACGCTCAAGCTGATGAATCACGCCGACCATGCGCGCGAGTTGATTCTGACCATCGAGGATCTGCGTCATCCGGCGATGACCGCCATCGGCCTGGAGGATGCAGAAAATGTCAGCTCCGTGCCGGTCGAGGTCGGGCCGGACACGGTCTATCCTTTGCGCGTGCTGGTAACGCTACCGCCTTCCGCGATCCATAGCCGCTCGATGGACATGGAGTTCATAATGAAGGATCCGAAGACGGGCGAAGAGAGCGAAGTGCATACCGTTTTTCTATCAGGAGATCTGCAGCAATGACGCAGGAATGGACCGGCCGTCATACCCTGGTTGCCCTTATCGGTACGTTCGCGGTGGTGCTCGGCGTCAATTTCTATTTCATCTACCAGGCCGAGGCGACTTATCCGGGCGAGGATGTGCAGCAACCCTATCTGCAGGGCATACACTACAACCAGATTATCGCGGAGCGTGAGGCCCAGGCGGCGCTGGGCTGGCACGCTACCATCGGCGCGGGGCGCGACGCCAAGGGCGATGCGGTGATCACCGTGACGATTGCGGACAAGGCTGGCGCGCCGGTCGCGCACGAAGCGATTTCCGGGCTGCTGCGCCATCCCATGAACGAGCAGCTCGATCGTCCGATCGCCTTCGTGGCGCGTGGCGACGGCACCTATGTCGGCCGCGTCTCCGGTGTCGGTGCCGGGCGCTGGGACGTCGAGGTGGAGCGCTCTACGGCGAAGGAAGCGCCCTTCACGGCGGATCGCCTGGTATGGCTGCGCTGACGGCGCCATTTCCTGCAGCAGGGGCGGATCAGTCTGCCGATCCGTCGGTCTTCGTGCGCCGCGACGGCAAGGGCGGCGCCCGTCTCGAACTCGCGGTCAAGGGCGCGCGCTGCGCCAACTGCATCGCCAAGATCGAATCCGGCCTGAAGACGATGGAGGGCGTGACCGACGCGCGGCTCAACCTCTCCACCGGCAAGCTGGCCGTCACCTGGCGCGATGCGGCACTGCCGCCCGATGCCATCGTCAAGCGGGTTATCGATCTGGGTTACGACGCGCGGCCCTACGATCCGGAAGCCCAGCTGCGCAACGAAGATGAGGACGGCCGTTTCCTCCTGCGCTGCATGGCCGTGGCCGGTTTCGCCACGGCCAACGTCATGTTGTTGTCGATTTCGATCTGGGCCGGCGCGGGCGACATGGGCGATGCCACGCGCACGCTGTTTCACTGGATTTCCGGGCTGATCGCGATCCCGGCGGCGTTCTATGCCGGCCGGCCATTCTTCCGCTCGGCGCTGAAGAGCCTGATCGCGCGGCATGCCAACATGGATGTGCCGATCAGCCTCGCCATCATGCTGGCGCTCGGCCTCAGCATCTATCAGACCGCAGCACATGGCGAGAACGCCTATTTCGATGCCGCGGTAGCGCTGCCCTTCCTGCTGCTGATCGGCCGCTATCTCGATCACATGCTGCGGCGGCGGGCCCGTTCGGCGGCGCGCGATCTCGTGGCGATGCAGGCGGTGGTGGCCACGCGCCTGGACCAGGACGGCCATGCCCATCCCGTGATGGCGCGCGATATCGCGGTCGGCGATCTCATCCAGCTCGCCACTGGCGAGCGCGCGCCGGTGGACGGTACCATCGAGGATTTCGACACCGAGGCCGACGTTTCGCTGGTTACCGGCGAAAGCGCGCCGGTGCCGGTAACGCGGGGCAGCCTGCTCCGCGCCGGTTCGATCGTCACCGGTCGTGGCGTGCTCTTGCGCGCGGCGGCGCGGGTGGAGGATTCGCTGGTTGCGGAGCTGGCCCGGGTGGTGGAGGCCGGCCAGCAGAACCGCAGTTCCTATGTCCGGCTCGCCGACCGCGCTGCGTCGGTTTATGTGCCGGCGGTGCACGGGCTGGCGCTTACGGTGCTGGTAGGCTGGCTGATCACGGGGGCCTCGGTGCCGGTGGCGCTGACCAATGCCATCGCGCTGCTCATCATCACCTGTCCCTGTGCGCTCGGTCTGGCGGTGCCGGCGGTGCAGATCGTGGCCACGGGGCTGCTCTTCCGCCGGGGCGTCCTGGTGAAATCCGGCGATGCGCTGGAGCGGCTGGCCGAGATCGACCGCGCTGTTTTCGACAAGACAGGAACGCTCACTATCGGCCGGCCGGTGCTGCGGATGGACGAGGTTCTGGATCCGGCCGTTCTGGCCGCTGCTGCGCGCCTGGCCCGGGTGAGCCGCCATCCGCTGGCGCGTGCGCTTTGCGTCGCCGCGGGTATCGGCCCGGTGGCCGATGGGGCGCATGAGGTTCCGGGGTTTGGTGTCGAGGCCAGCGAAGGCGCGGTGACGCGGCGCCTCGGCCGGGCAGACTGGGTGGGCGCGGCGCAGGGTGACGGCGCCTCCAGCGAATTGTGGTTCCGCGATGGCGAGGCCGCCCCGGTCCGCTTCGCCTTCGATGATCCCCTGCGGCCGGACGCCGGTCCCGCGCTCAAGGCCATCGCCGCGCGTGGTATCGAATGCGAAATGCTGTCCGGCGATCACGCCCGCGCCGCCGGTCGGGTGGCCGGCGAGGCCGGCGTTGTCCAGTGGCGCGCAGGCGTGGACCCGAAAGAGAAGGCCGGCTATCTGGAAGCACTGGCCAGGGAAGGCCGCCGCGCGCTGATGGTGGGCGATGGGCTCAACGACGCCGCGGCGCTGGCGCTGGCACATGTCTCGATCTCGCCCGGCACCGCGGTCGACGCCACCCAGGCCGCCGCCGACATGGTCCTGCAGGGCGATACGCTTTGGCCCATCGTCGAAGCCGTGGACGTGTCGCGCCAGGCTCGCCGCCGGGTGCTGGAGAATTTTGCCTTCGCGGCGGCCTACAATGCCATCGCCGTGCCGCTGGCCGCCGCTGGCCTGGTCACGCCCTTGATCGCGGCACTGGCTATGGCATCCTCGTCGCTGATCGTCACGCTCAACGCGCTGCGCCTGCGGGCGCGGGCCTGAAGGGGCGCCATGAACGTCCTCGCTTATCTGATACCGGCCGCACTGCTGCTGGGCCTAGCCGGGCTGGCAGCCTTCTTCTGGAGCGTGAAAAGCGGCCAGTACGAGGATCTGGACGGCGCGGCCGCGCGCATCCTGATTGAGGATGAGGCCGACCGCATCCCCGAACCGGATGGCAAATCCGGCTCCCGTCGCTGATGCCAAATGCTGCGATCTTGAGGTAGATCAAGGAGGCTTGCCTTCTGCGCCTTTATATTAGATAAAACGAATATAAAGGACCATATATGGTCCGGTGCGCAGGAGAATCGCGGATGAATCTCGATCGGATGGTTCTGGCTTTTGCCGGGCTGATGGTGCTGGCCAGCGTGGCGCTGACGTTGCTCTACAGCCAATGGTGGCTGCTGCTCACGGCTTTCGTCGGGCTAAATCTGCTCCAGGCCTCCTTCACCCGCTTCTGCCCCGCGGCCATGATTTTCAGGGCGCTCGGCGCCAAGGCAGGCAACGCCTTTCAATAGTTCCTCCCTGACTGCCGCGGCGCTACCGCAATCCGGCGGATAGCGCCGCGGGCTTTTCTTTCATTTCAAGCTCGCAGGTCAGGCGTGATGGGCCGCGACGGCCTGCATTACGCTGGCGCAATGCGGCGCGTCGGTCTTGTGGCAGACATCGCCCAGGCTGAGCATGCCGACCATGTGCTGCCTGTCATCGAGCACGGCGAGACGGCGGATATGCTTGCTCGTCATGGTTTCGATGGCATTGTTCAAATCGTCGTTCTGGTGGCAGGAGAACAGGCCCTTGCTCATCACGTCGCGGGCTTGAAGCTTGGCCGGGTCACGGCCATTGGCCAGGCCGCGGCAGACGATGTCGCGGTCCGTAATCATGCCGAGATATTTGCCGTCCTCGCAGACGGGGATCGCGCCGATGTCCTGTTCGCGCATCTTCCTGGCGATGTCACCGAGATGCGTTCCGGGTTCGACGAAGGTTACACCGCTGTGCATCACTTTGCTGACTTTCATGACAACCTCCACCGGCTGATTGCACTGCTCCAGCACCAATGTGTCGGCCCCCATGTCCGGCCGCAATCACGGGGAACCGACAGCAGCGTAAGGGGCAACGAAGTCTAGGCCTTGCCGCACCTGTCGTGTTGACGGGGATCAACGCGCGGTCTGTGCGTCGGCTTCCAGCACGACTTCCGCCGCTGCCAGACGGCGGTAGAGATTGCGCGTGCGCGCCAGCGGCCACCAGGAATAGAGGAAGATTTCGATTGGCCGCCAGTTCGCCACCCAGCCGAGGATCAGCAGTCCCTCGCCGACGAACCCGCCAAGTTGCCGCTCCACGATGCTGTGATGCAGCAAGGCCCGCGCCAGCGTGCAGACCGCCAGCACCGAAATCCCGATCGCGAGGGAAAGCCGGCCAATACGAAACATCTCGGAAAGCTCGCGGCCCACCATCTCGGCGCGATAGGAGAAATAGCGCGAGAGCGCCTCCCGAAGCTTCGGCGCCTTTTCGCTTTCGGCCTCGCGTTTCGGCAGGTGGATGACGAGGCGCAAGGGCCGGTTGCGCGGCAGCTCGCGCGCCCAGCCGACGATGAACTCCTCCGCGTCCTGATCCAGGTCGCGCTCGTGGAAGGGCACGGGATCGAGCGTATTGAACAGCTGCGTGATCTCGTCCACCCGAACTTCGATTGTCGCGTGTGCGAGAGTCTGCCGGGTCATGACAGGCGCGCCGTCCAGTCCCCGTCCACCTTCACATAGCGCCTTTTCACCGCCGCCCAGGCGACACGATGGGCGATTTCTTCCTGCCGCGGATCGGTGGCGTAGGATTGGTAAGCGTGGTTGAAGGCCTCACGATAGATGTCCTGCGCATGCCCGGGCAGATGACGGCGGAGCGAAAGCGGCAGCGCATCGTTGCTGGCGTAGGGCATGGCCCGGCCTCAGGGCAGATCGCTTTCCAGCCGCTCAGGCGAATAGCCCAGCGTGGCCAGCCCGTCGGCCAGATAGTCGCCCAGCAACGGCATGCCGAGAAGGTAGGCGGCGGTGCGCTTGTTGTGCGCGCGGCGGGCTTCGGCGTGGATGCCGGGCCAGTCCTCGAGCGTGGTGTTGTCGCGGCCCAGCCAGGCCAATGCCACCAGATCGACCTGCTCATCGTCGGAAAGATCGTCGATGAAGCTTTCGAGTTCTTCCTCGGTGGCGTCGTCGGGGTTGTCTTCCAGCACGGCGACCATCATGTCGTCGGCGGCGTTGGAGCCCTCGTCGGGATCGGTAAGCGCATCCTTGGCATCGAACTCGCGCGCCATCAGGATGATGTAGGAAACTTTTTCCGGCGAAATGGTAAGGGCGGGATGGACAGCCATGTCAGGCTCCGTTTGAAATCATACAAGATTAGATCGCTACACTTCATGTACGCTTGATCTAAAACAAGTTGTGCTACAGTTGCGCTAGATCAACATTTGCGTGTGTCATTGCGCTAGAAGGAACTGCGGTCGGCGCGCTGCGCAGGACCAGAGCGGCAAAAACCCAGAGACATCCGGCGAGCCCCTCCCTCGTCTCGGGTTTTTGCCGCTCGCTATTCATCGTTCAGGAAAGCTTCACGCTGGCGCGCATCACGCCATGCATTTCCGCCTGCGGGGCAACCGTGAAGCCGAGTTCGCGGCAGAGCGCCAGCATGCGCACGTTCTCCTCCAGTACATCGCCGAACATCTCGCCGGTGCCGCGCTTTCGCGCATAGGCGATCAGACGCTGCATCAGCAGCCGGCCGAGCCCGCGTCCCTTGAGGTTGCTGCGCACCGAGATGGCGAATTCGGCGCGGGTGTTGTCCGGGTCGGCCGAATAGCGGCTGCCGCCCAGGATTTCGCCGGTCTTTTTCTCGACCAGGAGAAATGCCATTTCCCGGTCGTAGTCAATCTGGGTAAGGCGGGCCAGCAAAGCCGGCGGCAGCGCCCGCATCGCCGTGAAAAAGCGCATGCGCATGTCTTCGGGCGAAAGCTGCTCAAAGAAGTGTGCAAGGGCCGGGGCATCTTCGGGCTTGACGGGGCGCAGCAGCACCGCGCCCATGCCTTCCACCTGCTCGCGATGCTCGAGTTCCTTCGGATAGGGCGAGATGCAAAAGCGCTCGCTCAGCGCCTGGCGGCCGGGCTTGACCAGCTTCACTCGCGCATCGAGCGCCATCACGCCCTTGGCGTCGGCGAGCAGGGGATTGATGTCGAACTCGCCGATCTCCGCAATGTCGGTGATCATCTGGGACAGGCGCACCAGCGTCAGCGCGATAGCGTCCAGCGCCGCCGGCGGAATGTCGCGATAGCCCTGCAGCTGGCGGTAGATGCGCGTCCGCGCCATCGTCTCCTTGGCCAGCGCCATGTTGAGCGGCGGCAGCGCCAGCGCCTTGTCGCCAATCACCTCCGCTGCCGTACCACCGTGGCCGAACAGCAGGAAAGGGCCGAACTGCGCATCCACCGCCATGCCGAGGATCAGTTCATGCGAACCCGGCCGGCGGATCATCTCCTGCACGATGAAGCCTGCTATCTTCGCCTGGGGTGCGGCCTTGGCCACGCGCGCGCGCATCGCCGCCGCCGCTTCGCGCACCTCGTCCGGACCTTCGAGGTCGAGCACGACGCCGCCGACATCGGACTTGTGCGTGATGTCTGGCGAAAAGATCTTGAGCGCCACCTTGCCGCCCAGGGTTGCAGCATAGGCCACGGCTTCCTCGTCGGTCGCCACCAGCTTCGAGCGCACGTTGGCGATGCCATAGGCATCGAGCAGTTCGTGCACCTCCGGCTCATCGAGCCAGTTCTCGCCCTTGTCCAGCGCCGCCTCGATAACGGCACGGGCGCGCGCTTCGTCCGGCACGAAGTCCTCAGGCAGCGACGGCGGCACCTCCATCAACGTTTGCTGCCCGCGATTGTAGCGCACCAGATAGGAATAGCCGCGGATCGCCTTGTCCGGCGTGTCGTAGGCGGGCACACCGGCCTCGGCGAAAATGCGGTGCGCTTCTGCTGCCGAATCCGAGCCCAGCCAGCTCGCCAGCACGGGCTTGCGTTTGCCGCGCACGGCATCGGCCACTGCCTGCGCGGCGTCGCCACTGGACGCCACCGCCACCGGACAGTTGAGCACGAGTATGGAATCTTCGGCTGGCGCATCCATCAGCGCCGCCATCACCTCGCCATAGCGCTTGGGCGTGGCATCGCCGATGATGTCGATGGGATTGCCGTGGCTCCAGGTCGGCGGCAGGATGGCGTCAAGCTTGGCCATCATGCCATCCGTAATCGGCGCCAGCTGGTCCTCGTGATCGAGCAAAGCATCGGTGGCCAGCACGCCAAGCCCGCCGCCATTGGTGACGATGAGCAGCCGGTCGCCCGCCACCTTCACCGGCAGCGCCAGCGTCTCCACGGCGTCGAACACATCGTCCAGATTCTGCACGCGCAGGATGCCGGCACGCTGGAAGGCGGCATCATAGACCGCATCCACGCCCGCCATCGCGCCGGTGTGCGAACTGGCGGCCTTGGCGGCGGCGGCGTGGCGGCCGGCCTTGATGGCGATTACGGGCTTCAGTCGCGCCGCCCCGCGCGCGGCCGACATGAATTTGCGCGCATGAGTGATGGTTTCGATGTAGAGCAGGATCGAATGGGTGTTGGGATCGAGCGCCAGATAATCGAGCATGTCGCCGAAATCGACATCGGTCATGTCGCCCAGCGAAACCAGATGCGAAAAGCCGATGCCGCGCGCCGTCGCCCAGTCGAGGATGGTGGTGAGCATGGCGCCGGACTGCGCCACGAAGGCCACGCCGCCCTTGTGCGCGGGCACCGGCGCGAAGGAGGCATTAAGCCCCGCGCCGGTGGAAAGAATGCCCAGGCAGTTGGGGCCGATGATGCGCATCAGATTGGTCTTGGCCGCTTCCAGCATGGCGCGCTCGAGCGCGCGGCCCTGTTCGGTTCCCAATTCGTTGAAACCGGCGGTAATGACCACGGCGCCCTTGGCGCCGCGCTTGGCCAGTTCGCCGACGAGGCCGGGTACGGATTGCGGCGGCGTGCAGATCACGGCGAGATCGGGCGTCATCGGCAGGCTGGCCACGTCGGGATAGGCGAGCATGCCGGAGATCGCCTCGTGATGCGGGCTCACCGGCATGATCGGGCCTTCGAAGCCGCCGGCCAGCAGGTTCTTCGCCACCACGAAGCCGACGGAATCGGGGCGCGGGCTGGCGCCGATCAGCGCCACGGATTTAGGATGGAAGACGGCGTCCAGATTGCGAATCGACATGGGCTGGTCCGGTCCCTATTGCAGATGCAGATTCAGCCGCCGCGCGGCCTCCTCTGCAATGGTGACAGGCGTTCCCCCGGAATCGATTCTTGTCCATTCCTGTGGCGCGGTTATGGCAGAAAGCTGCTGCTTCAGCACGTCCACTGTGGCATCCGAGGCATCGCGGCTGCGTGCGGCGATGCGCCGGGCCAGGATTTCCGCATCGGCGGCCAGCCACAAGCCGTCGAATGCCACATCGGCCCGTGCCGCCACGGCTTCGATCTCGTCGCGTTCGTCCTTCGTGCCATAGACCGCATCCATGACAACGGCATGTCCGGCGGCAAGAATCCGCGCCGCCAGCGCCGCCATTTCCGCGAACACCTTGCGGTTCACTGCGGGCGCGTAGGCGTTTTCGGGCAGGCGCGTGGTTTCGGCAACGCCCATCAGCCGCTTGCGCGTGATGTCGCTGCGCAGGATCACCGCGCCAGGCGCCGCGCCGATCAGGGGCGCCAGCGCGCGCGCCAGCGTGGTCTTGCCGGTGCCGGACAGCCCGCCCACCACAATCAGGCGCGCGGGCGGAGGCGCCAGATAGGCGCAGGCTTCATCCAGATAACGCCGTGCCTCGGCCAGATGGGCTTCGCGTTCGCGGGGCGCCATCTCGCTGCGCGACAGGTTGACATGGGCGCGGATCGAGGCGCGGCAGGAAAGGAAGAGCGGCAGCGCCTTGAGGCCGTCGTGATCCAGCGTGCGTTCGAGATAGCGGTTCAGCAGTGCGTTGGCCAGCGCCCGGGCGCGATGATGATCGAGGTCCATCAAGAGGAAGGCCAGATCGTAGAGCACGTCGATGTTCGAGAACCTGTCCTCGAACTCGATGGCATCGAACAGCACCGGCTTGCCGTCCATCAGGCAGACATTGTCGAGATGCAGGTCGCCGTGGCAGCGGCGCACCTTGCCGCTATCGCGGCGCGCGTCGAGCAGCGGCGAAACGCGCGCCAGCATCCGATCGCTCAGCGTGCAGAAGGCGTTCACGCGCGCAGCGGGAATATCCGCGTCCGGTGCCGCACCCAGCAGGGATTCGCTTTCCGCCACCACATCGGCAATGTCGGCCGCGCCGCCGAAGCCGGACGTGGCCGGCGTCGCTCCGTGGAAATCCGCCAGCCGTTCGCCCAGCGCGCGCATCAATTCGGGGGTAAGCCGGCCTGCCTCGCACAAGCGGCCGAACAGGGTTTGCTGGTCGAAGCGGCGCATGACGACGACCCAGTCGAGCGCGGCCGGATCGCTCGCTTCCGAAAAACGCAGCGCGCTCGCGCCGTTGCGGGCGATGGATTGCACCTTCAGGTATATCTCCGGCGCCATGCCGCGGTTGACGTCGAGTTCCCGCAGGCACATCGCTCGCCGTTTCTCCGGCGTCGAATAATCCATGTAAGGAAACCTGACCGCGCGCTTGAGCTTGCAAGCCGTCTCGCCGGCCAGGAACACGATGGCGCCGTGGGTTTCGGCGCGTTCTACCGTCCCGGTGAGGCCGTAGCTTTCGGCACGGGATAAAAACGCGATGACCTCGCTCTGGTCGCCGCAAATTTCCATCAGAAATATTTCGCCGCCGCCGCTCGCACTTCACTGAAATGCCGTTCCACCACATCGGCGCGGATGCCCGGCACGACGCCGCCGAAATGGAGGTGGTCGACGACGTGCAGGCCGGTGAGCGCAGAGACGTGGCCGTCGAAGATTTTCACTTCCGCATCCCAGGCGCCGCTCTGATGCACCCATTGCGTCGGCGCGCCGGAGGAGGTGAAACTGATCATGTGGCGGCCCGTCAGAAGCCCGGCATTGCCGTCGCCACCCGGCCCATAGGCAAAGCCCATGCCGAAGACGCGCTCGATATAGCCCTTGAGGATCGCGGGCGGGGCGTTGATCCAGAAGGGATAGACGAAGGCGAAAACGCTGGCATCCTTCAGCAGCGCGCGCTCGGCCACGACATCGGCCTCGGGCTTGAAGCCGTGGCGGCCGGGAATTTCGGCAGCCTTGAGGCGCGGATCGAAGCCCGTGGCATAAAGATCGCGCAGCAGCGGTTCGTGCCCCCTGGCCTTGACGGCGGCGCAATAGGCTTCGGCCACGCCGTGATTGAAGCTCTTGGGATTGGGGTGGGCGAGGATTACCGCGTGTTTCATGTCGCTCTCCATAGCGCGCGCACGCCCTCGGCCAGCAGACCGGCCACGTCGATGGCGTTGGTCTGATGGGCGATGGTGTCCGTAGTGACGATGCGGGCCGGTTCGTAGCGCCTGAGGTCGTCGTAGGCGCCGGGCGCGAACACCGCGTGCACGCCGATGCAGACGGCGGGCTTCATCTTCTCGCGCGCAAGGTGGCCCAGCGTCTCGGCCATGGTGCGCCCGGTGGAGATGATGTCGTCCACCAGCACCGGCGTGGCCGCGCGCCAGCGCTCGACCTCCGGCACCGTCACCGACACGTCGCGGTCGCCGCGCCGCGTCTTGGTCAGCACCACGAAGGGCTTTCCCGCCGTCTTCGCCACCGCGCCCACCCATTGCGCGCTTTCCGCATCCGGCCCAATCAGCACGGCATCGGGCACGTTGTCGGCGATCCAGCGCGAGATCGGTGCCGCGGCGTGTTGCGCGCGGGTGGGAATGGAGTAGATCAGCGAAAGATTCTTCAGCCGGTGCAGATGCGGGTCCACCGTCACCAGCCAGTCAGCGGTGCGCGACAGGCAAGCGGCGAAGATGGGCGCGGTTTCGGCATCGCCGGCTTCGAAATGGCGGTCCTGCCGCATATAGGCGAGATAGGGCGCGACCAGCCCCACTTCCGCCGCGCCCAGCTCGCGCGCGGTGGCCGCAGCAAAGGCCAGCGGCAGGAATTTTCCGTCCGGCCGGTCCAGCGTGCAAACGAAGATCGCGCTCCTGCCCGCGACATCGGTGGCGAAGCGCAGGTGCAATTCCTCGTCGGGGAAACGGCGCAATTCCAGCCTGCCGATTTCCGCGCCCAGTTCCGCCGCCAGTTTCGCGGCCATCGTTTCGTTGCCGGGCAGGGCGAACAGCACCGCGCTCATGATACCGCGATCCCCACGATATCGAGATTGGCCAGCGCATAGGCCAAGGCATATTCCAGTTCGCCCGGCGCCTCGGAGTGGATGGTGTAGGTGGGCTCGCCCTCCACGATGCGATGGCCGATGCGCACATGAATCTCCACGCCTGCGGCCTTGGCATCCGGCGCGCCGGCGAGCTTGGCGACCTTGGACAAGCGCCGGTTGTCGATGTGGTCGACGATGCCGGTGCGGTCCGCCGCCATCACATGAAGATGCCGGGCGCGCGGCGGTGTGCGCAGGCCGCCCTGCGCCTCGCA
>JAGWZW010000122.1 GCA_018971835.1 Alphaproteobacteria bacterium
CGAAGACGGTGACGCCGGGAGTCTAGCGCCGGCCGGAGTCCGCCGTCCATTGCCGCAGGTGCTTGCATGGCCGCCGCGCGGTTCCCACATGCAGGCGGCCCACAGGCAGGCGGCCCTCAGCGCGGCGTGAAGGTAGCCACGCGGAATTGCGGCGCAGCGTTGCCGTCCGCCCGGTCTGCCGCGGCGATCAGCGGATTGCGGTTCTGCGCCGCCTGCGTGGCGGGCGCGCTGACAAGGCCGGGCTGGCCGGCCGCCGCGCAATTGCCGACGGTGCGGCTGACGATATGGGGCTTGCCGTGTGCCCCCGGCGTGATCTGCATCGAGCGCATGCAGAAGCTGCCGGCCGACACCGCCGTCAGCGCATAGGCACTGCTGCCAGCCGGGACGCCCTGCAGGGTCGCGGCGAACAGCGGGTTCGCATTCCACGGCGGCATCGCCATCACGGCGGCCTGGCGTTCGAGTTGCCACATCTGCTGATCCATTTCAGCGGAGATGCGGTCGAGCGCGGCGAAGGGCGATGGGCCGCCCCAGAAGGCAGCCATCTCAGGTGCGCCGCCGATGCGGACTTTCGGCGCCACGTTGCCGCTGTAGGAGATGGTGGCGGTGCCGCCGTCCGGCATGGTCACGGTCATGGTGTGCAGGGCCGGGGCCTGGCTGGCGGCATAGGCGGCGCCGGCGAGCACAAAAGCTGCGGCACCGGCCAGGATTGCGGTCTTGATGGGTTTCATAGGGAACCTCCATCGGTTGAGAGGACGCCACAAAACATATCGCCCGCGACGGGAATTGCATGAAACCACGCTTAAATCGGGCTGAAATCTTCGTTAGGCCAAAAAAAGAGGCGCTCCGGTGAGGGAGCGCCCCAAGTTCGGGGAGGATTGGTAAGCCGTTCAGCCGTGCACGATCTCGCCGTGGAGGTTGATGTCGAGACCTTCGATTTCCACTTCCGGCGACACGCGCAGGCCGATCACGATGTCGATCACTTTCAGGATGATGAAGGTGCCGATCGCGCAGTACACGAAGGTGGCCGCCACGTCGTAGAACTGGATCACCATCTGGTGGGCGTTGCCGTCGAACAGCCAGCCCTTGCCTGCGGAGTTGATCGCGTTCTTGGCGAAGACGCCGGTGAGCATCGCGCCCAGCGCGCCGCCCACGCCATGCACGCCCCAGGCGTCGAGCGCGTCGTCGTAGCCGAAGAACTTCTTCATGTGGACGGCCGAGAAGTAGCACACCACGCCGGCCGCAAAGCCGATGATGAGCGCGCCCTGCGCATCCACGAAGCCCGAGGCCGGCGTGATGGCGACGAGGCCCGCCACCGCGCCCGAGATCATGCCCAGCACCGAAGGCTTGCGGCCAATGATCCACTCCACGGCCATCCAGCCCAGCGAGGCCGCCGCGGTGGCAATCTGCGTGGCGGCTGCCGCCATGCCGGCGTTGTAGCCGGAGGTCACTGCGGAACCGGCGTTGAAGCCGAACCAGCCGACCCACAAGAGCGAAGCGCCGATGACGCTGAGCACCAGGTTATGCGGCGCCATGTTGTCGCTGCCGAGTCCCTTGCGCTTGCCCAGCAGCAGACAGGTCACGAGGGCCGCAGTCCCGGCGTTCAGATGCACCACCGTGCCGCCGGCATAGTCGAGCGCGCCCAGCGTGCCCAGCCAGCCGCCGCCCCACACCCAGTGGGCGATCGGGCAGTAGACGAAGATCAGCCACAGCGACATGAACCACATGAAGGCGGAGAACTTCATGCGGTCCGCCAGCGCGCCGGCGATCAGCGCCGGGGTGATGATGGCGAAGGTCATCTGGAAGAACATGTAGACCGATTCCGGAATCGTACCCGCCAGCGGGTTGATGCTCTTCAGGCCCATATTGCCCAGCAGCAGCTGGTTGACGCCGCCGATCACCTGATTGAGGCTGGCATTGGTGTTCGGCGTGAAGGCGATGGAATAGCCGATCACCATCCACAGCACGGTGATGATGCAGGTGGCGCCGAAGCTCTGCGCCAGCGTGGCCAGCACGTTCTTCTTGCGCACCATGCCGCCGTAGAACAGCGCCAGGCCCGGGATGGTCATCATCAGCACCAGCGCGCTGGAGGTGAGCATCCAGGCGGTGTCGCCGGAATTCAGTGGATCGGGAGGCGGCGCCGCCGCGAAGGCCGCCCCGGAAGAGAGCATCAGCGCGCCCAAACCTGCGGCAACGCCCAGCCCCGTTGTCTTGAAATTCATCTGTCTCATTGTTGTTACCCCTTATTGCCGCATATCTTGAAATGCCGCCGCCTAGAGCGCGTCGCCGTCGGTTTCGCCGGTGCGGATGCGCACGACCTGGTCGAGTGGTGTGACGAAAATCTTGCCGTCGCCGATCTGGCCGGTCTTGGCCTTGGAGGTGATCGCCTCGATCACGGCGTCGGTCATTTCGGCCTTCACGGCCACTTCGATTTTCAGTTTCGGCAGAAAGCTCACGGCGTATTCGGCGCCGCGATAGATTTCCGTATGGCCCTTCTGGCGGCCGTAACCTTTCACTTCGGTCACGGTCATCCCCTGCACGCCGAGGCTGGAGAGCTGTTCGCGCACCTCGTCGAGCTTGAAAGGCTTGATGATCGCCGTAATGAGCTTCATCTGTGGTCCTTCCGTCTCTTGCTCCGCGCCCGCCAAAAACGGGGGACGCCTTACCCCTTCATCAAGAACCGTGCCGCAGCGCGAAAGACATGTAAGGTGTTGTTTTTATTATGTGTTATTATGAAGTTGCCCAATTGGGGGCCAGATCGTGCGCACAAAAAATGAGCAGCCTTCAGCGTTTGCACAGATATTGTGCGGTCGCCGTCACGACGGCGGTGCTGAAAAGCGGCAACGGTTCGCGTAAGCTGCCGGCATGACGAAAGCGCGCGAAGTGGATGTGGTGATTGGCGGCGGCGGGCTGGTAGGCCTGTCGCTCGGGCTGGCCCTGGCCCAGGGCGGCCTGAAGGTGGCGGTAGCCGATCCGGTGACGCCCGAACAGGCACTGGCAGCGGATTTCGACGGGCGGGTCTGCGCCCTCTCCTATTCCTCGGTGCGGATGCTGGAGGCGCTGGCGGTGTGGCCGCACCTGGCGGCCGACGCTCAGCCAATCGAGAACATCCTGGTCACCGACGCCAGGCTGGGGGAAAAGCCCTCGCCCTTTTCGCTGCATTTTGATGCGGCCGAGATCGGCCAGCCGATGGGCTACATCGCCGAGAACCGGCACACCCGCCGTGCCCTCTTCGCCGCCGCCGAGGGCCAGAAGAACCTGACCTATCTCGCACCCGCGGCGGTGACCGGGCTAACCGCCGAGGCCGGGCGCATCACAGCGCATCTCTCGGACGGCCATACCGTTCACGCCAAACTGGCCGTGGCGGCGGACGGGCGGCCTTCGCCTATGCGCGAAGCGATGGGCATCGGCATCGTCGGCTGGTCCTATGCGCAGTCCGGCATCGTGGTGACGGTGGAGCACGAGCAGCCGCACCACGGCACCGCCTACGAGCACTTTCTGCCGTCCGGCCCCTTCGCGATCCTGCCGATGACCGGCAACAGATCATCGCTGGTGTGGACGGAGCGCGCCGATCTGGTGCCGCAGCTGCTGGCGCTGGACGACGAGGATTTCGATGCCGAGATCGCCCGGCGCTTCGGCGCGCATCTGGGCGCCGTGCATGCGCAAAAACTGCGCTGGTCCTATCCGCTGCGCTTTCATCTGGCGCGCAGCTACGTCAAGCCCCGCTTCGCGCTGGCGGGCGATGCGGCACATGGCATCCATCCCATCGCCGGGCAGGGCTTCAATCTCGGGCTGAAGGACGCGGCGGCGCTGGCGGAAACCACACTCGACGCCGCGCGGCTCGGCCTCGATATCGGCGGGCTCGACCCGCTGAAGCGCTACGAGCGCTGGCGGCGCTTCGATTCGGTCACGATGGCGCTGGCGATGGACGGCTTCAACCGCCTGTTCTCCAACGACATCGCGCCGCTGCGGCTGGCGCGCGATGTCGGCATGGGCGTGGTCGATGCCATCGGCCCGCTGCGCCGGCTCTTCATGCGCAATGCGGGCGGGGACGTGGGCAAGCTGCCGCGACTGTTGAAAGGCGAAGCGGCCTAGTGCAGCCGGTCGTCGCCGCGCGCGGACAGCGCCAGCGGCAGTTCCATATAGAACGCCCGCGCCTTGGCCCGCACTTTTTCCTCGCGGACGCGCTCGGCCTCGCGCCGCGTCGTGAAGTGTTCACCTTCGAAGACGTAGCGCGTCAGCGGCGT
Organism: Alphaproteobacteria bacterium; assembly: GCA_018971835.1. GTDB lineage: Bacteria > Pseudomonadota > Alphaproteobacteria > Micropepsales > Micropepsaceae > Rhizomicrobium. The sequence continues at coordinate 4,245 of JAGWZW010000122.1, forward strand.
CGCCGTGCGCGGATCGGAGAGCGTGACTTCGCTCACTTCCTCCACCTGTTCCTCGGCCAGCGTCAGCGTGTGGCGGTAATGGGCGAGGCTGTCGGCCTTGTCGCGCGCCTCGCCCTCGATGCGCGCGCGGTTGCGATCGTCGAAGCGCTTCAGCGCCGCGAGAATCTCGCGGTGGTAGCGTTGGATCAGAATGCCCGCGAGGATCGCGAGCGACATCTCGATGAGGCCCAGCATGGACGCATTATGCCGCGCCGCCGCGCCCGCGCAATCGCCCCTAGTGCACGGTGCCGTGGCGGCGCTTGAGGTAGTCCACGCTCTGCATCTCGGTCAGGCGCGAGACAGTGCGGCGGAAGGCGGCGGCGCCATCGCCGGCCGTGTACAGCCTGTCGGCCGGCGCCTCGGCCGAGCAGACGAGCTTGACGCCCTCGTCGTAGAGCGTGTCGATCAGGGTGATGAAGCGGCGTGCCTGGTCGCGCTTCTCCGGCCCCATCAGAGGAATGTCGTCGATCAGCAGGGTGTGGAAGGCATGGGCGACGGCCAGGTAATCCGCCGCCGCCAGCGGTTTGGCGCAGAGGTCGAGGAAGGAAAAGCGCGCCACTCCGGCCGCCGCGCGCGGCACCGGCACTTCGCGGCCCAGCACGGCCAGCGCGGCGGGCTTCGGCTCTGCGCCGCCGGTCAGCCGCACCCAGGCCGCATCCATCTTGGCCTCGGCCTCCGGGCCGAGCGGGGTGATGTAGAGGTCGAGCCCGGCCAGGCGCTGCAGGCGGTAATCCTCGTCGCCGTCCAGTTCCAGCACTTCCATCTCGCGCGCGATGAGCGCAATGAAGGGCAAGAAGAGCTGGCGGTTCAGCCCGCCTTCATAGAGCCGCTCGGGTGCGGTGTTGGAGGTCGCCACCACCACCACGCCGAGGGCAAAGAGCTGCTCGAACAGCCGGCCGAGGATCATGGCATCGGCCACGTCGCTCACCTGGAACTCGTCGAAGCACAACAGCGTCGCTTCCCTGGCCAGCGCGCGCGCCACCGGCGGAATCGGATCCTTGACGCCGTTCATTTGCCGCGCTTCGTGGATGCGGGCATGGGCATCGGCCATGAAGGCGTTGAAGTGGATGCGCCGCTTGGGGGCGATGGTGACCGTTTCGAAGAACAAATCCATCAGCATGGATTTGCCGCGGCCGACGTCGCCCCAGATGTAGAGCCCCTTGAGCCGCTTCGGTGGGCCGAAGAAAAAGCGCCGCTTGTTCGGGCGGTAATGCTTGAGTTGGGTAGCCAGCGCCTGCAGGCGCCTTGCCGCGGCCTCCTGCAGCGCATCGTGCTTCAGTTCGCCCTGTCGCACGCGGGCCTTGTAACGCTCCAGCAGCTTGGGCATCAGGCGCGCCGCGGCAGAACCGCCCAGTAATCGAAATCGAGGATCACGTCGGCGGGATATTTGCCGTCGCCGTCCTTGTCCGGGTGATCGAAGCAGGGCCGGTTCTTGGTGGCGATGAGGCGCAGGCGCAGCGCCCCGCAATCCTTGCGGCCTTCGACTTGCGCCTTGTCCAGCACCTGCGACCACGCGAACACGGTATCGCCCGCGAACAGCGGATTCACATGCCGCCCACCATTGATGGCCACGATGGACAAGGCATTGGCCAAGCCGTTGAAGGACAGCGCGCGGGCCAGCGAGATCACATGCCCGCCATAGATCAGCCGCCGCCCGAAGCGGCCCTTGCCTTCGGTGTACTGGTTGAAATGCACCTTCGCCGTGTTCTGGTAGAGACGGGTGGCCATCATGTGCTCGGCTTCCTCGACCGTCATGCCGTCCACATGATCGATTTTCTCGCCTTTCTCGTAATCCTCCCAGGTGTGGATGCTGCCTGAGGCTGCCGCATCGAATCTGGCAAAATCGGCGGCAGGCACATGCAGCGCCGAGGCAGGAACCGCGCTCATCAGCTTGGGCATCTCGGCCTCACCCACTTCGGCGGCTTCATCGCGCTTGTTCACCATCACCCAGCGCACGTAGCTGAGAACCTTGTCGCCCGCCTCGTCGAAACCCTCGGTGCGGACATAGACGACGCCGGTTTTCCGGTTCGAATTTTCCTTGAGGCCGATCACCTCGGAGACGGCCGACAGCGTCGTTCCCGCATAGACCGGCTTCAAAAAGCGCCCCTCGGCGTAGCCCAGATTGGCCACGGCATTGAGCGAGATATCCGGCACCGTCTTGCCGAACACGGTGTGAAAGACCAGCAGGTCGTCCAGCGGCGCGCGGGGGAAACCCAGCGCTTGCGCAAACGCATCCGCCGACTGCAGCGCGAAGCGCGAGCCGTAAAGCGCGGTATAGAGCGTGGCGTCGCCGGCCGTCAGCGTGCGCGGCGTGGCGTGGACGAGCTTCTGGCCGAGGCGGAAATCCTCGAAGAAATTGCCCTCATTCGTTTTCATGCGTTCTCCAGTGCCGCAATGGCATCGGCCAGCGCCACGGTCTGCCGCGCGATTTCGGCGTGCAGCAGTTCCACCATGCGCCCGTTCAGCGCGATGGCGCCCTTGCCCCTGTTCTCCGGCAGTTCGAAGGCCGCGATGATCTCGCGCGCGCCCGCGACCTCTTCGGCCGACGGCGCGAAGACTTCGTTGCACGGCTCGATCTGCGAGGGATGGATCAGCGTCTTGCCGTCGAAGCCAAAAGACAAGCCCTGCCGGCACGACTCCGCAAAGCCGTCGGCGTTCTTGATGTCGTTGTAAACGCCGTCGATCGCCGCCAGTCCGTGCGCGCGCGCCGCCGCCACCGACAGCCCCAGCGCCGCGGAAAGGTTCTGGCGGTCCTGTGTGTGCTTGCCACGGAACTCCTTGATCAGGTCGTTGGTGCCCATCACGAAGCAGCTGAGCCGTCCGCCCGCCGCGGCGATGGAGGCGATGTTAAGGATGGCCAGCGGTGTTTCCACCATCGCCCACAGCGCGACCCTGGCGCCGCCCAGGCGGCCCTCGATCTCGGCCAGTTCGCCGGGCGTGGAAACCTTGGGCACCAGGATGGCGTCCGGCCCGGCTTCCGCCGCGGCTGCGAGGTCGTCCGCGCCCCACGGCGTGGACAATGCGTTGACGCGGATCACCACCTCGCGCTTGCCGAAGCCCTTGGCCTTCACGGCGGCTGCGACTTGTTGGCGCGCCAGTTCCTTG
>JAGWZW010000123.1 GCA_018971835.1 Alphaproteobacteria bacterium
ATTCTAGGCATCCAGATTCAGTCGAGGCTGGGCCTGAGCCAGACGCAGTTCGGCCTTCTCGTCGGCGCGCCGATCCTCACCGGTTCGCTGGCCCGGCTCGTCTTCGGAATCTGGGCGGAACAGTATGGCGGGCGGATCGTGCTTTCACTGGTGCTGTTTGTTGCCGCCATCGCCACGGCGCTGCTGAGCCTGGCTGGCAGTTACCCCGTTTACCTGCTGGCGGCCCTTGGGGTCGGCCTGTCCGGCGGCGCATTCGCTGGCGGCGTCAGCTACATTTCCCGATGGTATCCCAAGGGGGAGCGGGGCGCGCCGCTGAGCATTTTCGCGGCGGGCAATGTCGGCGCCGCGGCGACGGCGCTGCTGCTGCCGGCGGCGGGCGCGGCCTATGGCTGGCACGTCGCCACCCTGTCATGGGCGGCGGCGGCGGCGCTGACGGGCCTGCTGTTCCTGGTCTTCGCCAGGAGCGATCCGGGCACAGCGGCCCGGCGCGCCGCCGGACGGCCGGCCAGGAAATTCGTTCTTCATCTGGCCCCGCTTCGGAACATCCAGGTCTGGCGCTTTTCCATTTACTACTTCTTTGTGTTCGGCGTGTTCATCGCCCTGGCGCTCTGGCTGCCGCGCTATGCGATGGGTGTCTACAGGCTGGACCTGACGCAGGCGGGCGCCGTCGCCGCCGTATTCATCGTTCCCGGATCGCTGTTCCGCGCCTACGGCAAGGTGCTGGTGGATCGCCATGGCCCCCGGCGCGTCATCTATTGGACCTTCCTGGTCGCGATCGGCTGCATTTTTCTGCTGTCCTATCCGCCGACGGATTATGTCATCAGCGGCGAGCGCGGGCCCATCGCCTTTCATTTGGCCCTGAGCCTTCCCGCCTTCATCGCCATCATTTTCGTGCTCGGATTCTTCCTCAGCCTGGGAAGCGCCGCTGTCTATCGGCACATTCCGGTCTACTACCCCGAGCACATGGGCGCCGTGGGCGGCCTTGTGGGGATGGTGGGCGGGTTTGGCGGGCTCGTGCTGCCGCTCCTGTTCGGCGTGGTCAACGATCTGACCGGAATCTGGCAGACCTGTTTCATGCTGCTGTTTGTGCTGATGGTGGTTGGCCTTGTCTGGATGCATTTGTCCATTCTGCAGATGGAACGCCAGAGCGCCGGAACGCTGCTGGAGCGCCTGCCGGCCCTTCCGGAAATGGAGGAACTGCACGGTCCGGAGCAGCAGCAGCAGCTTGCGCCGCACCTCGTCGTCGACTGGCGGCCGGATGACCCCGCATTCTGGCAGAGCACCGGGCGCAAGGTCGCGCAACGCAATCTCTGGATCTCGATCCCGGCGCTCCTGCTCTCTTTCGCGGTCTGGATGGTGTGGTCCGTGGTCGTCGCCAAGCTGCCGGCGGTAGGCTTCAAACTCGACACTGACCAATTGTTCTGGCTCGCAGCATTGCCCGGCCTGTCGGGCGCTACGCTGCGCATCTTTTATTCCTTTATGGTGCCAATCTTCGGCGGACGGCTGTGGACGACGCTGACCACTTGGTCGCTTCTCATTCCGGCGGTGGGGATCGGTTACGCGGTGCAGAACCCGCATACACCCTATGCGGTGATGCTGCTATTGGCGCTGCTATGCGGATTTGGCGGCGGCAATTTCGCATCGTCGATGGCCAATATTAGCTTCTTTTTCCCGAGGGCGGAAAAGGGCAACGCGCTGGCGTTGAACGCGGGATTGGGGAATCTTGGCGTCAGCGTCGTGCAATTTGTGGCGCCTGTCGTCATCACCAGCGGCATATTCGGCTGGTTTGGTGGCGGGCCGCAAACCGTCGTCTCCGGCGGCACGTCACAGCTCTGGCTGCAGAACGCAGGCTTCATTTGGGTGCCCTTCATCGCGCTTTCGGCCTTTGCTGCATGGTTTGGCATGAACGACCTGTCAACTGCCAAGGCCTCCTTCGCGGAGCAGTCGGTGATCTTCCAGCGCAAACACAACTGGATCATGTGCTGGCTCTATACCGGAACCTTCGGCTCGTTCATCGGCTATTCGGCGGGCTTTCCGCTGCTAATCAAGACCCAGTTTCCACATGTCAACGCGCTTGAATTTGCGTTTCTGGGGCCGCTGGTCGGCGCGTTGTCGCGCTCGCTGACCGGATGGATTGCAGACCGATGGGGTGGTGGCCGTGTGACGTTCTGGACTTTCGCGGTCATGACCGCCGCAGTCGCCGGTGTCCTCTATTTCCTCGGCGTCAAGGACGAGCCCGGCGCGTTCTGGGGTTTCTTTGCGATGTTCATGGTGCTGTTCCTGGCAACAGGGGTGGGCAACGCCTCGACCTTCCAGATGGTCCCGGTGATCATGCGCCGGGAACTAGAGCGCCTCATGCCCGATGCCGCCGCCGAGCTGCGCACCAGGCAGGCTGAAAAAGAGTCTGCCGCCATCATCGGGTTTACGTCGGCGATCGCCGCCTATGGCGCCTTTTTCATCCCGAAGGCCTATGGCAGTTCGATCGCGCTGACCGGCGGGCCGCAAGCCGCGCTTTGGACCTTTTTGGTCTTCTACGTGCTGTGCGTCGTGGTGACCTGGGTTTTCTACACAAGGCGCGGCGGGCTTCTCTTCGACATCGAACATCGAACGCCGACCGGCGACAACCACTCGGCCGGAAGAGTGAGAAAGGAACGGCGATGAGCCATTTGCTCGACAGGCTGAATTTCCTGAAGTCCAAGGAACTGGAGACGTTCTCGAATGGCTACGGTCAGGTGACCCGGGAGAGCCGTATCTGGGAGGACACCTACCGGAACCGCTGGCGGCACGACAAGATCGTGCGCTCGACCCACGGCGTGAACTGCACCGGCTCGTGCAGTTGGAAAATCTACGTCAAATCCGGCATCGTTACATGGGAGACGCAGCAGACCGATTATCCGCGCACCCGCGCGGGGCTGCCCAACCACGAGCCGCGCGGCTGCCAGCGCGGCGCGAGCTACAGCTGGTATCTCTACTCGGCAAACCGGGTGAAGACGCCGCTGATCCGCGGCCGGCTGCTCAAGCTCTGGCGCGAGTTGCGCAAGACGAAGACACCGGTTGAAGCCTGGGCCGCGATCCAGAGCGATCCGGCCCTGCGCGCCAGCTACACCACGATCCGGGGCAAGGGCGGCTTCGTGCGCGCGCATTGGGACGAGGCCACCGAGATCGTTGCGGCGGCCAATGCCTATACGATCAAGACCTATGGACCCGATCGCATCTTCGGCTTCTCGCCGATCCCGGCGATGTCGATGGTCTCCTACGCCGCCGGCTCGCGCTATCTGTCGCTGCTCGGCGGCGTGTGTCTGTCGTTCTACGATTGGTATTGCGACCTGCCGCCGTCATCGCCGCAGACCTGGGGCGAGCAGACCGACGTGCCGGAATCGGCTGACTGGTATAATGCGGGCTACCTGATCCTCTGGGGTTCGAACGTGCCGCAGACGCGCACGCCGGATGCGCACTTCTATACCGAAGCGCGCTATCGCGGCACCAAGTCGGCGGTGATCAGCCCAGACTATTCGGAAGCCGCGAAATTCGGCGACATCTGGCTCAATCCCAAGGCCGGAACGGATACGGCGCTGGGGCTTGCCTTCGGTCATGTGATCCTGCGGGAGTTTCACCTCGACCGGCAGGCGGCATACTTCGCGGATTACTGCCGCAAGTACACGGATATGCCGCTGCTGGTCCGGCTGGAGGAGCGGAACGGGCATTATATCCCAGGCCGCCTGCTGCGCTCTGCCGATATCGACGGCGGCCTGGGCGAAACCAACAACCCGGAGTGGAAGACGCTCGCCTTCGACGACGCCGCGGGCGGCCTAGTGGCACCGAACGGCTCGATCGGTTTCCGCTGGGGCGAGAAAGGCAAGTGGAACCTCGAGGAGAAGGCCGGCGGAAAAGCGGCCCGCCTGCGCATGACCCTGATCGGGGCCGCCGATCATGACGAGGTGGCGGGCGTCGATTTTCCCTATTTCGGCAGCGCGACCCACGCGGCCTTCGCAACGGGGGAGAGCACGCCCGAAGTGCTGACCCGCAACGTCCCCGTCCGACGGATCAAGACCGCGGATGGCGAGGCGCTGGTCGCCACAGTGTTCGACCTCATCTGCGCCAATTACGGGCTTGATCGCGGGCTCGGCGGCGACTGGGTGACGCGCGATTACATGAGCGACATGCCCGGTACGCCCAAATGGGCAGAGCGCATTACCGGCGTGCCCGCCGCGCGCATCATCCAGGTCGCGCACGAGTTCGCCGAGAACGCCGAGAAGACGCAAGGCAAGTCGATGGTCATCATCGGCGCGGGCATGAACCACTGGTACCACATGGACATGAACTACCGCGCCGTCATCAACATGCTGGTGTTTTGCGGTGCGGTAGGCCAGTCCGGCGGCGGCTGGAGCCACTATGTCGGCCAGGAGAAACTGCGCCCGCAGACGGGCTGGCTGCCGCTGGCCTTCGCGCTCGATTGGAACCGCCCGCCACGGCAGATGAACGGAACCTCGGCCTTCTACGCCCATACCGATCAGTGGCGCTACGAAACGGTGACCGCCAGCGAGATTCTCTCGCCCACCGCGCCCGCCGGCGACTGGAACGTCAGTCTCATCGATTACAACATCCGCGCCGAACGCATGGGCTGGCTACCGTCTGCGCCGCAGCTTGCCGCCAATCCGCTGGAGGTGGCACGGGCAGCGAAGACGGCGAACCAGGAAGTTTCGGCCTATGTGGCCGGAAAGCTGAAGACGGGTGAACTCAGGATGTCCTGCGAAGACCCGGACGCGCCTGAAAACTGGCCGCGCAATCTCTTTGTCTGGCGCTCGAACCTGCTGGGCTCGTCGGGCAAGGGACATGAATATTTCCTCAAGCACCTGCTTGGCACCGACAACGGCGTAATGGGCAAGGATTTGGGCGAGGACGGCCGGCAGAAACCGAAAGAGGCCGTCTGGCACGAGGAGGCACCGCAGGGCAAGCTTGATCTGCTGGTGACGCTGGATTTTCGCATGTCCACCACCGCGGTCTATTCCGATATCGTGCTGCCCACGGCCAGCTGGTACGAAAAGAACGACCTCAACACTAGCGACATGCATCCCTTCATTCATCCGCTGCAGGCGGCGGTGGATCCGGCCTACGAGTCGAAATCCGACTGGGAAATCTTCAAGGCGATCGCCAGGACGTTTCAGGAGGTTGCGGCGGGCAGCCTCGGCAAGGAAACCGATGTGGTCGCGCTGCCCGTGCAGCACGACACGCCCGGCGAGATCGCCCAGGACCAGGTACGCGATTGGAAGAAGCACGAATGCGACCTGATACCCGGCAAGACCGCGCCCAGCTACGTCGCTGTGGAGCGCGACTATGGTGCGATCTACGACCGCTTCGTCGCCCTCGGACCGCTGATGGACACGCTCGGCAATGGCGGCAAGGGCATCGGCTGGAAGACGGGGCACGAAGTCGAGGCCCTGCGCAAGCTTAATGGCGAATGGCTCGATGGTCCGGCCAAGGGCTGTCCGAAGATCGTCAGCGACATCGACGCGACCGAGGTCATCCTGATGCTCGCTCCGGAAACAAACGGTGAAGTCGCCGTGAAGGCCTGGGACGCGCTGGGCGAGATCACGGGGCGCGACCACACCCATCTCGCACGGCCCAAGGAAGACGAGAAGATCCGCTTCCGCGATATCGCCGCGCAACCGCGCAAGATCATCTCTTCGCCGACCTGGTCCGGAATCGAGTCCGAGCATGTCTGCTACAACGCCGGCTACACGAACGTGCACGAACTGATCCCATGGCGTACGCTCACAGGCCGCCAGCAGCTCTACCAGGATCACCTGTGGATGCGCGCTTTCGGCGAAGGCTTCGTTGCCTGGCGGCCGCCAGTGGACCTCAAGACCGTCACCGACGCGATCCACCAGGATCGGGGTAGGCCGCATGTGGTGCTGAACTTCATCACGCCGCACCAGAAATGGGGCATCCACTCCACCTATACCGACAACCTGCTGATGCTGACGCTGAACCGGGGCGGGCCGGTGATCTGGATCTCGGAAAACGACGCCCGGCGTGCCGGCATCGCCGACAATGACTGGGTCGAGCTTTACAACGCCAACGGCGCGCTGACCGCGCGCGCGGTCGTTTCCCAGCGGATCAAGGACGGCACGACGTTCATGTACCACGCGCAAGAGAAGATCGTGAACACGCCGGGTTCCGAAATGACCGGCAAGCGCGGCGGCATCCACAACTCGGTGACCCGCGCGGTACTCAAGCCTACGCACATGATCGGCGGTTACGCCCAACAGGCTTATGGCTTCAACTATTATGGAACCGTCGGCTCGAACCGGGACGAGTTCGTGATCGTCAGGAAAATGCAAACCATCGACTGGCTGGACCGGCCGGCCACGCAGAAGGAGGCGGCGGAATGAGAATTCGCGCACAGATCGGGATGGTGCTGAACCTCGACAAATGCATCGGCTGCCACACTTGTTCGGTCACTTGCAAGAACGTCTGGACCAGCCGCGAAGGCGTCGAATACGCCTGGTTCAACAACGTCGAAACCAAGCCGGGCACCGGCTATCCCACCGATTGGGAGAACCAGGAGCGGTGGAAAGGCGGCTGGCAACGCACCCGTTCGGGCCAGCCGCAGCCCAGACAGGGGAACAAGCTGCAGATTCTGGCGAACCTCTTCGCCAACCCGTCGCTTCCCGAAATCGACGACTATTATGAACCGTTCGATTTCGACTACGACCACCTGAAGTCCGCGCCCGAGATGGAAGCGTTTCCGACCGCGCAGCCATATTCGAAGATCACCGGTCAGCGGATGGAAAAGATCGAGAAAGGCCCGAACTGGGAGGAGATTCTCGGCGGCGAGTTCGAGAAGCGCTCCAGGGATTACAATTTCGAGGGTGTTCAGAAGCAGATCTACGGGGAATACGAGAACACCTTCATGATGTATCTGCCCCGCCTCTGCGAGCATTGCCTGAACCCGGCCTGCGCCGCGTCCTGTCCCTCGGGGGCGATCTACAAGCGCGAAGAAGACGGCATTGTCCTGATCGACCAGGAAAAGTGCCGCGGCTGGCGGATGTGCGTCTCCGGCTGCCCTTATAAGAAAGTCTATTACAACTGGTCGACCGGCAAGTCGGAGAAATGCACGCTCTGCTATCCGCGCATCGAGAGCGGCAATCCCACCGTCTGTTCGGAAACCTGCGTGGGCCGCATCCGCTATCTCGGCGTCATGCTCTATGACGCCGACAAGATTGCCGCGGCAGCCAATGTGCCCAGCGAAAAGCAGCTCTACGAGGCGCAGCTCGACGTCTTCCTCGATCCTCACGATCCGGCGGTCATCGCGACAGCGCGCGCCGACGGCATCCCCGAGGACTGGATCA
>JAGWZW010000124.1 GCA_018971835.1 Alphaproteobacteria bacterium
GCCGAAGCTTGTCTGCAGCAGTCGGAGAAATTTTGCCCGAACGCGCAAGAACCTCGACGAGTCGCGCAGGTGTTTGCGGCCTACCAAACTGATCTGGGAGCACTACTCGCCCCACAGCTTCTAGCGTTGCCCATTCCAATAAGAGCGCGGGCAGCAGGTGGCCTGCCGCTAACAACTGATCTATCTGCGAAATGGTGCTCGCAATGATCTTGATAGATGCAACTTCAAGTGGCTTCGGAGTTTCAGGAGCCATCACTGAATACGCCCGCAGCCTCCATGTGCTTTGCTTCGAGAGCCTGTCACGCAGCACCTCAAGGCGCTGGCGAGAAAGCGCCCCCTCACCAACAATTTCTATGATAAGATTTTCATCACCACGCCGAGCGATAGCGTCAGGCGACACGTCTTGAAGAAACTTAGGCAACTGCAGTCTGGAAGGGTGCAATATCACATCGAACCCTTCAGCTTGCAAACCAGCTGACAGCGTTTCCAAAAGCGCCCTTTCTCGCTCCAATCCATCAGTCATCTCAAATCCTCATGAGGATCTGTGGATATTCGAACATATAACAATGGCTTCTCGCCGGTAAGTGCATCGCTTAATACTGCGCTCGGTGACGAAAACTGATACATTCGCTGCGGTTCAAATTTCTGGACGACCAAGCGTTCAACTTGAGAGTCATCTACATATAGAAGACCCTTTAATGCATCGAGAATAAACTTAACGATGTTGTCTATGTCGCCGTCCATTTCAATGGGTGGGAAATAATAAAGTGTAACCGCCACTAGCGATTCCGTTGCCCAGTGCCCCTCTGGCAGTATCGCCCGGCATGCGTCGCGTACTCGCTGTTTCCACTCGTCTCTGGAATTGGCGCTTGCTGTCTGATGCGATATCGGCGTGCCAAGCACGATGAACTCGACAGGAAATTTTGGCTCGAGTTCATTCACACATGCTGCCCGCCGTTGATGTGCAGCTCGGCGCCGGTGACGTAGCTCGACTGATCCGTACACAGATAATAGATCGCCTTGGCCACTTCCTCCGGCGCGCCCAGGCGCTTCAGCGGAATGGCCTCCACCAGCTTGTCGGTCCCCGGCGAGAGGATGGCGGTGTCGATCTCGCCCGGCGCGATGGCGTTCACGCGCACGCCGAGCGGGCCGAAATCCGCCGCCATCTCGCGCGTCAGGCTGGCCAGCGCCGCCTTGCTGGTGGCGTAGGCCGAGCCGGCGAAGGGATGCACGCGGCTGCCGGCGATGGAGGTGACGTTGACGATGGCGCCCTTGGCGGCGGCCAGTTCCTCCACCAGCCCCTGCGCCAGCCAGATGGTCGAGAACAGGTTGACCTCGTAGACCTGGCGCCAGACGTCCATCGGCGTGTTCAGCACCGAGAGCCGGCTGCCGCCCTCGCCCTTGGGTGAGATGCCGGCGTTGTTGACCAGCGCGTGCAGCCGCCCGCCCAGCAGCCGCTCGCGCATCTCGGCCACGGCGCGCATGGTGTCGCGCGGGTCGGCCAGATCGACCTGGATATGATCCTCCGGCCCGGCGGCCCAGGGGCAGTTCTCCGGAAAGGCGTGGCGCGAGCAGGTGATCACCCGCCAGCCGGCACTGGAGAAGCGCTTGACCGTGGCATGGCCGATGCCGCGCGAGGCGCCGGTGAGAATCAGCGTGCGCCGCTCGTCGTTGGAGAGGGCGGGCCGGGCGGTGGCGGGCTCCGGCCGGGTGCCGGTCTGGCCGGTGACGGGACAGGTGGCGCCTGCTTGCGGTTTTTCGTTCGACATGGTGGATACACTCTAAAGGGAAATTTATCCGGGCGGAATCGGCATTTCGGCGTATGGACGAATGCGTCGCGGCCCGGCCATGACAGGATCGCAGGCAATGCCGCATACCCAGGACATCACGGCGCTGGCGGTGGTCTTGAGCGCCGCCGTGCTGGCCGGAATTTTCATGAACCGGCTGCGCCTGCCCGCCGCCGCCGGCTTCATCCTGGCCGGCGTGGTGCTGGGGCCCACCGGCTTCGGCCTGATCGAGACCTCCAGCGCCATCGAGACGCTGGCCGAGCTGGGCGTGCTGATGCTGCTCTTCATCATCGGCATGGAGCTGCGGCTGCAGAACTTCCGCGCCGCCCTGCCGCTCGCCCTCGGCATCGCCGCGGCGCAGATCGCCGCCACCACGGCGCTCTGCCTGTTCGCCGCGCAGTTCGACGTGGCCGAGGAAAGGAGCGCCATCGTCATCGGCTTCATGCTGGCGATCTCCTCCACCGCCGTGGCCATGAAGATGATGGAGGACGCCGGCGAGAAGCAGAGCGAGGCCGGCAGGCTCGCCACCGCTGTGCTGATCGCGCAGGATCTCGCGGTGGTGCCGCTCTTGCTGGTGACGGCGGCGCTGGCCGGCGGCACGCACCACACCACCGTCTTCATCGCCTTCAAGGTGGTGCTGGCGCTGGCGCTGCTGGCCGGCTTCGTGGGCGTGCTCGGCCGGATGAAGAGCTTCCGTTTTCCCTTCTCCGAATTCTTCCTCAAGGATCCGGACATCGCCACGCTGTGCGTGCTGGGGCTGTGCTTTGCGGGGGCGGCGCTGTCGGGCCTGATCGGGCTGTCGCCGGCGCTGGGCGCCTTTCTCTGCGGCCTCGCCGTGGGGCATTCGACGCTCAGGCCGGTGGCGCTGCGCTCGGCGCCGCCGGTGCAGTCGATCCTGCTGTTCACCTTCTTCCTCTCGGTCGGCCTGTTGATCGACCTCGATTACGTGCTGCGCGAATTCTGGCTGATCCTGATCGCGCTCGTCGCGGTGGCCGCGGGCAAGACGCTGCTCAACCTCGCCATCCTCAAGCTGTTCCAGCGGCCGGGCGATGTCGCCTTCAGGGCTGCGCTGTTCCTGACGCCGATCGGGGAGTTCTCCTTCGTGCTGGCGGCGGCGGGGGCGAGCGCCGGCGCGCTCTCGCCGGCCGGCTACAAGCTGGCGCTGAGCGTGATCGCGCTGTCGCTGATGGTGAGCCCGATCTGGTTCGTGGGCGCGCGCCGCGCCCATGTGCTGGCGCAGCGCGGCATCACCGGCGTGCACGCGCTCTATCGCGGCTCGTACCGTCGTGAGCTGTTCATCCTGCGTGTCTGGCGCAGGCGCGCGCTGGCGCTGGGCAGAACGGCTGCGGGCCGCGCCACGCGCCGTACCGACGCGCACGCCCATCCCCTGCCCGACGTCTATGATTTTCCGTGGGACGACACGCGCGAACTGCCGCGGATCGAGACTACGACTGCGCCAGCGGAGTCGGATTCTCCAGACCGGCCGGATCCTGGTGAATGATGATCTCGGCGTTGGGGAAGGCGGCCATGATGCCCTTCTCCACCGCGTCGCTCACCTCGTGGGCGCGGACCAGGCTCAGCGCCGGATCGAGTTCGATGTGAAGCTGGATGAAGGTGGCGATGCCCGCCGCGCGGGTGCGCAGATCGTGCATCGCCTGTACCTCCGCGTGCCGCATGACGATATCGCGGATGCGCTCGCGATCGACATCGGGCAACTCGCGATCCATCAGCTGGTTGTAGCTCTCGCGGAAGACGTGCCAGGCGCTGAAGGCGAGGATGCCCGCCACCACCAGACCGATCACCGGGTCCGCCTCCAGGATGCCGAACTGGGTGCTCAGCACGATGCCCAGCACTACGCCCAGATTGGTCAACAGGTCGCCGACATAGTGCATGCGGTCGGAACTGATGGCGACCGAACCCGTCTTGGCCACGGTGATCTGCTGGATCGTCACCAGAGCCAGCGTCACGGCGATGGAAACCGCCATCACCAGAATCGCAATCGAACCGTGCGCGATGGGATGGGGCGCCACCAGACGGCCCACCGATTCGATGCCGAGAAACACCACCGAGCCGCCGATGAAGGCACTCTGCATCAGGCCCGCCATCGGCTCGGCCTTGCCGTGGCCGAAGCGGTGCTCGTAGTCCGCGGGGGTCAGCGCGTGACGGATGGCAAGCAGGTTGATCGAGGACGCGAAGACATCGAGCGCCGAATCGGCCAGCGAGGCCAGCATCGCGATCGAATCGGTCAGCACATAGGCCACCGCCTTGAGCAGGATGAGGAAGATGGCCACGCCCACTGCGGCCCAGGCCGTGCGCTGCATCAGCCTGCCGTGGCTGTTGCGCGCGCCATTGCCCGCAACAGACGCAGCCGCCGCTTCGGCGGCGCGGTGGGTGGACGAATAGCTCACGGAAACAGCCTTTCGGTGCGCCAAGCCTCGTGCGCCGCCGCGCGGCGATAGACGAGCCGGTCGTGCAGGCGGAAAGGCCGGTCGCGCCAGAACTCGATTTCGAGCGGCGTCACGCGGAAGCCGGACCAGTGCGGCGGCCGCGGCACTTTGGCCAGCGCATATCTGGCGGCGTATTTGGCGATCTCGCGTTCGAACACGAAGCGGCCCTCCATCGGGCGCGATTGCGCGCTGGCCCAGGCGCCGATCTGGCTGTCTTTCGCGCGGCTGGCGAAATAGGCATCGGCCTCTTCGTCGCTCACCGAGCTCACCGGCCCGCGCACGCGCACCTGGCGGCGCAGGCTCTTCCAATGGAAGCACAGCGCGGCGTAAGGGTTGGCGGCGAACTCGCGGCCCTTGGCGCTTTCGCGATTGGTGTAGAAGACGAAGCCGCGTTCGTCCGCGCCCTTCAAAAGGATCATGCGGACATTGGGATGGCCGTCGGCATCGACGCTGGCCACCGCCATCGCGTTCGGATCGTTAGGTTCCGACTTTTCGGCTTCCGCGAGCCAGTCGTGGAACAGGCTCATCGGATCATCCGCTGTGGCAATGCCGGTCTCTGCCGTGCGGGCAACTTCGTGGTTCATGCCTTGCGCAATAGCATCTTCGCATTATTCGATGAAGAGGCTTGGCGGGCGGTTCTGTCTTTGCAACAGTCCGCATCATGGTCCCAAAACGAATCTTTCCGGCCTTTGCAATCCATATGTTTTGTGCGGTGACGTGCATCTGCGTCGCAATGTCGATTCGCGCAGCGGCTGCGCCGGCTTCGCCGTTTGTGCCCGGCGACCAGAAGGATTTCGCACACGGCGTTGCCGCTTTCGATGCGAAGGACTACACGGCCGCCTATGCCATCTTCTCCAAGCTGGCCGACGATGACGACATTGCCGCCCGCCGCAACATCGCGCTGATGGAACGCGAAGGCCTCGGCACGGCAAAGGATCCCAAGGCCGCCATCGCGGATTACAAGGTCGCTGCCGAAGCGGGCCTGCCCACCGCAGCGGCCGATCTGGGCGAGATGCTGCTCGATGGCGAAGCGGGCACGCCCGATCCCAAGGCGGCACTGCCCTGGCTGCTGGCGGCCGCCGCGGCCAATCATCCCATCGCGCAATTCCATCTCGGCCAGATGTACGAGAAGGGCGAGGCCGTGCCCAAGGACCGCTTCTACGCCATCCTGCTCTATTCGGCAGCGGCGGCCCGCGGCTACCGGCCCGCCATCGACCGGCTGGGCGTACTCGAAGGCTGGGACCAGCCCGCCCCTGCGGGACATTGATGAAGAACATTGATTCCGGCCCTTAACGAAAGGCGAAGTGGCCCCCTATATATTGGGTCGATAGGATATTGACGCCGCGACTCGTCAAGCGCGGCCGGAAGAGACGATGCGCGATCCTTATACCGTTCTGGGTGTAGCCAAGAGCGCCAGCGAGGCCGAGATCAAGAAGGCCTTCCGGGCGCTGGCCAAGAAGCACCACCCCGATACCCATCCGGGTGACGCGAACGCGGCCAAGCGCTTCCAGGAGGTCAGCGGCGCCTACGACATTCTGGGCGACAAGGAGAAGCGCGCCAAATTCGACCGCGGCGAGATCGACGCCAGCGGCAATCCACGCGGCTTCGAGGGCGCCCAGGGCTTCCGCGGCGGGCCTTACGGCGGCGGGCCGGGCGGCGGCCGCGAATACCATTTCGAATGGGGCGGGCCGGGCAGCCCCGGAGGCGCCGAACAGGCCCAGGGCTTCCGGCCAGAGGACATCTTCGCCGACCTGTTCGGTGGCGGCCGCCGCAAGGCCCAGCCCCAGCCCGGCCAGGACTACGCCTTCGACCTTACCGTCGGGTTCGAGGAAGCGGCCAAGGGTGCCACCCGCCGTTTATCCCTGCCCGACGGGCGGGAGATCGACGTACGCATCCCCCCCGGCCTCAAGGACGGCCAGCAGATCCGCCTGCGCGGCCAGGGCGGTCCCGGCCAGAACGGCGGCCCGGCTGGCGACGTGCGGATGACCGTCGCGGTCGCCGCCCATCCCTGGTTCACCCGCGAGGGCAATGACCTCAAGATGGACCTGCCCGTCACCCTCAAGGAGGCGGTGCTGGGCGGCTCCGTCACTGTGCCGACCCTCACCGGCCCGGTGGCGCTCAAGGTCCCGGCCGGGGCCAATTCGGGCACCGTGCTGCGCCTCAAGGGCAAGGGCATCGCCGCCAAGCCTCATCCCGGCGACCTCTATGTCCGCCTGGTGGTGACGCTGCCCGACAAACATGACGCCGATCTCATCAAGTTCGCCGAGCACTGGAAGGCACACTACGACCCGCGGTCGAAGCTGAAATAAACCGCCGTGAAGGCCAATTCTTGCGCCCACGCGCGCGGCAGTGCATAGCTTGCCGGCAATCCGTACGGAGGGACATGCATGGGCGCCGAGGGCCTCATGAAGGGCAAGCGCGGGCTTGTGATGGGCGTCGCCAACGACCGCTCCATCGCCTGGGGCATTGCCGAGGCGCTGCACAAGGCGGGCGCGGAGCTTGCCTTCACCTATCAGGGCGAGGCCTTCAAGAAGCGCGTGACGCCGCTGGTGGCGCCGCTCAAGCCGGCCGCGCTGATCGATTGCGACGTGTCCGACCAGGGCTCCATCGACGCCTGCTTCGCCGAGTTGAAGACGAAGTGGGACAGCATCGATTTCCTGGTCCATGCCATCGCCTTCTCCGACAAGGAGCAGCTCAAGGGCCGCTACGTCGATACCACGCCCGACAATTTCCGCATGACGATGGACATCTCCTGCTACTCCTTCACCGCCGTAGCCCAGCGCGCAGAGAAGATGATGCCGGAGGGCGGCGCCATGGTGACGCTGACCTACTACGGCGCCGAAAAGGTGATGCCGCATTACAACGTGATGGGCGTGGCCAAGGCGGCGCTGGAGGCCTCCGTGCGCTATCTCGCCGAGGATCTGGGCAAGAAGGCCATCACGGTCAACACCATTTCCGCCGGACCGATCAAGACGCTGGCCGCTTCGGGTATCGGCGATTTCCGCTACATCCTCAAATGGAACGAGTACAACTCCCCGCTGCGCCGC
>JAGWZW010000033.1 GCA_018971835.1 Alphaproteobacteria bacterium
TCCGTATTTCCATGCCCGCCTTCGACCTCGACGCCTCGCGCATGAGTGCACGATCTCTGTCCTGTCTGACGGTCCCACGTCGCTGGCGTTTCCATCTTCGCCTGCCCTTTGCGCTTCGGGCGCGGCCTAGTCACTCCTTCAAATTCACCGCGCGCATTCTACGCCCGGATTGAAGAGCGTGGATAAGTTGGCGCAAAAATCTTGGTACGGATAAATTCGCCAAGCGCCTCAGGCGCTTGGCCGGGAGGCCCAAAGCGGCAGGCGTGGATAGGTGCCGATGACACCGAATTATTGCCGGTGAGAAAGGGTCACGACTCGGCGGAGGCGGCGGCCGATCACACCGCGAAATGATAGAGCCCCGCCCAGATCACGAATCCCATCAATGCCGCCCCCAGCCCGCACGCAAGCGTGAACAGCGCCGGCGGCAGCACGCGCTCGGCCAGCGCCGCCCGGGCAACCAGGTAAGAAATCGGGAAATAGAGCAGCGTCGCGGTCAGCAGCCCCGGCGAATAGCGGTCGAACAGCGGCACGGTGAAGACGTGGAACAGGAAGTCCCAGAACAGGTTGGCGCTGGCCCAGAACATGAGCAGGAACACAGCCCAGCCCTTGCGTGTCGCGCCAGCCAGCGTCGTCAGCGCCACCAGCACGGCCATGAACCCGGCATTGTTGACGAGAAAGGTCGAAGGGCTCATCTCGCCGCCGACAACATGCGTGACCCAATTGGCGAAGCCGCCAAACCACTCCTCGCAGATGTGCAGCGCAAAGGCGGCCGGCATCAGCCAGATCAGCCGATAGAACGAAACCGCCTCGCCCCGCGCCGGTGCCCGAACATCCGCCACCGCACTCATCGAATGCCCCCCAGAATCATTGGCAGGCTAGCATAGCCCATCGGGCGTCCATACCGGAGGCTTGTGACACGGGGACGACAAGCGATGCGATGAACCCTCAGCGAATCCCGATCAGCTTGTGGGTTTGCAGCGACAGACGCCATTGCGGATGGGAGAGACAGTACTCGGTGGCCGCGCTGGTGTTGGCGTCGCGGTTTTCGTCGTCCAGCGGCTGCAGGAAGAAATGCACGAAGGCGAGATCGGCGAAGCGCTCCGGCGGCACATCTTTCTGCGGATAGACCAGCTTCAGTTCGTCGCCGCGCGTGAGTTTCAATTCGGCATCGGCCTTGGGGCTGACGCAAATCCAGTCGAGGCCCTCCGGCGCCTCCTGCGTGCCGTTTGTTTCCACTCCGACCTCGAAGCCCAGCCGGTGCAGTGCGTCGATCAAGAGCGTGTCGAGCTGCAGCAGCGGCTCGCCGCCGGTGCAAACGACATAACGCCGGCCCCGCGCGTTCTTCGGCCACTGCGCCTCCACCGCATGGGCCAGATCGTCGGCCGCCCTGAACGTGCCGCCGCCGCTGCCATCGGTGCCGACGAAATCGGTATCGCAAAACGTGCAGACCGCCTTTTCACGATCCTGTTCGCGCCCGGTCCACAGATTGCAGCCGGCAAAGCGCAGGAACACCGCCGCGCGGCCCGCTTGCGCGCCCTCGCCCTGCAGCGTGTAATAGATTTCCTTGACGGAGTACGTCATTGGCTCACGTAGTTCGCGTAGCCTTTCGCGCGCAGCTCGCAGGCCGGGCAGACGCCGCAGCCATAGCCCCAGTCGTGGCGCGTGGCGCGCTCGCCATGATAGCAGGTGACAGTTTCCTCCACGATCAGATCGACCAGCGCCTGCCCGCCCAGCTTCTCGGCCAGCGCCCAGGTTTCCGCCTTGTCGAGCCACATCAGCGGCGTCTCGATCCGGAAGGGCGCTTCCATCGCCAGATCGAGTGCGGCTTCGAGCGTCTTGATCGTCTCGTTGCGGCAATCGGGATAGCCGGAGTAATCCGTCTCACACATGCCGCCGACCAGCACGGCGATGCCGCGCCGGTAGGCCAGAGCTGCCGCCGCCGTCAGGAACAGCACGTTGCGCCCCGGCACGAAGCTGGTGGGAAGCCCGTGCTCGCCCATCTCGATTTTCATGTCGTCGGTCAGGGCGCTGCCGCCGATCGCCTTCAGCACCCCGAGCGGCAGGACATGGTCCTGGCCCAGCTTCGCCGTCCATTGCGGGAACCCAGCGCGCAGCGCGGCCAGCACCCGCGGCCGGGCTTCGAGTTCCACGGCATGGCGCTGGCCATAGTCGAAGCCGACGGTTTCCACTGCCTCGAAACGCTCCAGCGCCCAAGCCAGACAGGTGGTGGAATCCTGCCCGCCCGAAAACAGCACCAGGGCCTTTTGTGTATCCAGTTTCACGATCATGGACCGAGATTTAGCGCGCCCGGCGCCCAAGCGCGAGCCTCAAGCGGCCACAACCGTCGGCGCGGCAGCACCCGCGGTGGCAGGAAGCCAGACCCGCACCGTCGTGCCCACGCCTTCCTCGCTTTCTATGGCCAGCCGCCCATTGTGGAGATCCACCAGCGCTTTGGTCAGGGCAAGGCCCAGCCCCGCCCCTTCGAAACGCCGGGCCAGCGACCCGTCGATCTGACGGAAGGGCTCCAGCGCGACGGCGATCTGATCCGGCGCCATGCCGATGCCACTGTCGGCGACCACGATCCACAGCCCGGCGGCTTCTGGCTCCAGGCGGACCGACACCGCGCCGCCGTCCGGGGTGAACTTCATCGCGTTGGAAAGCAGATGGTGCAGCACCTGGCGCAGCCGGCCGGCGTCTGCGTCGATTAGAGGCAAATCCGGGGCCAGATCGAGCGCCACCCGGTGCCTGGCGGCGGCCTCCGCTTCAGCAACCGCGGCAGCGACAAGAGGCTCGACCACCAATGCCTGCCGGTTCAGGGGCAGCGTTCCGGCCTGAAGGCGCGTGATGTCCAGAACGTTTTCGATGACCTCCAACAGGCGGCGTCCGCTCTTGTGGATGTGCTCTGCGTACTCGCGATAGGCGGCGAGCCCGATGGGGCCCAGCATCTCCTCCTTGATGACTTCGGAAAAACCGAGCACACCGTTGAGCGGCGTCTTCAGTTCGTGGCTCATCGCCGCGAGAAAGGCACTCTTGGCGCGGTTCGCCTCTTCTGCCTTTTCCAGAGCGCGGCGCAGCGCGCGCTCGGCGTCGATCTTGGCGGTGACGTCCTCGACCGTGCCTTCGTAGAAGACCAGCCGCCCCGTCCAGTCGCGCACCGCGCGCGCCGTCTCGGAGATCCAGATCGTCGAGCCGTCGCGGCGCCGGATTTCCGAAACAAAATCGGTCACGACATCATCGGCCGCGAGCAGGTCGCTGAAGGCTTCGCGGCGGCCTGCATCGGTATAGAGTTGTCCGGCTATGTCAGTCAGGCCCTCCATCAGGGCAGCCGGATCGACGTAACCGTAAATCCGCGCCAGTGCCGGATTCGCGTCGACGTAGCGCCCGTCTGGCGTAGTGCGGAAAACGCCCAGAACCGTATGATCGAAAAAGGCACGGTAGGTTTTTTCGGCCGCAGTCAGCCGCGGCGTTTGCCTGCTGGCCTGCCGGCGCAGCCTGAGGGCCCCCGCGGCCAGGGCCGGCAGCAACAGCAGAGCGGTGACGACCAGCCCATGCCATTCCATCGCCACCCCTGGCCCATCTGCGCCCATCGTCCTGCCGCCCGGTTTGCTGCAATTGAACAGCAGAACTAACTAGCTGATATCCCTAAAAATTTCCTTGCAGCTGGCGAGCCTCCGGTGCAACCGACAAACGCTTGCCTTTGGTCGCGCGGTAAGACAGCCTCGGGGCCGAAAATCAAGGGGATAGCCACCTGTGACAGGCATGGCACTGAGCGGGACTGGGCTTTTCACGCCTCCGCATGCGATCAGCAACAGCGAACTGGTCGAGAGTTTCAATGAGTACGCCCGCCGCCACAACGCGGCCCATGCTGAGGCCATCGCCAGCGGCGTGATGCCGGCGCTGGCAGAATCCAGCGTCGAGTTCATCGTCAAGGCCTCGGGCATCAAGTCGCGCTACGTGATGGACAAGCACGGCGTGCTCGATCCGGCGGTGATGTGCCCGCGCATTCCCGAACGGCCGAATGGCGAAATCTCCATCCTGGCCGAAATAGCAGTGGCCGCAGCGCGCGGCGCGCTCAAATCCGCCGACCGCCAGGCCGGAGAGATCGACGGCGTGCTGGTGGCCTGCTCCAACCTGCAGCGGCCCTATCCCGCGATCGCCATCGAGGTGCAGGAGGCGCTCGGCATCGAGGGCTTCGCCTTCGACATGAACGTGGCCTGCTCCTCGGCCACCTTCGGGCTGCAGGCCGCCGCCGACATGGTGGCCGCCGGGCACGCCCGCGCCATCCTGGTGTGCAACCCGGAAATTTGTTCCGGCCATCTCAATTTCACCGACCGCGACAGCCATTTCATCTTCGGCGACGTCGCCACCGCCTTCGTGGTCGAGCGGGCGGACACGGCGCGCGGCGCCAATGCGTGGGAAGTGCTTTCCACCAAGCTGAAGACGAAGTTCTCCAACAACATCCGCAACAATTTCGGTTTCCTCAACCGCACCGCGCCCGAAGGCATCGGCCTGCCCGACAAGCTCTTCATCCAGGAAGGCCGCAAGGTTTTCAAGGAAGTCGTGCCGATGGTTTCGGAACTGATTGTTTCGCATCTGGCGGAGAACGGCATCGAACCTGCCGCGCTGAAGCGGTTGTGGCTGCATCAGGCCAACATCAACATGAACGAGCTGATCGCGCGCCGCGTGCTCGGCCGCGACCCCAAGCCCGGCGAAGCGCCCAACATCCTAGAAGAATATGCCAATACGAGTTCGGCGGGCTCGATGATCGCATTTCACAAACACAGTGCGGACTTAACAGCCGGGGATCTTGGGCATTTGTGCTCGTTCGGCGCCGGATATTCCGCCGGCAGCGTGATTTTGCGCAAACTTTCCTGAATTTGCGCTTCATCAATTACAGCGAAAATGCTGGCGTAACGAGTCGCAGCAACGGCGCAGGCTGCGCGACAGCTTGCTCGTGTCCGGTACTGTCGCTATGAACGGAATCTGTTCAGCACAGCGGAAGTACACGGAAATATGAGTTTTTTGCACGCGGCAAATTTTGTCTATGTGTTCTCCGGCTTCTTCGTCGGCATGCTGGTCGGCATTACGGGAGTCGGCGGCGGATCGCTGATGACGCCGATCCTGATCCTGTTCGGCATCCATCCAGCAACGGCGGTGGGCACCGATCTGCTCTACGCCTCGGTGACGAAGACCGGCGGCTCGCTGGTGCACGGCTTCAATCACACTGTGGACTGGCGCATCGTGGTGCGGCTGGCCACCGGTAGCGTTCCGGGCGCGGCGCTGGCGTTGTTCGTGCTCTACGAGCTGCATATCGACAAGAACGAGACACAGTTCCTGATTACGCGCGTGCTGGGCGCGGCGCTGTTCCTGACGGCGCTGGCGTTGTTCCTGCGCAGGCCGCTGATCCGCGCGTTCCGCCAGTATGTCGGCCCGATCGATCCTGAGCGCGTGCGCTGGCTCACCGTCGCCTGCGGCTTCCTGCTAGGCGTGCTGGTATCGATCTCGTCGGTAGGCGCCGGCGCCATCGGCGTCACCTTCCTCATCCTGCTCTATCCCGAGCTGCCGATGGCGCGGGTGGTGGGCTCGGACATTGCCCATGCCGTACCGCTGACGCTGATTGCAGGCTTCGGACACCTGCTGATGGGCTCGATCAACTGGGCGCTGCTCGTCACGCTGCTGATCGGTTCGCTGCCGGGCATCGTCGTGGGCAGCAGCCTGGCGGCGCGCCTGCCCGACAATGCCGTACGCCTGACCCTGGCGGGCACTCTGCTCATCGTCTGCGGCAAGATGCTGTTCTACTGAGGTCAGTGCACCAAGAGCAGCGGCAATTCCGCGTGGCTGACAACATGGCGGGTGACGCCGCCAAAGAACAATTGGCGCAGCCGCGTATGGCCATAGCCGCCCAAGACCAGCAACCCAGCGCCGCCCTGCAACGCGGTTTCCAGCAGCACCTCGCCCACTGGGCGCGCACCGGCCTCGATCTTGCGCGCGCTGCACGAGATGCCGTGCAGGCTCAAAAACTCCTTGAGATCATCCAACCCTTCCATGTCGCCATTGCAGACACAGAGCACCTCCACGGCTTCCGCCTTTTCGAGCAGCGGCATGGCGGCGCTGACCGCCCGGGCGCAGGTCAGGCTGCCGTCCCAGCCCAGTGCCACGCGGCGGGCGAAATTTTTCGGCGGCACCTGCGCCGTCAGAAGGACGGGGCGGCCGGTCTCCAGCAGCGTGGCCTCGAAGGCCTCGGAGAGGCCTGGCTTGTCGCCCGCCGCCAGCGGACCGAACAGCACCAGGTCCGAAAGACGGCTGGCCTGCGTCACCCGGTCGGCAAAATTGCCCTGCATTTCGCGATAGGAGACGGTAGCCACATCTCGCAGCGCCGGATGACCCACCAGTTCAACACCCGCTTCGGTGGCGGCCTTGGCGAGCGTGGCCCGCGCCACCTCCGCTGCCTTGTCCGCGGCAGCCTTGGCGGCGTCGATGATCTCCTGCACCACCACGCCGGAGACACCCTCGCCGAAGAACGGCATGGCTTCGCTCGGATCGGGGCGCACGAACAGCGCCACCACATGGGCGTGAAACGGCTTGGCGGCAGCGAAGGCGCTGGCCAGAACGATGGCGTCGCGGGCACCGCCGGTCAGCGGCGCCAGGATCTTGGCGTAGGACATGGACGGCCCTCCATGTGTTGCACCACGAGACTATAGGCGAGCAACGCGCCATCCTTGATACATGTCAAGGGCTAAAGCGCAGGGCTATCAGGTCGAATCATTTTCCTTACGTCATCGCCGGGCGTCGCGACGCTGACGCTACGACCCCGGCGATCCACGAACCCAAGCGGCGTAAGGCTTGGAAGGGACGGCGTTCATGGATGGCCGCCACAAGGGCGGCCATGACGAAAAATGACAAACTGAAACACTCGTTGCTCTGAAGTTCAGAGCGGCCACCAGCCATCGAGATGGATGGGGCGCAACAGCCGCGGCCGCGCGAACCAGGTCAGCCGCCGCATGACGCGGGCGTTGAAGCTGCCACGCGGGAAACGGCCGTTCGCCTTCCTCGCGCCCGCCTTCAGGCCGGTAAGGATTTCGATAGCCTCGTCCACGGTATCGACGGCCCAGATCTGGAACTTGCCCTGGCGCACCGCGTCCACCACGTCGTCGCGCAGCATCAGGTTCATAACGTTGGTGCGCGGAATGATGACGCCGTTGCCCTTGGCGAAGCCGCGCAGCGCGCAGATGTCGAAGAAGCCTTCTATCTTTTCGTTGGCGCCGCCGATGGGTTGCATCTCGCCGTGCTGGTTGATCGAACCGGTTATGGCAATTCCCTGCTTCAAGGGAACGTCTGCCGCCGCGGAGAGGATCGCGATCAGTTCGGCCGCGGAGGCGCTGTCACCGTCCACCGGCCCATAGGATTGTTCGAAGGCGATGCTGGCCGAGAGCGAGAGCTTGCCGCTGGTGGAATAATGGCCGTTCAAATAGCCGGTGAGGATTTGCACGCCCTTGGCATGGGTCGGACCGCTGAAATCGGCCATGCGGTCGATGTCCATAACCCTGCCGTCGCCGGGGCGCACCCGCGCGGTGATGCGCGCGGGCATGCCAAAGGCGAAGCCGGCGGCGGAGAGCACGGTGATGCCGTTCACCTGCCCGACCTTCTTGCCGTCGGTGTCGATGAACAGGATGCGCCGCTCGATCAGCTCGTGTTCGAGCGCCTTGAGGCGGCCGCCGCGATCCTCCTTGGCGGCCACGGCGATGGCGACGTCTTCGCCACCGATAAGCGCGCGGCCGGATTCGCGGGCGAAGTGATCGGCCTCGCGCAGCAGGTCGGCAAGATGCGAGGTGCGCACGCTGAGCTTGTGCGCGTCGCCGGCCAGGCGCGCGGCCTCGTCGATCATGCGGGCGGCGCCGCTGCGCGACAACTGCCTGAGGCCGCCCTGCCGCGCCACGCTGGCAAACAGGCGCATCAGGGACATGGCGTTCTCGTCATTGCGATCGGCATGGAGCGAGAAATCCGCCTGCACCTTGAACAGGTCCGCGAAGTCGGCATCGAGTTCGCGCAGCCGCCAGAACAGCCACGGCTCGCCGAACAGCACCACCTTGAGATCGAGCGGGATGGGCTCGGGCTGGATGGTCAGGGTCTGGCTGCGGTCCAGCACCTCGGCGAGGTTCTCGATGCGCACGGCCATCTCGTGCAGCGCGCGCTTCAAGGCTTCCCACGACACGTCCTGCTGCAACAGGTCGAGCACGTCGATCAGCAGGAAGCCGCCATTGGCGCGGTGCAACGCCCCGCCACGGATATACATGAAATCGGTGATGACGGTGACGAGCAGCGGCACATGCTCGACCTTGCCGACGAGTTGCGACAGCGAGGGCAGAGCCAGCGACACCACCGGCGCGCCCTTGGCGCCGGAATTGTCCACCAGCAGATTCACTTCGTAGTGGTGGAACGGCACTTCGTCGTCGCGGCTGCGGCCTTCGGCGTCGCTCTGCCCCCGCGCGCCGGCCTGCAGCGCCTCCAGGTGCGCCATCACGTCCTGAAACACCGCTTCGATATGGGCCTGCGCCGGCGGGATGGCGCGGAACCCGTCGGACAAGGGCACCATCATGCGCCGGACCTCGGCCTCGCCCAGCTCGCGGTCGAGCGCGCGAACCGATGCCACCGCTTCCTCGCGCACGGCTTCGAGCTTCTTCATCGTTTGCTCGAGTTCGCCGGAAAGCTCGCGCGTCCTCGCGGCGAGCCGGTCGCGCTCGGTCTTGGCGAGGCGGCGGTAATCGTCGTCGGCGAGCACCAGGCCGTCGCGCTGCGGGCGGAATTCGAAGCCGCCTTCGCTGCGCTCCACCAGCGCCAGCCCCTGTTTCTCGGCACCGCTGCGCAGGGCTTCGAGCGTGCCGTCCACATGCTCGCGAAACTTCTCTTCGATGGTTTCGCGGCGGCGGCGATAGTCCTCGCCGTCGAACAGCTTGGCCATCGCGCCCTTCAAGCTGTCCACGAACGCCGCCATCGCCTGCTGGAAGCGCGCGCCCTCTCCTGCCGGGAAACGCAGCGCCCTGGGCCGGTGGCTTTGCGCGAAATTGTGGACGTAGCACCAGTCCGGCGGCGGCGGCATGGTGGCGGCCATGCGCTCCAGCGCCCGCTTGATGGAACTGTGCTTGCCCGAGCCCTGCGGCCCGGTGACGAAGATGTTGTAGCCCGGCTGGGTCATGCGTGCGCCGAAGACCAGCGCCCGCATGGCGCGATCCTGGCCCACGGGGCCATCGGCCTCCGGCAGGTTGGCAGTCGTTTCGAAAGGAAGCTGCGCCGGATCGGTCCTCCGGCACAGCTGATCCGCCGCAAGCGGCTTTACCGTCATCCCACTTTACCCCAGGCCACTTTCCCCGTGCGCCGCCTTGTTAACGCTATCGGCGCCACCAGCCCTGCCCGCACTATAGCAAGCGCAAGCCAAAACGACAGGTAAAGCTCGCCAGCCAATTGGCATTACGGTAAACGGGCGGCCCGGACAGAAAGCGAATTATGACAGCTTCGAAGAAACCACCGAGCCAACCGCCGCGCGCCTGGCAGCGCATGCTGAGCGGGCGGCGGCTCGACCTGCTCAATCCCTCGCCGCTCGACATCGAGATCGAGGACATCGCCCACGGCCTGGCCCGCGTGGCGCGCTGGAACGGCCAGACCAAGGGCGACCATGCCTTTTCCGTGGCGCAGCACTCGGTGCTGGTGGAGCGGCTGGCGGGCGAACTGGCGCCCAATCTGGCGCGCGAGGCGCGACTGGCTGCGCTGCTGCACGACGCCTCGGAATATGTGGTCGGCGACCTCATCAGCCCGTTCAAGGCGGCGGTGGGGCTGGACTACAAGGCCTTCGAGCTGCGCCTGCTTGCTGCCGTCCACATCCGTTTCGGCCTCACCCCGCGCACGCCCGCCGGGATCGAAGCGCTCATCAAGAAGGCCGATCACATCAGCGCCTATCACGAAGCCACCCAGCTCGCCGGCTTCGACAAGGAAGAGGCCAGGCGTTTCTTCGGTGCCCCGCCCGCCGGGCTGGTGACGCCCCGGCTGGTGCCGCTGGCGCCCGCCGAGGCGCAGGCCCAGTTCCTTGCCCGCTTCAAACGGTTACAGCTGTGAGGCTTCCCATTGTGGCCGCGCTCGGCTAGCAAGGGAGAGGCGGAGTTCTGCATGAGCATGATCCTTGTCACGCCTTTGTCGGCCGTCGAAGACGCGATCCGCCGCTATCGTCCGTCGCGTCTGGTGACGCTGCTGTCGCCCGAGCACATGATCGAGACGCCTGCGGGCGTGGCGCCGGAACAGCACCTGCAACTCGCCGTCAACGACGTGGCCGATCCGGCCTTCGGCGAAGTGCCGCCCAGCGAGCGGCACATCGAGCGCCTCATTGCTTTCGGCCGCGACTGGGCAGGCGAAGCGCCCATGCTGGTGCATTGCTGGGCCGGCATCAGCCGCTCCACCGCAGCGGCCTACATCCTGTTGTGCGACCGCTTCGGCGCGGGCTGCGAAAGCGAGGTGGCCAAGGCGCTGCGCTTGCGCGCGCCGCACGCCTTTCCCAATGCGCTGATGGTGCGGTTGGCAGACGAGGCGCTGGCGCGCGAGGGCCGCATGATCGCCGCCGTCGAAGCCCTGGGGCGTGGGCGCATCGTGGCCGAGGGCGAATGCGTAGAGCTTCCGCTGTCGCGGGAGGAACTATGAACCGCAGCACCGCTACCAATGTGGTGCGCATCGGCCTTTCCGCCGCCATCGTGTCCGTGGCCGAAGACTCCCCGCGCGTGCTGGTGGTGCGCCAGGCTGACGGCACGCACGGCCTGCCCTTCGGCCCGTTCGATCCCTTGCGCCACCGCACGCTGGAAAGCGGCTTGCGCACCTGGGTGCATGAACAGACCTACCTCGATCTCGATTATGCCGAACAGCTCTACACCTTTGGCGACCGCGGCCGCCACATGGTCCATGCCGGCGAAGGCCCGCGAGTGGTGTCGGTCGGTTACCTCGCGTTGGTGCGGGCCATGCGCGAACTGACGGCGCCCGACACGCAATGGCAGGACTGGTACGGCTATTTTCCCTGGGAAGACTGGCGCCAGCAAAAGCCCGCCATCATCGAGGCGGTGATCCTGCCCGCGCTAGCCCAGTTCGCGCGCGCCGGGACCGACAAGGCCGAATGCCAGCGCCGCCGCCAGCGCGCGGCGCTGTGCTTCGGCCATGACGGTCTGACATGGGACGAGGAGCGCGCGCTCGAACGCTATGAGCTGCTTTATGAGGCCGGGCTGGTGGAGGAAGCGCCGCGCGACGGCCGCGCCACGGCCGACCAGCTTCCCCGAACGGCCCTCGGCATCTCGATGATCTTCGATCACCGCCGCATCCTCGCCACTGCCATCGCCCGGCTGCGCGGCAAGATGAAATATCGCCCGGTGGTGTTTGAGCTGATGGCGCCCAGCTTCACGCTCTTGGAGCTGCAGCGCACGGTGGAGGCGATCTCCGGCGTCCGCCTGCATAAGCAGAATTTCCGCCGGCTGGTGGAAGGTCAGGGACTGGTGGAGCGCACGGGCAAGTTCGCGCCGGTTGCGCGCGGCCGCCCCGCCGAACTGTTCCGCTTCCGCCGCGAGGTGCTGAGCGAACGGCCCTCGCCCGGCGTGAGGCTGGGGATGCGGCGGTAGGGGCTCGCCGCGAGCCGCTTCGGCTTGTGAGAATTGTCAAAGTCCCCCGATGTGGCAGTGCTAGTCTTTGTCGTGGGTCAGGCGGGGGCGCGGCATGTCGGCATTTACGCGGAAGGTGCGCCCACTGGGCGCGGCAGTTCTCATGCTGGCGCTGAGCAGCGCCGGCGCACCGCTGCGCGCCCAGCAATCGGCCCTGTTTCAGAACGCGGGCGACGCTGTGCCGCTGTGGTACCAGCCCACGCTCAAGGCCACGGTGGCCGATGCTGCCAAGGATCTCGCGACCAACCATGCCTATTACGTCTACTGGTGCGTGGCGATCGGCTACAGCGTGACGGCGATCAAGGCCGGCACGGTGAGCAATTGGGACGCCGGCGGGCAGATCACTTACGCGCACAGCCTCGCCGAAGGCGCTATCGCCAACATGAACATGAGCAACAGCCATATCGACCTGCTCGGCGCCGGCTACAGCTTCACTGTCTCGCTCGATGCCGGTGACATCGCCTGGGTCGACATCTTCCAGTTCTCCGGGCTCGGCGATGGTTTCCAATATGCGGTGAAGATTTCAACTCCGCCTGCCCAGAACGTCGAAAAGGCTTACTGGCTGCGCACCACCAGCGCGGAGATGGCCAGAAACGTCGCCGACGATCTTGAAACCCTGGCTGCAGCCAACTTCAGCGCGGAGACAAAATTCCGCCCGCTGCTGGGCATCATGCTCGACAACCAGGACATGGCAGCGCATCTGGCACAACTCGGCTGGAAGCAGAACGGGCTGATCGTGGCAGCGAGCTATGCCGGCAGTCCGGCCGCTGCGGCGGGCATCGTCAAGGACGACATCGTATTCGAAGCGAACGGCAAGCCGCTCGCCAATACCAACGATCTGGCCGCGGCGGCGGATGCCGTTCTGGGCGGCAAGCCGGAGGCCAAGCTGCCGCTGAAGCTGTTCCGCGCCGGCAAGGTGGTTGAAGTGGACGTAGCCATCCGCAATCCGAACTACGGCCTGGCTGCGCTGCGGGCGAGCGTTGCCGCGGCTGCGCCGGCGGCCGCCTCCCCGCCGTTGCGGCTAGGCATCTCGGCGCGCGAACTGAACAGTGCTGAAGCCGCGGCGGCGGCGAAGGACGGCGTGACCTCCGGTGTCTATGTGGTGTCGGTGGACAAGGGCTCGCCCGCCGAGGACATGGGGATGAAGACCGGCGATATCCTGGCCGCGATCAACGGCACGCCCGTAGCCGATGTCGCCGCAGTCAGCAAGGCGCTGGCGGGCGGCAAGCTCGATACCGCGAGCGTGCTACGCGGCCACCAGCGGCTAACGCTCTCGCCTGCGAGCCGGCTCTAGCCGCTGGCCCTTACGCCCCGAACCCCTCATTGAGAAACGCTTCGGCCAGTGCGCAATGGATGGCGATGCCGCGCGCCATGGCGCCTTCGTCGAGCACCATCTTGTTGGAATGCAGCGCGCAGCAGCTCGAAGGCTCGGCGCCCTCGGGCGTGGCGCCGAGCATCAGCATCGCGCCCGGAACCTGTTGCAGCACATAAGAGAAATCCTCCGCGCCCATCAGCGGCGTGGACAGGGTGATGACGCTGTCGTCGCCAAACAGCGATTGCGCCGTCTCACGCGCGAAGGCAAAGGCTTCGGGCGCGCAATGCGTCACCGGAAAGCCCGGCACGATGGTCACCTCGGCCTCGCAGCGATGGGCGGCGGCGATGTTCGCGGCCACCCGTTCGAGGCCCTCGTGCACGGTGCGGCGCGAGCGTTCGGAGAAACTGCGGATGGTGCCCTCGATCTCGGCCGTCTCGGGGATGATGTTGTTGGTGGTGCCCGAGGTGATGCGCGCCACCGTCAGCACGGCGGGATCGAAAGCCGGCACGCGCCGCGTCATCATCGCCTGCAGCGCCGTGACGATCTCGCAGGCCACCGGGATGGGATCGAGCGCCTCGTGCGGCTGGGAGGCGTGGCCGCCCTGCCCCGTGACCTTCACCACGAACTTGTCGGCGGCGGCGAGCAGCGCGCCTGCCCGCCCCGCCAGCATCCCGCTGGGCACGTTGGGCGAGATGTGGAGCGCGAAGGCCGCATCGGGCTTTGGTTCGAGCAGGCCGTCCGCGATCATCGCGCGGGCGCCGAAATGGCCTTCCTCGCCCGGCTGGAACATGAACATCACCGTGCCGGCCAGGCTGTCGCGCCGGGCGCACAGGGCCTTGGCGGCGCCCGCCAGCATGGCAGTGTGGGTGTCATGGCCGCAGGCGTGCATGGCGCCGGGGCTGCGGGAGGCGAAATCGAGGCCGGTTTCCTCGTTCAGCGGCAAGGCATCCATGTCCCCGCGCAGCAGCACCGTGCGCCCGTTCTCCGGCCCCCTCAGGATCGCCATGAAGCCGGTGGTGGACGGTCCCTCCAGAATTTCCAGCGGCAGGCTCCTGAGGGCCTCCTTGGCCTTCCCGGTGGTCTTCGGCAGGAATAGGCCCAGCTCCGGCTCCTGGTGGATGGCCCGGCGCAGGGCCACGATTTCCGGCAGCAAGGCCTCGCCGGCCGCCAACCAGTCGATCTTCGGGGTTAGCTGTTCCACGGGGGGCCTCGTTTGCCGGTTGCGATAGCAGCGCTGCCTATAGCGCCCGGCCCAGCCCCTGCTGTCAAATCATGGCTGCCGTGCGCGGCTGCCGCAGGGGGCGGGCTTGACGAATTTATGCTCAAGCGTAGCATAACAACCATCGGAGGGTGATGCCGGGCTTTACGCCCGGTAATTTCACCCCATATATATGCTCAAATAGAGCATAAAGGAGACGCAAGATGGATCGGCCCCTGGACTCGGCGGCACTGGACTATACGCCCGCAGTGGCGGCTGCCACGCGCGCAGCCTATGCCCGCGTCGCCCATGTCATTCCCGAAGTGGAGTGGCCGGTGCATGCGCCTTACGTGCATGCGATCAACCGGCTCAAGAAAGAGAAAAACGCCGTCATTCTGGCGCACAACTACATGACGCCGGAGATCTTCCACTGCGTGGCCGATTTCGTCGGCGATTCGCTGATGCTGGCGCGCGAGGCCGCCAAGACCGACGCGCAGGTGATCGTCCAGGCGGGCGTGCACTTCATGGCCGAGACCTCCAAGGTGCTGTCGCCGGAAAAGACGGTTCTCATCCCCGATCTCAAGGCGGGCTGCTCGCTGGCCGAATCGGTGACGGCGGCGGATGTGCGCCTGCTCAAGCAGAAATATCCCGGCCTGCCGGTGGTGACCTATGTGAACACCTCCGCCGAGGTGAAGGCCGAGTGCGAGGTTTGCTGCACCTCGGCCAATGCCGCCGCGGTGGTCGAGGACATTGCCCGCGAATGGGGCGTCGATACCGTCATCATGATTCCGGACGAATACCTGGCCGCCAATGTCGCGCGTCAGACGCGGATCAAGATCATTACCTGGAAGGGCCGCTGCGAGGTGCATGAGCGCTTCACCGCGCAGGAGCTGCGCGACTATCGCACCGCCAATCCGGGCGTGGTCATCCTCGCCCATCCCGAATGCCCGCCGGACGTGGTGGACGAAGCCGATTTCGCCGGCTCGACCAGCGGCATGATCGGCTACGTTGCCAAGCATCGCCCCGCCCGCGTGGTGATGGTGACCGAATGCTCGATGAGCGACAACGTGGCGGTGGAGTTTCCCGATGTGGAGTTCGTGCGGCCGTGCAATCTCTGCCCGCACATGAAGCGCATCACCCTGCCCGGCATCCTCAACGCGCTGCAGACGATGACGCACGAAGTGACGGTCGATCCGGCCATCGCGGAACGGGCCAAGTCGGCAGTCGAGCGCATGCTGCGCGTTCCTACCCAGGCGGCCCAGCGCGCCGCTGCATGAGGCGATCATGGCCAAGACCATCGACACGGTAATTGAAACCGACGGCGCGCTGATCCTGGGCGCGGGCGTGGCAGGCCTGTTCGCGGCGCTCAAGCTGGCGCCCTTCCCCGCGCTGGTGCTGGCCGGCACGCGGCCAGGCGTCTCGGGCTCCAGCGCCTGGGCGCAGGGCGGCATCGCCGCGGCGATGGGGCCGGACGACTCTTGGCAGTCCCATGCCGCCGATACGCTGGCGGCGGGCGCAGGAAGCTGCGATCCGGCCATCGTCGAGATTGTCACGCGCGAGGCGAAGCCCCGCATCGAAGACCTGATCCGCCTCGGCGCGCCGTTTGACCGCAATGCCGACGGCACCTTGGCGCTCGGCCGCGAGGCCGCGCATTCGGCCAACCGCATCGTTCATGTCTCGGGCGACCGCGCCGGCGCGGAAGTCACGCGCACGCTGGCGCTTCAGGCGCTGGCCACGCCATCCATCAGGATCCTAGAAGGCTATCACGCCGTGGAACTGGCGCTGGAGGACGGCCGCGTCATCGGCCTGTTCGCCCGCCACGGCCAGGGCCGCGACGCGCGGCTGATGCTGTTCCGCGCGCCCGCGGTGATCTTCGCCACCGGTGGACTGGGCTCGCTTTACGCGGTGACGACCAATCCCCCGGAGGGGCGCGGCGAAGGCGTGGGCATGGCCGCGCGCGCGGGCGCCGTGATCGCCGATGCAGAGTTCGTGCAGTTCCACCCCACCGCCATTGCCATCGGCAAGGATCCGGCGCCGTTGGCCTCCGAAGCCCTGCGTGGCGAAGGCGCAGTGCTGGTGGACGAGAACGGGCGGCGCTTCATGCTCGCCGTGCATCCTGCCGCCGAGCTGGCGCCGCGCGACGTCGTGGCCCGCGCCATCCATCGCGAGCTCGCGGGCGGGCATCGCGTGTTTCTCGATTGCCGAGAAGCCATCGGCAGGGATTTCGCGCACCATTTCCCGACAGTCTACGAAGCCTGCCGCGAGGGCGGCGTCGATCCCGCCCGCGAGCCCATCCCGGTGGCGCCGGCGGCGCATTACCACATGGGCGGCATCGCCACCGATGCCTACGGCCGCAGCTCACTCGCAGGGCTGTGGGCCGTGGGCGAATGCGCCTCCACAGGCCTGCATGGCGCCAACCGGCTGGCCTCCAACTCGCTGCTCGAAGCCCTGGTGTTCGGCGCGCGGGCGGCCGAGGACATCAAGGGGCAGGTCGCGCAAGGCAAGACTCGCGGCACCCCGCCCGCGCCGCTCCGCTTTGCCTTGCCGCCGCCGCCGCATGTGCTGCGCGAGGCGATGACCAGGCATGTGGGCCTGGAGCGCGACCGGGCAGGCCTCAAGGCGGCGCTGGAGGCGATCGCCGGCGTGGAGCGCGCCGGTGCGTCCGAACCGGCGCTGCTCAACATGACGGCCACCGCCAGGCTGGTGACGGCGGCGGCCCTTCTTCGCCGGGAAAGCCGCGGCGCTCATTTCCGCAGCGATTATCCGCAGACGGACGAAAAGGCTGCGCGCAGCTTCCTGACGCTGGCGGACGCCGAAAGAATCGCCGCCGAGGCCGGCGCAGAAACGGCCGGGGCTGTCAGTGTTGCGCGCTGACCTCGCCCTGCCCTTTGCAAGGCCGCCATCCGCGCTGCTCGTCGAACCTTCGGTGCGCGCGGCGCTGGCAGAGGACATCGGCCGCGCCGGCGACATCACCTCGGACCTGACCATCCCCGCCGCCGCGCGCTCGACCGCGCGGATCGTGGCGCGCAAGCCCGGGACCATCGCCGGGCTGATCGCGGCGGAATGTGCGTTCCGCCTCGTCGATCCGGCCACCACCTTCCGCGCCGAGGCGCCGGACGGCACCACCGTGGGCGCCGGCACCACGCTGGCGGTGATCGACGGGCTGTCGCGCGCGCTGCTCACCGCCGAGCGCGTGGCGCTGAATTTTTCCGGTCACCTATCGGGCGTGGCCACCGCCACCCGCGCGCTGGTGGACGCGGTGGCGGGCACCAAGGCCCGCATCGTCTGCACCCGAAAGACCCTGCCGGGCCTGCGCACCCTGCAGAAATATGCCGTGCGTTGCGGCGGCGGCTTCAACCACCGCTTCGGCCTCGACGACGCTGTGCTCATCAAGGACAATCACCTGGTGGCGGCGGGCGGCATCAAACCGGCGGTCGAGCGGGTGCGCGCCGGCCTCGGCCACATGGTCCGGATCGAGCTGGAGGTGGACACGCTGGCGCAGCTTGAAGAGGCCCTCGGCCTCGGCGTCGATTGCGTGCTGCTGGACAACATGTCGCCGGAAACTTTGCGCCGCGCCGTGGCGCTGGCGAAAGACCGCGCCGTGCTGGAAGCCTCTGGCAACGTCACGCTCGCCACCGTGCGCGCCATCGCCGAGAGCGGCGTGGACTATATCTCTTCAGGTGCGATCACGCATTCGGCAGCCAATCTGGACCTGGGCCTGGATTTCGACTGACTGCGGGTGAAAGCGTCCAGAAATGAAAGCGGATGGCGCAGCCGTCAGAACCGCGATGTGACCGGCAAACGCTGGTTCGCTGCATCCGAAGACGCCAAGGCTACGCCATCCACGGACACTCTGGCCCGGGCCGCAGACCTGAACATTGATTCAGGTCAACACAGCAAGCTCAGGCGCCCCGCGAGCGGCTGCGCGCGGGCTCGCGATAGAAGATGTGGTTCCCAATCTGAACCGTGCGCACCATCTGCCCGGCCCAGGCCGGATCCACGTCGGTGGCGTGATAGGAAATCGCATGCTCGGTCATGTCGGACAGCGGCACCGCCCCCTCCATGATCTTGGCCGCCAGCAGGCGGGCCTCCGCCCACGCCCGCGGATCCTTGGTGCGATCCATGTCACCGTTGCAAGTGAAACTGAATTGACAGGCGTGGCGCAGCTCGGCACCCTCGAACACCACACCGCAAATCGTGCCCGGATAGCCGGCGCTCCTGACGCGGTGAAACACGACCTCGGCCACCGCCTCCTGGCCCCGTATGCCCTCGCCACGCGCCTCGTAATACATCGCCTCGGCCAGGCAGCGCTGCTCGGCCAGAAGCTGCATGCGCGCGAGTTCCGCCGGTGCCGGTGCTGCAGCGGCCACTGCCGTCGCACGGACCGCCGCTACCGGCTTCGTCGCCTGATTATCAGTATACGGAGCAACGAGCGCACGCGCCGCCAAGGTTCCTGCAATCAGGAACAGCGCTCCCACAACCGCACGATCTGCTTGCCGCAGAGCGGCCCTGGTCTTGTTGTTCATGACGAGATTCGGACTCTTTTCGGATTTCGCTTCAGTACGACAACAACGGGTGCCCAGCGCCTTCCCTTGAGAGGACGCGGGTTTGTGCCCACTAAAATCCGAATCGTCAAATAAATTTCTTGTTCATCGTGACGATGCGTCACGATTAAGCAAAAAATCCAGGGTTTTCCTGCATCGTCTGTGTACGGATCAATGCGTTTTTTGCTGTTGCAGCAAGGCTGCCTGAGCCGCCGCGAGGCGCGCAACCGGCACGCGGAAGGGCGAACACGACACATAATCGAGTCCCGCGGCGTGGCAGAAACGGATCGAATCCGGATCGCCGCCGTGCTCGCCACAGATACCGAGTTTCAGTTTCGCGCGCGTTTTGCGCCCTCTTTCTGCCGCAATCTTCACCAGTTCGCCCACGCCGTCCTGATCGATGGTGACGAAGGGATCGCGCGCGATCAAACCTTTCGCGAGATATTCGGTGAGGAAAGTGCCCGCATCGTCACGCGAAACGCCGAGCGTGGTCTGCGTCAGATCGTTGGTACCGAAGGAGAAGAATTCCGCCGTCTCCGCGATCTCGCTGGCGCGCAGCGCGGCGCGCGGCAGCTCGATCATGGTGCCGACCATATACGCCGGTACTTTTCCGCACTCCTGCTTCACGCTTTGCGCCACCGCATCGATGCGCGCCCTGAGCGCATCGAGTTCGCTCTTGAAGCCGACCAGCGGAATCATGATCTCGAGTTGAACGGGCTTGCCGCCCGCCGCTTCGACATTCAGCGCCGCTTCCATCAGCGCGCGCGCCTGCATTTCGTAGATCTCGGGATAGGTAATACCCAGACGGCAGCCGCGATGGCCGAGCATGGGGTTGCTCTCGTGCAGCGCGATGGCGCGGGCGCGCAATTTGGCCGGATCGCCGCCGGCGGCGCGCGCCACCTCCGCGATCTCCTCGTCCTTCTGCGGCAGGAATTCGTGCAGCGGCGGATCGAGCAGGCGGATGGTGACGGGCAGGCCCTCCATCACCTTGAAGATTTCCTCGAAATCGCCGCGCTGCATGGGCAGCAGCTTGGCCAGCGCCGCCTCGCGGTCGGCCTTGGCGTCGGCCAGGATCATCTGGCGCACCGCCACGATGCGCTCGGCCTCGAAGAACATATGCTCGGTACGGCACAGGCCGATGCCCTCGGCGCCGAACTTGCGCGCGGTGGCCGCGTCGTGCGGGGTGTCGGCATTGGTGCGGATTTTCAGTGTACGGATCGTATCGGCCCAGCCCATCAGGGTGGCGAAATCGCCGGTCAACTCCGGCTGGCGCATCGGCACCGCGCCCAGGAACACCTGGCCCGAGCCGCCGTCGATGGTGAGGATGTCGCCGCGCTTCACCACCGTGGCGCCGGCCGTCATGGTGCCCTTGGCGGCGTCGATCTTGAGCATCCCGGCGCCGGAAACACAGGGCCGGCCCATGCCGCGCGCCACCACCGCGGCGTGGCTGGTCATGCCGCCGCGCGCGGTGAGAATGCCGCGGGCCGCGTGCATACCGTGGATGTCCTCGGGGCTGGTTTCGGTGCGCACCAGGATCACCGGGCGGCCCTCGGCGGCGATCTTCTCGGCTTCCTCGGCGGTGAAGGCCACCTCGCCGGTGGCCGCGCCCGGCGAGGCGGCCAGCCCCACGGCAATGGCGTGCTTCTCGGCATGGGGATCGAGCGTGGGATGCAACAGCTGGTCGAGCGCCGAGGGATCGACGCGGGCCACGGCGGTGTTCACGTCGATCAGCCCCTCGCCCACCATGTCCACCGCCGCTTTCAGCGCGGCCTCGGCCGTGCGCTTGCCGCTGCGGGTCTGCAGCATGAAGAGCTTGCCTTCCTGCACCGTGAACTCGACATCCTGCATGTCGCGGTAATGGGCTTCGAGCACGTCGGCGATGCGCTTCAGCTCCGCGAAGGATTCCGGCATCGCCTCTTCCATCGCCGGGCGCTTGCCGCCCTGCCGTTCGCGCACGACCTTGCTGATCGGCTGCGGCGTGCGGATGCCGGCCACCACGTCCTCGCCCTGCGCATTCACCAGGAACTCGCCATAGAGCAGCTTCTCGCCGGTGGAGGGATCGCGGGTGAAGGCGACGCCCGTGGCCGAGGTTTCGCCGCGGTTGCCGAACACCATGGCCTGCACGTTCACCGCCGTGCCCCAGTCCTCCGGGATGTGGTGCAGGCGGCGATAGGTGTTGGCGCGCGGGCTCTGCCACGAACCGAACACCGCCCCGATGGCACCCCACAGTTGCTCATCGACGCGATCGGGGAACGGCTTGCCCAGCTCCTCCTGCACCCGCGCCTTGAACAGCCCGGCGATGTGCTTGAGGTCTTCGGCGGAGAGTTCGGTATCCAGCTCGACGCCGCGCCGCTCCTTCTCGCTTTCGAGGATTTCCTCGAACAGCGCGTGCTCCACGCCCAGCACCACGTCCGAATACATCTGGATGAAGCGGCGATAGGAATCATAGGCGAAGCGCGCATCGCCGGTGAGCGCCGCGAGGCCCGCCACCGTTTCCTCGGTCATGCCGAGATTGAGCACGGTGTCCATCATGCCCGGCATGGAGACGCGCGCGCCCGAACGCACGGAGACCAGCAGCGGTTTCTTCGCATCGCCCAGCACGCCGCCGGCCAGCTCGCCCACGCGGGCCAGCGCCGCTTCCACTGCGGGCTTCAGGTCCGCCGGATAGGAACTTCCGTTCTGGTAGTAATAGGTGCAGACCTCGGTGGTGATGGTGAAGCCCGGCGGCACCGGCAGGCCGATATTGCTCATCTCGGCGAGGTTGGCGCCCTTGCCGCCCAAGAGGTTCTTCATCTCCGCGCGGCCTTCCGCGCTGCCGTTGCCGAAGCTGTAAACCCATTTGGACATTGTCAAATCACCCTGCGATGAAGCGGCCGCGAATATAGTGACCCATTTCTGCCCCGGCCGTCCTGGCGTTGTCCCTACGGACAATTGCGGCCGGAGATCCCGTTCAATAGCATCCGGCGCGCAGAAGTACAGAGAGGGAGGGTTTCATGGCCCTGCGCAAATTCATCATCGAACGCGACATCCCCAAGGTCGGCAGCTTCGAGCGCGAGCAGCTGAAGGGCGCGGCGGCGAAATCCAACGAGGTGCTGCGCGCCATCGGGCCGGACATCCAGTGGCAGGAAAGCTACGTGGCGGAGGACAAGACGTTCTGCGTCTATCTCGCCAAGGACGAAGCGACCATCCTCAAGCACGCCGAGATGAGCGGCTTTCCGGCGACCAAGATCACCGAGGTCAAGCGCATGATCGACCCCACGACCGAGCGCGCGGGCTAGCCCTCGATCTTCGAGAAATCCGCCACCAGGTGCAGCGTGGCGCGCAGGCGCGACAGCAGCAAGAGACGATTTCGGCGCAGGCGCACGTCGGGCGCGTTGACTGTGACCTTTTCGAAATAAGCATCGACGGAGTTGCGCAGGCGCGCCATCACGCTCATCGCCTCGACGAACCGCTCGCGCTCCACCTCGGCGCGGATCAGCGCGGAGGCTTCGGCCAGATCGGCGAACAGCCGTTTCTCCTCCGGCAGCTCAAGCGCCTCCCGGTCGGGCTCGCCGTCGTAAGTGCGGCCGTCCTTCTTCTCCTCCGCCTTGAGGATGTTGGCGGCGCGGCGATAGGCGGTGAGCAGGTTGGCGCCGTCGTCACTGGCGAGGAAGGTTTGCAGCGCTTCGACGCGGGCGACGAGGCGGACCAGATCGTCCTCATTGCCGAGGCTGAACACCGCATCGATCAGATCGTGCCGCGTGCCTTTTTCGCGGAGTGCGACCTTGAGGCGATCGCAAAGGAATGAAAATACGTTGACTTGCAGTTGCCACAATTGAGGCCAACGAACTGGCCCCTCAACGTCCTGCCCCTCAAATTGAATTTCGTCCTCTGCGCCCGTATAGACATCTCTAAACCGACCGTATTTTACGAAGAATTTCACTTTCGGATCAGCGGTTCGCTTTGAAGAGAGTCCAGTAACAATAAGTTGCCGACGCGTATCGTAATCTTCCGGCTCCTTTCCGTCGTATCTAAACAGCCTGTTTTCGCTCGCTGCGGCGACAAGAAGACTCCGATAAGTGATTTCGACCATCTCGTTTGCGGACAACTTGGCATTTCGGTCAAGTGCGATCCTGATAAATCCCAGCGCCGCTCGCCGCAACGCAAAGGGATCACTTGAGCCAGTTGGCTTTTCATCAGCGGTAAAGAATGAAACCAACTGGTCCAGCTTATCCGCCAGCGCGACAGCGATGGAGACGGGCGCGGTGGGAACGGCATCGGAGGGACCGAGAGGCTTGTAGTGATCGCGGATGGCGTCGGCCACTTCGGCGTCTTCGCCATCGTGCAGCGCGTAATAGCGGCCCATCACGCCTTGCAGCTCGGGGAATTCGCCGACCACGCCGGTGGTCAGGTCGGCCTTGCACAGGCGCGCGGCCCTCTTTGCTTTCTCCACATCGGCGCCGATCTTGGCCGCGATCTCGCCCGCCAATGCTTCGATCCGCTCGACGCGCTGAAACTGCGTGCCGAGCTTGGCGTGGAAGACGATGTTCTTGAGCGCCTCCACTCGGCTTTCGAGCGTGTGCTTGCGATCCTGATCCCAGAAGAACTTGGCATCCGACAGCCGGGCGCGCAGCACGCGCTCATTGCCCGCCACGATCTCCTTGCCGCCGTCCGCCGCGACCATGTTGGCGACCACGGCAAACCTGTTCGCCATCTTGCCGCTCTTGGGATCGCGCAGCGAAAAATATTTCTGATGCGTGCGCATGGAGGTTTGCAGGATTTCCGGCGGCACGTCCATGAACTGGTCCTCGATGGTGCCGATCAGCACCACCGGCCATTCGGCCAGCCCGGCGACCTCGTTCAGCAGGCCCTCGTCCTCGATCAGCTCCAGCCCCAGCGCAAACGCCTTCTGTTTCGCTTCGTGGAGGATGATGTCCTTGCGTTCCTCCGCGTCGAGCAGCACATGGGCGCGGCGCAGGGCCGCCTCGTAATCCTCGAAATGGCGGGCACGGATCGGCGCGCCGTCGGACAGGAAGCGATGGCCGCGTGTGGTGTTGCCGCTTTTGACGCCGGCAAATTCCAGCGGCACCACTTCGCCGTCGAAGGTGCAGAGGATGGCATGCAGCGGCCGCACCCAGCGCGTGGCGCCGCCCGTGCCCCAGCGCATCGATTTCGGCCAGGGCAGTTTCGCCATCGCCTCGGGCACGATCTCGGCCAGCACCTCTGCCGTGGCGCGGCCCTTGCGCGCGATTACGGCGACGTAGAACTCGCCTTTGGCGTCGGCCTGCTTCTGGCATTGCTCCAGCGTCACGCCCGCGGAGCGCAGGAAGCCTTCGATGGCCTTATCCGGTGCGCCCACGCGCGGGCCTTTCTTTTCCTCGGAGACGTCCGGCTGCTTGGCGGGCAGGCCGTGCAGCGTCAGCGTCAGCCGCCGCGGCCCGGCGAAACTTTTCACGCCTTCGAACAGCAGCCCGCGATCGCTGAGCGCGCCGACGATCAGGCGCTCCAGATCCTTCGCCGCCTGCGCCTGCATCCGGGCGGGGATTTCTTCAGAGAACAGTTCGAGCAGCAGATCGGGCATCACGCGCTCCTCGGCGTGTAGGCGCCCTGGCCGGAGGCGAGCCAGGTTTCGCACGCCGCCTTGGCCAGCGCGCGCACGCGACCGATATAGGCGGCACGTTCGGTGACGGAGATCACACCGCGCGCATCGAGCAGGTTGAAATTGTGGCTGGCCTTGATGCACTGGTCATAGGCGGGCAGCGCCAGCTTCGCCGCCACCAAGGCGCGGCATTCCTTCTCCGCATCCTCGAAATGGCGGAACAGCGTGGCCGTGTCCGCCTGCTCGAAATTGTAGGCGGAGTATTCCACCTCGGCCTGATGGAACACTTCGCCGTATTTGAACTGTTCGTTGAACGGCAGGTCGTAGACGAATTCGCAATCCATCACGTACATGGCGAGGCGTTCGAGGCCATAGGTGATCTCGGCGGCGATGCTCTCGCATTCGATGCCGCCCACCTGCTGGAAATAGGTGAACTGCGTCACCTCCATGCCGTCGCACCACACTTCCCAGCCCAGTCCCCAGGCGCCCAGCGTCGGGCTTTCCCAGTCGTCCTCCACGAAGCGGATGTCGTGATGAGCCGGATCGAGGCCGATGGCCTTGAGCGAACCGAGGTACATCTCCTGCACGTTTTCCGGCGCCGGCTTCAGGATCACCTGATACTGGTAATAGTGCTGAAGCCGGTTGGGATTCTCGCCGTAGCGCCCGTCGGACGGCCGGCGCGAGGGCTGGACATAGGCTGCCCGCCACGGCCGCGGCCCCAGCGCCCTGAGCGTGGTGGCCGGGTGGAAGGTGCCGGCGCCCATCTCCATGTCGTAGGGCTGCAGGATCAGGCAGCCTTGCGCCGCCCAGTATGTTTGCAGCGTCAGGATCAAGTCCTGAAAGGTCTTTGCTTTGGCCACGCTTCGGTCCCTGTTGCGGCGGCGCGAACCTATAGTCCGAGCGGACCGTAAACAACAGATTCAGGCAAGAAAGCTGAGGCTTTCCCGCCCGCGCAGGATGGCATCGGCCTGGGGCGTGTAGCGGCCGTCGGCCTCGTGCAGGACCAGCCCGGGCAGCAGCGCCAGCGGCGTGCGCGCGCCCTTCTTCGCTTGCAGGAGCACCCGTTTCGCCGCCTCGCTCGCCTTCGGCCACAGCGGCAGGATGGCGAGCCCGCGCTCCGGCAGCGCCGCCAGCGCCTCGGCCAGGCGATCGGCACGCAGGATGGCGGTGAAGGTGCCGCTGCTGGCCGTGCGCCTCAGCCCCGCCGCCAGCCAGTCCGCGAGCGTACCGGACGCATCATGGAGGGCGCGGGCGCGGGCGGCATCGGGCGGCGCCTGCCCATCTCCCGCATGAAAGGGCGGATTACAGAAGACATGGTGGAATTCGCGCCGCAGTTCCGGCGGCGACCCCAGTACATCGCCGGCGACGAAATGCACACGGTTGGAGACGTTGTTAGCGGCCGCGTTGGCCACCGCGAGGCGGACGAGATTGTCATCGATCTCCAGCCCCCAGACTGCGCAGCCCGGCACCCGCGCCGCCACACACAGGCTGGCCACGCCCGCGCCCGAGCCCAATTCCAGCGCCGCCTCCTCCGCGCCCGCCGGGACCGTAGCGGCCAGCATCACCGCGTCCAGCCCGGAGCGGAAGCCCGCACCGCTCTGATCGGCCACCACCTGTCCATTCAGGAACCTGTCGGGCTGCACCCGGCTCACTCCTCCTCGACTGCGGCCGGGGGCGCGCTCGACATGGCGTCCCGAATGAGGACGGCGGCTTCCTCGGCCATGTTGTCGGCCACCATCAGCCGCCGGGGCAGGATGCCGAGGCTGCCGTCCATCACGCTCATCTCCGCATCGAACACCACGCAGGCAATTCCGGCATCTTCCAGCACCGCCCTGGCAAAGCTCAATTCGACGGGATTGTTGGTCTTGAGAATTTCACGCATGAGGGCACTGTGCCACACGGGCCACAAACCGTCATTCCTGTAGGGTCTGCAATCTTGACCCGGCTTCAAACCCGTCCCTAATGTCGCCGCAGGCGGGGCCAGCGGGCTCGCCCCCAGAAAGTTCAGTAGATGATTACAGCCGAACTCGCCAAAACCGCCAGGGCCGCACTATCGCCCGTCGATGCGCTTTTCGCCCTGGTGGCCGACGACATGCTGGCCGCCGACGCGGTCATCCATGACCGGATGTCGAGCGCGGTGGCACTGATTCCGGACCTCTCCCGCCACCTGATCGATTCGGGCGGCAAGCGCCTCCGGCCCATGCTAACGCTGGCCGCGGCCCAGGCCTGCGGCTATGCCGGCGAGAACCATGTGAAGCTCGCCGCTGCGGTCGAGTTCATCCACACCGCCACGCTGCTGCATGACGACGTGGTCGATGCCAGCGCGCTGCGCCGCGGCAAGATCGCAGCCAATGTGGTGTGGGGCAACAAGCCCTCGATCCTGGTGGGCGACTTTCTGTTCAGCCGCGCCTTCGAGTTGATGGTCGAAACCGGCCATCTCGGCGTGCTGGGCACGCTGTCGCGGGCCTCCTCGGTGATTGCCGAGGGAGAGGTGATGCAGCTCAAATCGTCCAACAATCTTTCGACCACGGAAGCCGATTACCTGGCCGTCGTCACGGCCAAGACCGCGGCGCTGTTCGCCGCCTCGGCCGAAGCCGGCGCACAGGTGGCCAGCGCGTCATCGGCCGTCATTTCCGCGTTCCATGACTACGGCCACAATCTCGGCATCGCTTTCCAGCTGGTGGACGACGCGCTCGATTATTCGGGCCGCGAAAAACAGATGGGCAAGGCGGTGGGCGACGATTTCCGCGAAGCCAAGGTGACGCTGCCCGTCATCCTGGCCTATG
Organism: Alphaproteobacteria bacterium; assembly: GCA_018971835.1. Taxonomy (GTDB): domain Bacteria; phylum Pseudomonadota; class Alphaproteobacteria; order Micropepsales; family Micropepsaceae; genus Rhizomicrobium. The sequence continues at coordinate 27,103 of JAGWZW010000033.1, forward strand.
CCCGCGCCGACGACGAAGCCCGCCGTTTCTGGCGCCGGGTGATCGAAAACGGCCGCCAGGAGGATGGCGATCTCGAAACCGCCATCGCCTATGTCGAGGCGTCCGGCGCCATCCGCGAGACGGGCGCCCGCGCCCGCGCCTATGCCGACAAGGCGGTCCGCGCCGTCTCCAAGCTGGCCGCGCCCGATATCCGCGACGCGCTGATCGACATCGCCGAGTTCTGCGTCGAGCGGGCGTATTAGGCCGCGATCCGCGTCGGCGCGACCCACCATGCCGGATAGGCAGATGCGATTGCGCGCGCAGCGCTTTGCGCCGCGGCGTCGCTGTCGAACAGCGCATAACAGGTGGCGCCGCTGCCGCACATGCGCGCCAGGCTGGCGCCGTTGGCCCGCAACGCCCCCAGCACCTCACCAATAACCGGCGCGATTTCGCGTGCTGCAGGCTCCATATCGTTGCGTGTCTTTGAAAGATAAGCCAGTAGCGCCGCCGCATCGTTCGTCTGAGGGTAGTCGGGCAGCGGCGGCAGCACGTCGTCCGCCGTGCGGCCGAGGCGCCGGAAGACTTCGCCCGTCGAAACCGCTACGCCCGGATTGACCAGCACCATCGGCAAGGGCGGCAGCGCGGGAACGGGCGTCACCCGTTCGCCGCGGCCTGCCATCATCGCCGGACGCGAGGCCACGCACACCGGCACGTCCGAGCCCAGCGAGAGCGCGATGGCCGAAAGATCGGCATCGGCGATCGCCACATCCCACAGCTTCGCCAGCCCACGCAGTGCGGCCGCCGCGTCGGCTGAGCCGCCGCCGATGCCCGAGGCCACAGGCAGATTCTTGGTCAGCGTGATCGCGGCGGCGCAGGCCTTATGGCGGGCATATTCTGCAAGCGCGGCAGCGGCCTGAATGATTAGGTTGTCGCCGCCGTTGGACAGGTTCGCCCCAAACGGGCCTTCAATGGTGAGCGTCAGATGTTTACTGGACGCGAAGCTCAGCACATCCCCCGCTTCGGCGAAGCAAACCAGGCTCTGCAGCGCGTGATAGCCGTCGCTCCGGCGCGGACCGACATGCAGGAACAGGTTGATCTTGGCAGGCGCAGGAACGCGCAACATCAGGGGCTCTTGGTATTGCGCAGACCGTATTCGAGTTTTTCCTCGATCTGTGCCTTTTCGACAGGCTCGGGCTCGAAGGCCAGCGCGTGGTTCCACTGGAAGCGGGCATCGAGCTTTTTGCCGACGCGCCACAAGGCATCGCCGTAATGGTCGTTGATGGTGGCGTCGCCCGGCACCAGCGCCACGGCCTGCGCCAGCGTGCCGGCGGCGTCCTTGTAGCGGCCGAGCCGGTAATAGGCCCAGCCGACGCTGTCCACGATGTAGCCGTCATACGGGCTCAAGGCGCGCGCCTTCTCCAGCATGGCAAGCGCGGCAGGCAGGTTCTCGCCGCGGTCCACCCAGCTATAGCCGAGATAGTTCAACACCTGCGCCTGGTCGGGCGAGAGTTGAAGCGCATACTGAAGATCGCGCTCGGCGGCAGGCCAGTTCTTGGCGCGTTCGTAGGAAACAGCGCGGGCGTAGAACAGCGGCCAATCGCTCGCCTCAGCCTTGCCAAGGGCCTTCACTGCGTGGTCATAGGCATCGGCAGCCTCGGCGAAATGTTCCTCGCTGCGATAGGTGTCGCCCAGCGCGGTCCAGGCCGAGACATTGGTGGGATTGGCGGCCGTGATGGCCTTGAGCGCGGCCAGCGCCTTGGCAGTCTCATTGAGACGGCTTTCGTCCACCGCCGCCTGGATCGCCGCGGCGGTCTTGTAGGGCGAATCCTTGGTAACGCTGTCGTACATCTCGACTGCGTCCGCGTATTTTTCCAGCGCCTCGAACCGGTCGGCGAGCACGATCCGGGCCAGATCGAAATCCGGCTCCAGATAGAGCGCGAGCCTGAGATAGAAGACCGCGATGTCCGCGCTCGAAACATCGGTAAGCGAGGCGGCGATGCCGAACAGCGCCTCGGCCGCGCCAGCTTGGGGATCGCCGATCAGCCGCTTGGGTGCCTCGTGCGCGGCAATGCGCTTGTGGCCCGCCGCCACGATCGGCGCCACACCGCCGACCTGCGCCAGCTTGGTGTAGAGCAGCGAGGCTTCGGCAGTTCTGCCTGCGCGTTCGAGGAAGCGGCCATAGGCCTCGACCTCGCGCGGGGACGGCCCAGAGGCCTCGATCGCCGCCCGATAGGCGGCATCGGCCGCCGCGGCGCGCCCGGCCAGATCAAGCATCAGCGCGGTGTGGAAGTCGGCGAGCGCCTGTGTACCGCCTTCGTCGGGCAACTTCTTCAATTCGGCGAGCGCAGCATCGGTCTTGCCTTCGCCCTCGGCGGCCCAGGCGTCGATCAGCGTCAGGGTGAGTTCTGTAAAGCGGCCGCCAGCCGATTTGCCGACCTGATCGCGCGCGCCAGCATAATCGCCGTGCGACAGCGCATCGACCGCCAGCGCCAGCCGGGCCGCACGGTCGTCCGGGCTCGTCGCCACCACGCGGCGGGCCAGCCTCGCCGCTTCCTGCATCTCGCCCGCCGAAGCGGTGTAAAGAAACGCCCGGCCCAGCAGGTCTGCATCACCCGGAGCGCCCTTGAGCGCGCCGCGATAAAATCTGGCCGCATCCCTGAGATCGTGCGCACTCGCAGCCGCCCGCGCGGAAAGATAGTCGCCATAGGCCTCGGCTTCCGGCGAGGGCGGCGCCGTCACTATCTCGTTGCCCCCCAGCATCGCGCGTGAAATCGTGCCGCACGCTCCCAGCGGCAAGGCGAGCGCCACAAGCGCGAGAATGGCAAACCGGATTTTGCGCGCGTGCATGGAGCCTCGTCACATGTTGGGATAATTGGGACCGCCGCCGCCCTCGGGCGTGGTCCAGGTGATGTTCTGCGAAGGATCCTTGATATCGCAGGTCTTGCAGTGCACGCAGTTCTGCGCGTTGATCTGGAAGCGCGGGCCTGAGGCTTCCTCCACGATCTCGTACACGCCGGCCGGGCAGTAGCGCTGCGCCGGCTCGGCATATTCGGGCAGGTTGATCCGTACCGGAATTGTGGGATCGGCAAGTTTCAGGTGAACCGGCTGATCCTCTTCATGATTGGTATTGGACAGAAAAACACTCGATAATTTGTCGAAACTGACCACGCCGTCAGGCTTGGGATAAGCGATGGGCTGGCAGTCCGAGGCGTGCTTCAGCGTGGCGTAATCCGGCTTGCCGTGTTTCAGCGTGCCGAAGAACGAGAAGCCGAAAAGCTGGTTGGTCCACATCTCCATGCCTGCCAGGGCCACGCCGATCCGGGTTCCGAACTTCGACCATAGAGGCTTGACGTTCCGGACGCGCTTCAAATCCTTGTAAACATGGGAGGCGCGCCAGGCGCTCTCGTAGCCGGCCAGCTCGTCATGCGCCCGCCCCTCGCCCAGGGCGGCAAAGGCGGCCTCGGCGGCCAGCATGCCGGTTTTCATGGCATTGTGGCTGCCCTTGATGCGCGGCACGTTCATGAACCCGGCGGCGCAGCCTACCAGCGCCCCGCCCGGGAAGGTCAGCTTGGGCACCGATTGCAGGCCGCCCTCGGTCAGGGCGCGGGCGCCGTAAGAGATGCGCTTGCCGCCTTCGAGCATAGGCCGGATCAGCGGGTGCTGCTTGACGCGCTGGAACTCGTCGAACGGTGACAGATACGGATTCTGATAATTCAGGTGCACCACGAAGCCGATGGCGCAGTAGTTATCTCCGAAATGATAGAGGAAGAGCCCGCCGCCGGTGCGATTGTCGAGCGGCCAGCCCATCGAGTGCATGACCAGGCCGCGCTGGTGCTTCTCGGGCGGCAGTTCCCACAGTTCCTTCACGCCGATGCCGAACTTGGCGTAGTCGCTGTCCTTGTCGAGGCCGAAGCGCTTGATCAGCGTTTTCGACAGCGAGCCGCGCGCGCCCTCGGCGAACAGCGTGTACTTGCCGAGCAGCATCATGCCTGGCGTGTAGGAGTCCTTGTGGTGGCCGTCGCGCCCCACCCCCATATCGCCAGTGATGACGCCCAGTACCTCGCCCTGCTCGCCATAAGCGACTTCGGCGGCCGGAAAGCCCGGATAGATTTCGACGCCCAGCGCCTCGGCCTCGCTCGCCAGCCAGCGGCAGACATTGCCCAGGCTGACGATGTAGTTCCCGTGGTTGTTCATGAAAGGCGGCATGGTGAAGTTGGGAATGCGCACCGAACCGGCCGGGCCCAGGAAATAGAAGCGGTCGTCGGTCACCGGCGTATCGATCGGCGCGCCCTTGTCCTTCCAGTTAGGGATAAGTTCGTTGAGGGCGATGGGATCGATCACCGCGCCGGACAGGATGTGGGCACCGACCTCCGAGCCCTTCTCCAGCACGCACACGCTGACCTCGCGGCCAGCCGCCGCCGCCAGCTGCTTGAGCCGGATCGCCGCCGCGAGGCCGGCCGGCCCGGCCCCGACGATCACCACATCGTATTCCATGCTTTCGCGTTCGACCGCTTCGGCCATCTCAAGTTCCCCGCAAACAATGCCTTTTGTGTCCTTATGGGGCGCTTCTGCGAGCGGGGTCAACCTGACCTGTCGCATGACGTCACGGCATGGCTTATGATCTTGCGCGATGGTCACAGAACCCAAGCCCGATGCCCTTTCCGCCTTGTCCTGGCTCCTCGACGCCGGGGCCGACGAGGCCGTGCTGGACGCGCCCGTCAACCGGTTTGGGGCAGCAGCGCCAACTCCCCCGCCCATTGTGGGGGAGGGCAATGCGAAGACGCGTGCATCTTCGCATCGGGAGGGGGGAAAGCCGGCAACGCCCCCGAGCCGCGCTGCGGCTCGCCCGCTGCCGCAAGATGAGGGGGAAAGGAAGAATGCTCCCCCCACCACCGACGCCATCGGCCGGGCGATGGCGGCGGCGGCGGGCTGCAACACGCTCGACGAATTGAAGGCCGCGCTCGAAGCCTTCGAAGGCTGCGCCCTGAAGAAGGCCGCAACCCACACCGTCTTCGCGGATGGCACGCCCAGCCATCACATTCTGTTCATCGGCGAGGCGCCTGGCGCGGAGGAAGACCGCCAAGGCAAGCCCTTCGTCGGCCGCGCCGGGCAGCTGCTGGACAAGATGCTGGCGGCTATCGGCCTCAGCAGGCAGCAGAACGTTTACATCACCAATGTTCTCAACTGGCGCCCGCCGGGCAACCGCGATCCCTCGCCCGAGGAGGCGGCCATCTGCCTGCCCTTCCTGCGCCGGCACATCGAGCTGGTGGCGCCGGAGGTGATCGTGCTGCTGGGCGCCACGGCGGCCAAACACGTCACCGGCCGGACCGACGGGATCATGCGTCTGCGTGGCCAGTGGCTCGAATATTTCGCCGCCGGCAAGATGGTGCCGGTGATGCCGACGCTGCACCCGGCCTATCTGCTGCGCCAGCCGGCGCACAAGAAGCTGGCCTGGCGTGACCTGCAAGCCATCGAAGATAAGGTTAAATCGCTCCGGTTGCTTGAGCCTGCCGCCGCATCCCATTAGGGTCCGCGGAAATTTTCCGGTGTAACGCCGAAGGGCTTGGGTCAAGGGATCGGGTTGGTGGGGCGTTTCGTACAAGCAACCATCATGGCTGCCGCGCTGCTGTTGTGCCTCGGCGTGGCGCGGGCGGAAACCGCGCTGCCCGCTACCGACGACGGCGGAACCGCCGTGCTGGCGGCGCATGTACTTTCGCCCGCAGATGTTCGGCGCTACCGCGAGATCTTCCGCGACGAACGCGGCGGCCGCTTCGTCGCCGCCCGCCGGCTAATCGCCGAACTCTCCGACCGCTCGCTGATGGGCTATGTCCTGGCCGAGCATTACCTCTCGCCGCATTCCGGGCGGACGCCCGCTGCCGAGCTGAACCGCTGGCTGCGCGAATACGGCGATCTTTCCATCGCCGAACGCATCCGCGATCTCTCGGAGCGGCGCACTCGCAGGAAGAGCCGCGTCCCGGCCGCGCCGCCCCTGCACTGGCGTGGTGGCGGCTATGAAGACGAGGAAGCGCCCTCGCCGCCGCTCGCCTCCGAGGCCGCACGCGCCGTCGAGCCCGAAATCGCAGCAGCGATCCGGAACGACCGGCCCGGCGATGCCGCCGCCCTGCTGAAAACCCTCGCCGCCGATTCCACTGCCGCGCCCAGCGATGTCGCGCGGCTGACCGAACACGTTGCGGCCTCCTACGTGGCCGAGGGCATGGACGCCGAGGCCTATGCGCTGGCCGACGCCACCGACTCCAACACCCGCGCCGTGGCCCCCATGCTCGACTGGTGCGCAGGGCTTTCCGCCTACCGCCTCGGCCATTATGACGATGCGGCGCGCCACTTCACGGCGCTGGCCGAAACCGGCTCGGTGCCCGGCTATACGCGTGCCGCTGCGGCCTTCTGGGCCGCCCGCAGCGATCTGCGCATGGGCCGGCCGCAGCCTGTCGTCTCGCTCCTTCTCGCCGCGGCGCGCCAGCAGCCGAGTTTCTACGGCCTCATCGCCGCGCGCCTGCTGGGCCAGAGCGACGATAGCAAATTCCGCGAGCCGGTGCTGGACCGCACCCATTTCAGCGACCTGATCCAGGTGCCTGCGGTACATCGCGCGGTGGCACTGTGGCAGGTGGGCGAGAAAGACGACGTCGCCAATGAGATGAACCGCGCCTTCGCCAGTATCGGCCCCGACGACGGCGCGGCCTTCGCCGCCCTTGCACGCGTGCTGGTGCTGCCCAACCTCGAACTGCGCATCAGCGAAACCGAAGCGGCGCATGGCGTGATGCTGACCAGCCTGTTTCCCGTGCCGCTCTATGCGCCGGAGGACGGCTACAAGCTCGACCCCTCGCTGGTGTTGGCCATCGCCCGGGTGGAAAGTCGCTTCCGCGCCCACGCTGTTTCCGCTGCCGGAGCGCGTGGACTGATGCAGCTCATGCCCGGCACCGCGCGCCACTTGGCTGGGCGCCGCATCAGCGACGACGCGCTGGAAGACCCCTCGACAAATCTGGCTTTGGGCCAGCGCTATCTGCGCCGCCTGCTGGACCGGGTGAACGGCAACCTGTTCGAGCTGGCCGCCGCCTACAATGCCGGGCCGGCCAATCTTTCGCGCTGGCTCGGCGACACGGCCGGTTCGAAAGACGATCCGCTGCTGTTTGTGGAAAGCGTGCCTTCTCCGGAAACACGCGCTTACATCAAACGCTTCATGATGTATCATTGGCTCTATTGCCGCCGCCTGCAGCAGAACGCGCCGACGCTGGACGAAACTGCTTCGGGCAAGTGGCCCACCTATCACCCCCAGAGCGTGCCGGTGGCCAGCGTGCCGGCCGCAGTGCAGAGCTTCGATGCAGCATCCAACTGACAAGAACCGGATCGACGAATCCATCGCCTTCATTCCCGTGCGCATCGCCGTGCTCACGGTTTCCGACACGCGCACGCCGGAAAACGACACCTCCGGCGATACGCTGGTGGCGCGTCTCAAGGAAGCGGGACACGTTCTCGCCGCGCGCAAGATCCTGAAGGACGATGCCGACGCCCTCACCACCCAGCTCACCGAATGGATCGACGACGCCAATATCGACGTGGTCATCACCACCGGCGGCACCGGGCTGACGGGGCGCGACGTCACCGTCGAAGCCATGAAGCCGCTGTTCGAGAAGGAGATCGACGGCTTCTCCGCGCTCTTCCACCAGATCAGCTTCCAGAAGATCGGTACCTCCACGGTGCAGTCCCGCGCCTGCGCGGGCGTGGCGCGCGGCACCTATCTGTTCGCGCTGCCCGGCTCGCCCGGCGCCTGCAAGGACGGCTGGGACGGCATCCTGAAGTGGCAGCTCGACATCCGTCACCGGCCCTGCAATTTCGTCGAGATCATGCCGCGGCTGGAGGAACACCGCCGCCGCGACGACGATTGAGGCGGCAGCGTCAAGTCCTCCGCCACATCGACATCCGACAGCATCGGCAGGAATCCGATGCGCCAATGTGCGGGCGCGTTGGCCAGCGTATCATTGAGCGCGTGTTCGCTCGACCAGCGCACCTTGTCGTAGAGACGGAAGACATGCGCCGGGCTCTTCACGCCCACGAGGTAATAGCCGCCGTCGCGCGCCGGGCCGAGCACCAGGTCGAAGCGCTGCACCGCGTCCAGCGCGGCGCGCAGGATGGCAGGCGACAGCCCCGGAATATCGGCGCCGACGATCACGCTGGGGCCGCGCGCTCGCGCTGCCGCGGCCATGCGGCGGCCGAGATCGCCGTGCGCCTGCGAGACGATCCGTCCACGGATGGATGAAGCCTGACGCAAGGCATCGGCCGCAGGCGCTGCGGCGACGACAGCGTCCAGACGCGCCGTCCGCAGCATCGTCAGTGTACGGATGAGAGAGCGGCGATACCATGCCGTCGCAGCGCCTGTGCCGATGCCTGTTGCCAACCGTGTCTTGACCGCGCCCATCACCGGCGCCTTGACGAAGACGATCAGCCTTGCACGGTTTCGGGCGCTCACCCGTAAAGCTTCGCCAGCACCGGCGCCGGCACGCGCAGGGCATAAAGCAGCAGGATCGACAGATTGCGCAGCGAGCGGCGCAGATAGCCCTCATTGCGGAAGCGCTCGGCGCTGGTCACCGCACGGGCGCGCAAGCGCGTCAGCCGCAGCCGTCCGATGCGGCGGATGATGTCCACATCCTCCATCAGCGGCAGCGGGCGGTAGCCGCCGATCTGCTGATAGAGCCGCCTGGGCATGAGCAGGCCCTGGTCGCCGTAAGGCAGGCCGAACACCAGACAGCGCAGCATCACGAGAAACTCCAGCAGGCGCGCGCCGAAGCCGAAATCGTCCAGCGCGAAGCGGAAGGCCGC
>JAGWZW010000125.1 GCA_018971835.1 Alphaproteobacteria bacterium
ACGATAATTCACTTTGAGGGTCTGAGAGCGCCCCCGGACTTGGGAGATTCCGCCATGAGGCCACATGGCCCCTGATCTCGTTGATGATCGGGGTGGGGTTGTATTCTTGAAGGTCCGAGGAGATGTCCGGCTCGCCCAGTCCGAGGCTGGCCTGCTTGCCGCGAGCCTTCTGCTTCTTCGACTTCGGCACGGGCGTGATGAGTTCGGAGCGCCGCCGCCCTTCCCGAGGCGGCTCGTCCAGTGGCTGGCCATCGTTGTCGAGCGCGTGATGCCGGGCTGGCACCTCGTAAGGCGAGTTCAAAATAGGTTGCTGGTAGAAACTCTCAGCCATTGCCCCTCAGCCGCTGGAATCAGGATCATACCTTACGCCGCTACTATGGCTTGTCTAATCGCCGCAAGGACAGACTTGGTGAATGATTTTAGCGGAGAGGGGGGCGGAGCCCATGACATTCAGGGCGTGGCCCGCGAACATGCGGAGCATTTCGGAGGCCGCCAGCACGGATGCCGCTTAGCCTGAGGCGGCCAGCGTAGGGCGACGACTTGCCGCGTTCATCGCGTTCGGGCCGCAGATACAAGGCAAAGGCCGTGCCCCCTCGGTCATGGACCCGCCCCCGCAAGTCCATGCGTGAACCTATTTCTCGCTTGTCCGGTTATCGGCTAGAAAAGTTAGGGTGGCCAAACTGACTCACCACCCCTTCGTCTTGGTGCTTGCGTCGGCCGGTGGCGGCGCGCGATACTCCCCCATGCCCATGTCCGCCTTCGACAAGCCCAGATCCAGGTCGCGCCGCTCGGCGTTCGCCTATGAATGCGTGACGCGGAGCATCCGCGTTTCGGTCCGCCCCGCTTTCGTGGAGGAGCAGTCCGACCCCGATGAAGGCCATTACCTCTGGTCCTATGCCGTGACGATCGAGAACCAGGGCGGCGAAACCGTGCAGCTTCTGGCGCGTTATTGGCACATTACGGACGGTTTGGGCCGCGCGCAGGAAGTCCACGGTCCCGGCGTGGTGGGAGCCCAGCCGGTGCTCGAGCCGGGCCAGCGCTTCCAGTATACCAGCGGCTGCCCGTTGCCCACGGCCTCCGGCGCCATGAGCGGCCATTACCAGATGCGCAGCGCGGCGGGCGAGTCCTTCCAGGTCGAAATTCCGGCCTTCCTGCTGGAAAGCCCTTACGAACAACGGCAGATTCACTGACACTGCGCATTTCGCCCATGCGCGGGCTGCGGGTTAGCGCGGTTGATCCGGCCCCCGGCCTGTTGCTTAGATAGTCTGTCCTGGCGAGAACGGAAAAATGTCCCAGTCCCCGAAAGACAAATTGTGCGCCGCTCCGGCGGAGATCGTGCGTCCCAGCCGGGCGGAGGCCGAAGAGGCGATCCGCACACTCCTGCTCTGGGCGGGAGACGATCCCGCCCGCGAAGGTCTGGCCGATACGCCGGCGCGCGTGGCCCGCGCCTTTGAGGACTGGTTCTCCGGCTATGCCGAGGATCCGCACGAGTATCTGCTGCGCACCTTCGAAGAAGTCGAAGGCTACGACGAGATGATCGTGCTGAAGGACATCCGCTTCGAATCGCATTGCGAACATCATCTGGCGCCGATCATCGGCCGTGCCCACATCGGCTACCTGCCGGACAACAAGGTGGTGGGCATCTCCAAGCTCGCCCGCGTTGTGGACGCCTTTGCCCGCCGCCTGCAGGTGCAGGAGAAGATGAACGCGCAGATCGCCAACTGCATCCAGGCCGTGCTGGAGCCCAAGGGCGTCGCAGTGGTAATCGAGGCCACGCATCAGTGCATGACCACGCGCGGCGTCCACAAGCCCGGCGTCAACATGGTGACCTCCACCATGCTGGGCGAGTTCCGCAAGAACCCGCTGACGCGGCGCGAATTCCTCAGCGTGATCGGCAACCCGGCGTCCAGCATCGAAGGCTGAGCATGTCCGCCGCGCTGGATATGACGAAACGGCTGATCGGATTCGACACGACCAGCCGCGGCTCCAACCTTTCGCTGATCGCCTTTGCGCAGGAAGTTCTGGAAGAAGCGGGCGCCCGCTGCCGCCTGACCTATGACGACGCGCGCGCCAAGGCCAATCTGTTCGCCAGTTTCGGGCCGGATGAGGACGGCGGCATCGTCCTTTCGGGACACTCCGACGTGGTGCCGGTCGATGGGCAGGACTGGTCGAGCGATCCCTTCATGCCCGAAGTGCGCGACGGCAAGCTCTACGGCCGCGGCAGCGCCGACATGAAGGGCTTTCTCGGCACGGCGCTGTCGCTGGTCAACGAGATCGCACGCATCAAGTTGAAAACGCCGCTGCATGTCGCGCTCTCCTACGACGAGGAGCTGGGCTGCGGCGGCGTCGGCCGGCTGCTCGCAGACCTGGGCGAAGCAGGCATCCGGCCAGAGCTTGCCATCATCGGCGAGCCGACACTGATGCGCGTGGTCGGCGCACACAAGGCCGGCGCGGTACTCACCACGCGCTGCTGCGGGCGCGAGGGTCATTCGAGTGCGCCGGACAAGGGCGCCAGCGCCGTGATGATGGCCGGCGAGTTTGTGGCCCATCTGGCAGCGCTGGGGGAGGAGTTGAAGTCCGATCGCGATCCGCGCTTCGATCCGCCTTACACCACACTGCAGGCCAACAGGATTGCAGGCGGTACCGCGGTGAACGTGCTGGCGCGCGAGGCGGTGGTGACGTGGGAATACCGTGCGCTGCCGGACCGCGATACCAAGGCGCTGCTCAAACGTATCGAAACCCATGTGGTGCGCGACATCCTGCCGAAATACCGCCAGGGCGCGCCGGACGCGTGCTTTGAAACCACGCTCGATGTTGCCTATCCGGGCCTCTGCTTCCACGAGGAATCGCCCGCGCTCGACCTGGTGCGCGAGATCACCGGCATGAACGAGGTCGAGGCGGTGTCCTACGGCACCGAGGCCGGCCTGTTCCAGAACGCCGGCATCCCGGCGGTGATCTGCGGCCCCGGCTCCATCGACCAGGCTCACAAGGCGGATGAGTTCGTGGCGCTGTCCGAACTGGACGCCTGCGAGAAGTTCCTGCGCCAGGTCATCGCCAGGGCGGCGGCCTGATTATTTCCGCCTGAACACCGGCACCCGTTTCTCGCGGAAGGCGGCCAGCGCCTCGGCGTGATCGGCGCTGGCGACCAGAACTTCCAGTTCCTGGCGTCCCGCCTCGTCCGCCTCTTCGCGCGAAAGCTCGAGCGCGCGCCCCGCCATGCGCTTGGCCGCCTCCACCGAGAGCGGCGCGCGGCCCGCGATGCGCGCTGCCAGTGTCGCCGCTTCATTGAGCAGAATGTCGGGCTTGTAGACCGCGGTGACGAGGCCGAAGCGCTCGGCCGTCTCCGCTTCCACTGGCGAGCCGGTCAAGAGCATGTGCTTGGCGCGCGCCACGCCGATCAGGCGCGGCAGCCGCCAGACGGACGCCATCAGCCCCACATTCACTCCGGCGCAAACGAAGCTGGCTTCGTAAGCGGCGATGCGGATGTCGGCGGCCAGCGCCAGTTCCAGCCCGCCGCCCAGGCAGAAGCCGTTCACCGCTGCGATCACGGGAAGGCGAAAGCTCTCGATACGCGCAATCACCCCTGCAAATTCGGCGAGCTGCGTCTTGCGTGCCTCCAGCCCGTCGCGGCTGGCGGCTTCCTGTTCCTTGAGGTCGTCGCCGCTGCAGAAGGCGCGCCCGCTGCCGGTGATCACCAGAGCGCGGATGTCGCCGTCCTGTTCGGCGACATCAAGATGGGCGTGAAAGGCCTCGCGCGCCGCGCGGCCCAGCGCATTGGCGGGCGGATTGTCGATCTCGATCAACGCGGCATGTTCGGAGAGCTTGGAAAAGTTGATCATGTCACGCCGCTTTCAGCCCGCGCCCTTCGAGCAGGGCTTCGATGTCGGGATCGCGGCCGCGGAAGGCGCGATAGCTTTCAGCAAAATCGCGCGTGCCGCCGGCCGAGTAGATGAAGTCATAAAGCCGTTTGGCCGTGGCCGGATCGAAGGCGTCGCCCGCCTCCTTGAAGGCCATGAAGCCGTCGGCATCCAGCACCTCGGCCCAGAGGTAGGAGTAGTAGCCGGCCGAATAGCCGTCGCCCGCGAAGACGTGCAGGAAATGCGCCGGCCGGTGGCGCATGGCGATTTCCGCCGGCATGCCGATCTTCTCGACGGTAGCGCGCTCGAAGGCAGGCGCGTCGATCTTTTCCGCCTTGGTCAGGGCGTGGAAATCCAGATCGACAAAGGCCGAGCCGAGGAATTCCACCGTGGCGAAGCCCTGGTTGAAGTTGCGCGCGGCGGTCAGCTTTTCCATCAGCGCCTTGGGCATCGGCTCGCCCGTTTGGGCATGGACGGCGAAGCGTTCGAGCACAGCCGGTTCCTCCAGCCAGTGCTCGAAAAGCTGCGAGGGCAGCTCCACGAAATCCTGCGCCACGGAGGTGCCCGAGAGGCGCGGGAAGCGCACGTTGGACAGCAGCCCGTGCAGCGCATGGCCGAATTCGTGGAACAGCGTCTCGGCCTCATCGAAGCTGAGCAGCGCCGGCTGGCCGGGCGCGGGCCTCGGGAAATTGCAGTTGTTGACGATCAGCGGCAGCACGCGGCCGTCGAGGTTTTCCTGATCGCGGAAGCTGGACATCCAGGCCCCGCCGCGCTTGCTGGCCCGTGCATAATAATCGCCGTAGAACAGGCCGATCGCTTCGCCGCCGCGCCGCACCTCCCACACCTTTACATCGGGATGATAGACCGGCACGTCGTCCCGCGGCACGAAGTCGATTCCAAAAAGGCGCTGCGCGGTATAGAACGCCGCCTCGATCATCCTGGGCAATTGCAGGTAGGGCTTCAGTTCGTTTTCGTCGAGATCGTAGCGCGCCTTGCGCAGCTTCTCCGCGTAATAGCGCCAGTCCCACGCCGCCAGCGGGAAGTTCCCGCCTTCCTCGGCGATCAGCGCCTGCAGGGCGTCGCGTTCTTCCAGCGCGCGCTTCTTGGCCGGCGCCCACACGCGCTCCAGCAGGGCGCGCGCCGTTTGCGGCGTCTTGGCCATCGTGTCAGCCAGCTTGTAGTCGGCATAGCTGGCGTAGCCCAGCAGCTGCGCTTCCTCCACGCGCAGGGCGACAATCTCTTCGATCAGTTTGTTGTTGTCATGGGCCCCGCCATTGTCGCCGCGGCGGACCCAGGCGTTGAACAGCTTCTCGCGCACCGCGCGATTGTTCGCGAATTGCAGGATAGGCTCGACGCTGGAGCGAGAGGTGGTGGCGGCATAGGGCGCGGCGAGCCCGCGCTCCTTCGCGGTTTCGGCGGCGGCAGCGCGCGCGAACTGCGGCAGGCCGTCCAGATCGGCCTCTGCCAGCGGCAAGACGGTGTTCTGTTCATCGGCCAGCACGTTCTGCGCAAATTGGGTGCCGAGAGTGGCAAGGCGCTCGGTCAGCGCGGCATAGCGCTTCTTTTCCTCTTCGCCCAACTTGGCGCCGGCGCGTACGAAATCGAGGTGATAGCGTTCCACCACGCGCATTTCCTCGCCGTTGAGGCCGAGCGTATCGCGCGCGGCATGAAGCGCCTCGATGCGGGCGAACAGCGCGGCGTTGAGCGTGATGGCGTTGGCATGCTGCGCCAGGCGCGGCGCCAGCTCGCGCTCGATCTCCATCAGCGCCGTGCTGGTGTCGGAGGAGGCGAGGTTGTGGAACACATGGCCGACGCGGGCGAGCAGCCGCCCGCTTCCCTCCAGTGCCGCGATGGTGTTGGCGAAACTCGGCGCCGCGGCATTGCCGGCGATGGCGGCGATCTCGGCCTCGTGCTCGGCCAGCGCGCGCTCATAGGCCGGGCGGAAATGCTCGGGCTTGATGCGGTCGAAGGGCGGCGCGCCGAAAGGCGCGGGGGAGGGCTCGAAGAAGGGATTGGGCATGAGGCATCCGTGATATCGGCCGCTATGAGTAGCGCCTTGCCGGTGGCGGCGTAAGCCTTATCCGCCCCGCGCCATCGGGCCGCGGGGCCTTGCTGCACGCCGGCGGCGTCCCCACATGCCAGGCCGGACTCCAGGCCGCCCGCCCTGCTGCCCGGAGCCGTCTGGGGGAGGGGGGAGGGCCAGGTCACAAAAACAACCTTCGGGCGTTAATCTAGGAATATCAGTGGCTTGGCGAAAATCGCCTCACGGAATCTCCCAGCTCATGGTGACGTCGGCCGACACTGTTTCCTCGCCGGGTGACACGGGGGTCCGTTGGGCTGTCACCACAACGGATTCCTCTCGCATCATCATCGGCCGTGGCGGCTCGGCGCCGCTCTCGCTGATGGCGGCAATGGGGCCGAGCGAGACGCCGGCGGCGCGCGCATAGGTCTCGGCCTTGGCCATGGCATCCTTCACCGCGGCCTCGCGCGCCTTGGCCTGCAGGGCATGGGAATCGCGGATCGAGAAGCTGACGCTGTTCACCTGGTTGGCGCCGGCCGCCACCAGCGCATCGAGCGCCGGACCGAGGCGAGAGAGGTCGTCCACCTTCACGCTCACGCTGTTCGAAACCTGATAGCCGATGATGTGGCGCGGCTCCTTGGAATCGTAGGGCGGATATTGCGGCGACACCGAGAAGCCCGAGGTCTGGATGGCCTTGTCGGCAATGCCCATGCGTTTCAGCGCCGCGAACACGGCGTTCATCTGGTGGCTGTTTTCGGCCAGGGCCTCGGCGGCGGTCTTGGCCTCACTGACCACGCCGGCCGAAAGCTGCGCCTGGTCCGGCGTGGCGCTGGCCTCGCCTTCGCCCGAGACGGTGAGCAGGTGCGGCGGCCGGGCATTGCCGGCGGCGGCGGAGGTCGCGAACAGGGCCAGCGCCGCAATGGTGGCAAGCGCGCCAAAGGTGCGGCGCGGCAGCGAGACGAGATTCATGGGTCACTCCCCTTGAAAGGCGCCGGAAGCCTCCCATCTCAGATGGGCGAAAAAGGGGCATGGCGCCGCTGCCGGGGCGGTCCACAGGAAGCCTGACCAGGATTTCTCAAAAACATTCCGGCTCCCGGACAATCCTGCTAGAACCCGGCCACCCCGAAAGGGCCCGTAGCTCAGTTGGTTAGAGCTGGCCGCTCATAACGGTCTGGTCGCAGGTTCGAGTCCTGCCGGGCCCACCAGGGGTTGTTC
>JAGWZW010000034.1 GCA_018971835.1 Alphaproteobacteria bacterium
CCGATCCGCTACAGCCCCGCAGTCGCAACAGGTCCGAAGCGAGGACAACCGGCATGCTTGTCGATCTGGAGGCTTTCCGGCGCGCGCCGCTCAACGAACAGCCTTATCCCCATCTGGTGGTGCGGGATTTCCTGCCGCCCGCTCGGCTTTCGGCGGCCATCCGCGATTTTCCCACCCTCGACGTCGGCGGGCTGTTCCTGCCCGAGGCGGCCGCGATCGGAGAGAGCGTGAAAGAGATCATCGCCGAGCTGGAGAGCGCGGCGATGCGCAAGGCCGTGGGCGAGAAGCTGGGCCTCGATCTTTCCGGCCGGCCGACGCTGGTGACGCTGCGCAACCGCTGCAACGCGCGCGACGGGCGCATCCATCCCGATTCGAAATTCAAGCTCGCCACCCTGCTGCTCTATCTCAACGAGCCCTGGGCGACGGATGGCGGCCGGTTGCGCATCCTCAATTCCGGCGACAATCTGGAAGACTACGCCGCCGAGGTGCCGCCCAATGGCGGCACGCTGGTGTGCTTCAAGGTGCAGCCCAACTCGTGGCACGGGCACAAGCCCTTCGTCGGGCCGCGCCGCTACATCATGGTCAATTACTGCCAGGATCAGACCGTGCGCGATTCCGAAGCGGCGCGCCATCGCCTGTCCACGCGCGTGAAGAAAGTGCGCCGCCTGTTCGCTGGCGCGCCGGCGGAGACGGCATGAGCAATTCCGAACAGATCGCCGGACACTTCCTGAAGGCGCTGGCCGTGGCCGCGGCCCCGACGGAACCCTATCGCCACTGGCCGCTTTGCGAAGCCCTGCCGCGAGAGACGGCACAAGCCATCGCCGCGCTGCCATTCGCCCCGCCGGCGATCGGCGATACGCTGGGCAAGCGCGAGACGCACAATTCCACCCGCATCTTCTTCTCGGCCGAGAACCGGCGCGATTATCCGGTTTGCGCCGCGGTGGCCGGGGCCTTCCAGAGCGCGGCGGTGGTCGAGGCGCTTCAGGCGCGCACCGGCGCCGATCTTTCCGGCAGCTTCCTGCGCATCGAATATTGTCAGGATACGGACGGTTTCTGGCTGGAGCCGCACACCGATATCGGTGCCAAGCTCTTCACCATGCTGATCTATCTTTCCGATACGCCAGAGGCGAAGGGTTGGGGCACCGATCTCTACGATGCCGAAGGCCGCCACCTTGGCGCGGCGGACGGCAGCTTCGACCGCGGGCTCATCTTCATCCCGGGCCGCGACACCTGGCACGGCGTGGCCAAGCGCACCTTTGCCGGCGTGCGCAAATCGATCATCGTCAATTTCGTCAAACCGGAATGGCGCTCGCGCCATGAGCTGGCGTTTGCCGAAGCACCAGTCGCGTAGGCGTTACTTCGCCGGTTTGCGGAACTTGTAGATAAACTGGTCCGTGTGGTGGCGGATGCGCGGATCGAACACTTTCAGCGTGTGATCGTCCTTCGGGTTGCGCAGCACGTCGCTGTGGCCGGCGAATTTGAAGCCCGCCGCCGCCACTTCCTGCTTCACCACCGCTGGATCGATGCGGTGCAAGGTGTTGGTGTCGGCCGTGCCGGTGCCGGGCGCCGCAGCGTGATCGAGCACGATATAGACGCCGCCCGGCTTCAGCGCATCGAAGATCGCCTTGTTGACCTTGGCCATGTCGGCCGGGCCCATGAAGGGATCGTGCAGGTCGTGATAGTTCTGCGAGGTCCAGACCACATCCACCTTCGCGGGCGTGGAGAAATCGTCGATCGGGGCGTTGAGCACCGTGACATTGGCGTAGGCCGGATCGGCGGCGATGGCGAAGATTGGTGCGCGCTTGCCATCCTTGTTGAAGCGATCCATCTCCGTGGGCTGGAAGGAATAGACGTGGCCCTTCGGCCCCACCGCCTTGGAGAAGATGCGCGTGAAATAACCGCCGCCGGGGATGAGATCGACCACCGTGTCGCCTGGCTTGATGCCGGCGAACACCACCATGTCGGCGGGCTTGCGCTCGGGGTCGAGCGCCGTGTCGGCGGCGGGGCGATGCGGGTTGGCCACCGCGGCCTTCACATAGGCGGGAATGGCGGGCGATGCCGCGACGGCGCCGCCAAGCCCCAGAATGCAAAGCGCCGAGGCAATCCATGCGGATAGTTTCATCTTTCCCTCCCTTGGGCCTGTTTCAGCCGTTGGACCACCTTAGCTCATTCGGCGGCAGGGAGGAGGCGGCTCCGCGAATTGTGAGCGGTCAGCTTTTCTGGGCCGGGGTGGCGGCCTTGGCTGGTGCAGCGGCGCTGGCCGGGATCGGCTGGGTGACGTCGTCCGGGTTCTCGATCCAGCTTCCGCCCAGCGCTTGGTAGAGCCCGATATCGGCCTGGATGCGGGCCAGCTTGATCTGCACCAGCTGGTCCTGGGCCGTGAACAGGGTCTGCTGCGCCTGCAGCACGGTAAGCAGATCGGTTACGCCTTCGCGGTACTGGATCTCGGAGATACGGAAGGCCTCGGCTGCGGCATTGACCTGATCGGTTTTGAGCTTCTGTTGCTCGGTCAGGCTGTCTACCTGGCCCAGCGCCGTCTCCACGTTCACGAAGGCGTTGAGCACCGTGGTGCGGTAGGTATCGACCAGCTCGCGCTGCTGGGCGCGGGCGACGCGGCTCTGCCCCAGCAGGTTGCCGCCGTCGAAGATGGTCTGCAGCAGCGAGGCGCCGATGGTGTAGCCGAGGCCCGTGGGTCCGAGCGCCGTTGCGCCATAATTGCCACCAGCGGAAATGCTGATCGAGGGGAAAAAGGCGGCACGCGCAGCATCCACATTGGCGTGGGCGGCGGCGAGGTTGGCTTCGGCCGCGGCCACATCGGGCCGGTGGTGCAGGAACTCCGAGGGTACGCCCGGTGCCACTTGCGGCGAGACGATGTCGTTGAGGTTCTGTCCTGCGACGTGGAAACCTTCCGGCGCCCGGCCCAGCAGCACTGCCAGCGCGTATTCGGCTTCCTTGGCCTGCTCCACCAGGGCTGGAACCTGGGTCTTCTGGCCGGCGACCAGGGCCTGCTGCTGCGCCAGGTCGAGGTTGGAGGCCACGCCGTTGGTCACCTTGGCCTGGGTGATGGCGAGGATGCGGTCTGCGGCATCGATGTTCTGCTGGGCGATGGCCACGCGCTCGCGCAGCGCCAGCACGTCGAGATAGGTATTGGCGACGCCGGCAGTGACGGTCAGCCCCACCACCTGTTCGGAGAACTTGGCCGATTTCAGCGATTCCTCGGCGGCGCGCAGGTTGTCGCGCGCCTTGCCCCAGAAATCGAGCATATAGTTGACGTTCGGCGCGACGCCGAAGCTGTTGCGGTCGATCCCGATACCGTGGACCTTGGAACCGGAGCGCGTGGCGTCGGCGGAGACGGTGACGTCCGGAAACAGCACCGAACCGCTGATCTGGGTCTGCGCCTCGGCCTGCAGTACGCGCGCCGCGGCGGCATCGAGGTCGAGGTTGTTTTTCTGGGCGGTGTCGATCAGCCCGTCCATCTCGCTGCTGCCGAAGCCTTTCCACCAGTCCGCCTTGGGCCAGATCGGCGCCTCTTTGGCTACAGGCGCCGTAAACATGGACGGCAGGCTGAGCGACGGCCGGTCCAACGCTGCCGGCGGATCGGTGGCACAGCCCGCCATTGTCAGGGCAAGGACCATTATTGAGGAAGTGCGCAGAAGGTTTTTCATGGGAACTACTCGCTTGACAGCGCAACGACGGGGTCGAGCCGTGCTGCTTTCATAGCCGGTGCGAAGCCGAAAACAAGCCCGGTCGCCACCGCACAGGTGAACGCAATCAGAATCGGGGTGGCCGTAACGGCGATGGGGGTGCCAAAGGCGCCCACCAGCATAGCCGTTCCGATCCCGCCCAGCACCCCCAAAACGCCGCCCAGGGCCGATACAGCGGTCGCTTCGGTCATGAATTGCTGCAGGATGTCGCGCATCCGGGCGCCGGTGGCCATGCGGATGCCGATTTCGCGGGTCCGTTCAGTAACGGAGACCAGCATGATGTTCATGACACCTATGCCGCCGACGAGGAGCGAAATCGCCGCCACCGAGCCCAGCAGGATCGTCAGCGTGTTCTGGGCGGTGGTGGCGGTTTCCAGCACCGCGGCCATGTTGCGCACGAAGAAGTCCTCAACGCCATTATGGCGGCGGGTGAGTAGGCTCGTGACCTGATCCTGCACCTGGTCGATGGCGGAGAGGTCGCTGACCGCGATGGTGATCGAGCGTACGTAACGCTGGCCGAAAGTGCGCAGCATGCCGGTCGACAGCGGGATGAAGATCACGTCATCCTGATCGCTGCCCATCGGGCTGGCGCCCTTGGCGCTCATCACGCCGATCACCTGGAAGGGGACGTTGTTGATGAGCACATAGCGGCCGATGGGATCGCCGCCGTCGGGCAGCAGGCTCCTGGCTACCGTCTGGCCCAGCACGGCGACGGCGGCATAGCTGCGTTCGTCCTCGGCGTCGATGAAGACGCCTTGCGCCACCGGCCAGCTTCTCACCTCCGAAAAGGCCGGCGTGGTGGCGTCCACCTGGGTCTGGTAATCGATGTCGCCGAGGCGCGCGGTGGCGCCGCCGCTGATCTCCGAAACCGCCGCGGAGATGTTGGGCAGCTTGGCGATAGCATCGGCATCGTCGGGCACCAGCGTAGCAATGGGGCCGCTGTAGCCGCGCACGTTGCGGCTGGATGGCCGCACCAGCAGGAGGTTTGTACCCATCGAACCGATCTGCCGCACCACCGCTTCTTTGGCGCCTTCGCCGATCGCCATCATCGCCACCACCGAACCCACGCCGATGACGATGCCCAGCAGCGTCAGGAGCGTACGGAACAGGTTCATGCGCAGCGCGCGCAACGCCATGCGGCCCGCTTCAGGCAGGCTCGAAAGCGACAGCGCCGATTGCGTGGCGGGGTCTGGCGGGGGCAGGGCGGCGGCGCCATCATGATCGATGTCCGGCCCGCTGTCGGCCACGATGACGCCGTCGCGGAGTTCCACCACGCGCCGCGCATGAGCGGCAACAGACTTGTCGTGCGTAATGAGGATGACGGTGTGGCCCTGTTTGGCCAGATCTTCGAGCAGCGCCATCACGTCTTCGCCGCTCTTGGAATCGAGTGCGCCGGTCGGCTCGTCGGCCAGGATGATGCGGCCACCGTTCATCAGCGCGCGCGCGATGGAGACGCGCTGCTGCTGGCCACCGGAAAGCTGGTTGGGCCGGTGGCTCAGCCGGTCGCCGAGGCCAAGCTGGGTGAGCAGCGCCACCGCGCGCGCGTGCCGCTCGGCCGGCGAGAGCCCGGCATAGATGGCCGGAATTTCCACATTCTCCGTTGCCGGCGCGGTGGCGATGAGATTGTAGCTCTGGAAGATGAAGCCGAAGGCCTCACGCCGCAGCCAGGCCAGCGAATCGGCGTCGAAGGTGGAAACGTCGCGGCCAGCAAATTCGTAACAGCCGCTGCTTGGCCGATCCAGGCAGCCGATGATGTTCATCAGCGTGCTCTTGCCGGAACCCGATTGGCCGATCAGCGCCACGAACTCGCCGGCATGGATATCGAGCGTGACGCCACGCAGCGCATGGACTTCCACTTCGCCGCCGCCGGTGACAAAGGTCTTGTGCACGCCCTTGAGCGCGATCAAAGGCATAGCCATCGCGGCGCCGCGCTGCGTCTGGGGCGTGGCATCCATCAGTGCAGGCCCCCGAAGCCGCGCATCCGGCTCACGCCCGGCTGGTTGGCCGCACCGTTCGCGGGCGGGTTGCTGGCGCTGCCCACAACGACCTTTTCGTCTCTCCGAAGGCCGGAGATCACCTGCGCCGTCACCCGGTTGCTGACGCCGATGACCACCGCGCGCGGTGCAATCGTTCCATCAGGTTTGACGATCTGCACCCAGTAGCGTTTGGCGCCTGGCGGCAGCGGCGTGGCTGGGGTGTCTTTATACTGCGGCCCGGTTTTCGTAGCGGACGTTTTGGCCTCGCGCTGGTGCAGCGCTGCCACCGGAACGGTAAGCACGTTGGTGGCAGAAGCGGTGACGAAGAAGACCTGCGCCGTCATCTGCGTCATGAGCCGGTCATCCGGGTTCTTCACATCGAAGGTGGCAGTGTAGAGCACGACGTTGTTGACGACGTCTGGCGTGGGCTGTATCTGCGTGAGGGTTCCGGTCCAGCGTTTGTCCGGTTCGCCCAGCGTGGTGAAATAAGCGGGCATGCCAAGCCGGAGCTTGGGCACGTCGGCTTCGGAAACCTGAGTCCACACCGTCATGATCGACAAATCGGCGACGCGCAGGATGGTGGGGGCTTGCTGGTTGGCATTCAGCGTCTGGCCCTGCTTGGCGGTGATCGACACCACGGTACCGTCCATCGGCGCATAGATCTTGGTGTAGCCGAGCGTGACCTCGTCGCCGTCGAGCTGCGATTGCGCGGCGGCGATCTGCGCTGTGAGGGACTTGCCCTGCGCTTGCGCCGAACGCAGCGCCTGCAGCGCGGCGTCGTAATTGCTCTTGCTGGTGGCGTCGGCCTTCATCAGCCGATCCTGGCGGTCGTAATTGGCATTGGCGAGGGCGAGCTGTGCCTGCTTGTCGGCCAGTTGCGCCTTGAGATTGGCAAGGTCGCTCTTGTCCGTCTCGACCTTGGAATTGAGGACGCGCGGATCGATTTCGGCCAGCAGCTGGCCCTGCTTCACGCGATCGCCCAGATTGACGTCGAGCTTCTTGAGCTGACCGGAGACCTGCGCGCCGACATCGACGTAATCGCGCGGCTGCAGGTTGCCGAGGGCGGTCACGCTGTCCTGAATGTCTCCGCGCGTGACGATGGCGGTGGCATAGCCGCCGGTGCCGCTTTCGCTCTCGGCGAACACTCCATAGATCAGCAGGCCGACAAGTGCGGCCAGCAGCGCCAGCGCGACATAGATGTGCCGGCGGGCGAGGGCGGCCGCGAGGTGCAGGCCCTGCGATGCGCGCGCGCGCCAATGGCCGCCGGCCGGTCCTGTCGTGACCGGCGCTGGAGGCATATGGACGTTGATGGCCATCCGGGTTCCGCCGCAATCGCTCTCCCTGAAAGATAGTCATCGGGAGACGGGATATTTTGGCGGAGAAGTCCCGGCGAAAGATTGAAGTGTATCAATATGTGCCGGAATCCATCTTTGGCCAATGCTGGCAAGAAAATCCCCGGGACGTGACAGCGTCACGCCCCGCGGGCCGGCGGATCAGATGCCCTTCGCGGGCCGGCGCACAACCTTGAAGCGTTTGAGCTGCTCGATGGCCAGGGCGAAATGCGGCTCGATGGCCACAGCCTTCTTGTAGTCTTCGTAAGCGCCGCGGATATCGCCCAGCGCTTCATCGACTACGGCCCGGTCGTAATAGGCGATCTCCGGCGCTTTCGCCCCCATCGCCAGGCCCTTGTTCAGGTCCGCGAGGGCGCGGTGGTAATCCTTCCTGGCGATGAAATCGGCAGCCCGGTCGACATAGGCCTCGGCCAGATCGGGCATGAGGGCGATGGCAGTGTTGTAATCGTCCAGGGCGCCGTCGCCATTGTCCACCCGGGCCCGCAGGATGCCGCGATTGACGTAGGTTGAAGCCCGGTCACGCGGTGTCAGCGCCTGCTCCTCGAGTGCGGTGGAACAGGTCGCGATGCCGTCCGCCGGATTCAGGTTGAACTCCGCAGCCTGGTAGCAGCTCTGCGCCAGCCCCTTGCCCATGACGGTGACGGCGGCACCGGCAGGCAAGGTAGCCAGCAGTCCGATCCCCGCAAGGCCGACAATCGCGACGGAAAGGTTGCGCAATTTCATGACAATCCTCCCTGGTTTGTCGATATAAAATGCGCCATTTTGGGCAATCCGTCTATGTTGACGACGCTCACGACGGCGTGAATGCGATCCCGTTTGCGTGATCGGCCTGCGGGGCCGAGTTACTGTGGCCAGGGGTTGTCGCTGAACTGGTCCACAGCGTGCAGCGGAACCCGGACAGACGGCTGGGTGCCGAAATAGACGATCATCGTCATCTGCTTGGTGTCCGGGTTCCATTCGAGCTGGGGCGCAACGCCCCCCGGCTTGCGGAACACCGTGCCATCGAAGCTCATCTGGCGAGGCTGGGTGGCGGCCCAATCCTGGGTGAGATTGGAGGCGATGCGTTGGCGGATGGCCGCGCGCTCGTCGGGGTCGGTGGCGGAGACGTCCAGCATGTCCGGCGCGCTGATGAGAATGGTGCCGTCCTTGTCGATCTCAAGGCGCGCGGCGATCATGGTGTCCCGGGTTTCGTAGGTGCCTTCCCAATGGCCCACGGGCGCCTTCGGCGCGCTGCAGGCAAAGCCTGCGGCGAGGCTCAGGCCCACGATGAAGGCCATCGTGACGGGACGCATGGACGGGCACTCCTTAGGCACATGCTATCAGCCTCAAGCCTAAGTCACAGGCGTTGATAAAACGTAAGCATCGCAACGGCTCCCTTGTTCGCACCGGCCGGGGTTGATAGGAGAAAGTCCCGATTTTTCGGAGTCCACGCTCGTGAGCCAGTCTCTCCCGTCCGGTTTCCTCGCCCAGTCGCTCGGCCGCATCCAGCCTTCGCCGACGCTGGCGGTGACCCAGAAGGCCCGCGACCTCAAGGCCGCCGGCAAGGACGTGATCGGCCTGGGCGCCGGCGAACCGGATTTCGACACCCCGGACAACATCAAGGAAGCCGCCATCGCCGCCATTCACCGCGGCGAAACCAAGTACACGCCCATCGAAGGCATCCCCGAGCTGCGCAAGGCGATAGCCGGCAAGTTCAAGCGCGAGAACGGCCTTGACTACCAGCCCAGCCAGACCTTCGTGGCGCCGGGCGGCAAGTCCATCATCTACACCGCGCTGATGGCGACGCTGAACCCGGAAGACGAGGTGATCGTGCCCGCGCCCTACTGGGTCAGCTATCCCGATATCGTGCGCCTGGCCGGCGCCACCCCGGTGATCGTGGAAGCCCGGATGGAAGACGGCTTCCGCCTGACGCCCGCGGCGCTGGAAGCGGCCATCACGCCCAGGACCAAGTGGCTGATCTTCAACCAGCCCTCCAACCCCACGGGTGCCTGCTACTCCGCTGAACAGTTGAAGGCGCTGACCGAGGTGTTGGTGCGCCATCCCCAGGTGTGGATCCTGGCGGACGACATGTATGAGCATCTCGTCTATGGCGGCTTCCAGTTCCGCACCGTGGCCGAGATCGAGCCGAAGCTCTACGACCGCACAGTGACGATGAACGGCGTCTCCAAGGCCTATGCCATGACCGGCTGGCGCATCGGCTATTGCGCCGCCCCCGAGCCGCTCATCAAGGCGATGGCCAAGCTGCAGAGCCAGGCGGCGACCAACGCCACCTCGATCTCGCAATGGGCCGCGGTGGAGGCGCTGAACGGCCCGCAGGATTTCATTGCGTCGCGCGCCAAGGCGTTTGAGGAGCGGCGCGATCTGGTCGTCTCCATGCTCAATCAGTCCAATGGCATCGAATGCCCCACGCCCGAAGGTGCGTTCTACGTGTATCCCTCGATCCGCAAGCTGATCGGGCGGACCGCGCCCTCCGGCAAGGTGATCGAGACGGACGGCGACTTTGCCAGCGAGCTGCTGGAGAGCGAATGTGTGGCGGTGGTGCATGGCGCGGCGTTCGGCTCCTCGCCGTTTTTCCGCATCTCCTACGCCACATCGATGGAGCTGCTGGAGAAAGCCTGCCGCCGCATCCAGCGCTTCTGCGCCAGCCTCCGGTAAGGCGCGGCGTTAGTCCTGCGCCGCATCCGTCGTGCCCCGCGCCAGCGTGCGCGCGATCACGGGGCCGAGCAGGATCACCATGAAGAAGCGCACCGTCTGCAGCGCCATCACGAACGACATGTCCACATGGCTGGAGGCGGCGATGATCGCCACCGAATCCATGCCGCCGGGGCTGGTGGCGAGGTAGGCGGTCAGCAGGTCGATGCCGAACAGCCGCGTCAGCAGGAAGGCGAGCCCGAAGGCGAACGCGATCAGGAGCAGGATGGAGGCGAGGATGCGCGCGAAGGCGCGCGCGGCGTGATGCAGCACCTCCGGCGTGAAGCTGAGCCCGATGCGCCAGCCGATCACCGCATAGGCAAAGGCCAGCAACCATTCGGGCAACTGGAAATGGATCAGCCCCATCGCGCGCAAGATCGCGCCAACAATCATCGGCACCAGCATGGCGCCCGACGGAATGCGCAGGGCTTGGCCGATGGCGCCGCCGACCAACACGAAGCCCAACGTCGTAGCCAGCCCGGCGGCGTCGAGCGGCGGCAGCCAGACCAGCGGGATCGCCGGCGGCGCGCCCGACAGATGCAGCCAGAACCGCGCTAGCAGCGAGGCCACGCTCGCCACGCAGGCCACGCGCAGATACTGCATGAAGGCGACCAGCCGCGCGTCGGCGCCGAAAGCCTCGGCCATCAGCACCATCGCCGTGGCGCCGCCGGGCGCCGAGCCCCACACCCCCGCGCTGCCGGGCAGGATCTGCCAGCGGCTGATGAGCCAGCCGAGCAGGCTGCTGGCCGCGATCACCGAGGCCACCACGGCGAACAGCACCGGAGCGTTGGCCGCCACATCGCGCACGATGCCCGGCGTGATGGTGCTGGCGATCAGGCAGCCCACCACCGCCTGCGCGCCGATGTAAGGGGCGCGGGGCAGTTTCACCTTGCCGTCGAGCAGGCCGAGCAGGATGGCGCCCGCCATCGGGCCAAGCAGCAGCGCCGCCGGAATTTCCGCATCTTCAAGCAGCGCGCCGAGGCCGAGCGACACCGCGGCCAGCAGCGTCCACTGCGCCCATACCGGCAGGCTGGAAAGGCGGGCCCTGGCCCAGGCTGTCATGGAGCTTCCGTGTTGGATTCCGGCGGCGTTCTTATACCGCGATCTTCTCCGCCGTCCCGTCCAAAGCCATGAGATAGAACGCGGCTTCGAGATCGGGATGCTGCTTCGCCAGCTTCGCCTTCAGCGTCTTCATCACCTTGGCGTGCTGCGCGGTTTCTTCATCGCGCGCTGCTGCGAAGGCCTTGCCGAAGGCCACCTTGTAGGCGCCGCAATCGCGATGATCGAGCACGATCACCTTCTTGATGTGATGCAGGTTCTTGGAGATGGCAAGCTGGTCCCAGAAGGCGGCGTTGGCTTTGGGGAATTTCGGCGACACCGCCGCCAGCGAGGCCCCGGCCAGCGCCAGCTCGTCATACTCGTTGGTGAGGCCGAGCCCATCAAAGAAGCGCATGGCATCGTCCACCAGCCGGTAATCGATGCAGGTCACGCCCATCGCCTCGATGACGCCCGAAGCCGTGCTCCGAAGTGGCGTCAGCATGAGAGCGGCCCCGGCGGCAAGGCCGGCGAAGGCGCGGCGGCTGAGTGCGTGTTCCCGATGCGTGCTGCACATCTGCGAATCCCCCTCTGTCATGGACGCAATGATAGCCGAATACGGACAATCCCCTATCACGCAGGGCAGGTTTTCCCCGGTTTTCCCTTGCCATGCGGGCGGCAACGGGGCGAGCATGGGCCCGTAGCGGGGCGCGTGACGCGGCCCAATCCAGGGGAAAGCGCCCGCCGCGCCCCGACCCGGGTTCCGGTTTCGGTCCTCTGGCCGCCGGCATCCGCCCGGGTAACGGAGGCGCATATGTCCAAAGCGAACGGAGGAAGCGGGCCACGTGCAGTGGCCCTGGTAGGATCCTATGGCAGCGGCAAGACCACGCTGCTCGAAAGCATCCTGGCGGCCACGGGGGCCATAGGGCGCAAGGGTTCGATAAATGCCGGCAACACGGTGGGCGACACCTCGCCCGAGGCCCGCGCCCGGCAGATGAGCGTGGACGTGAATGTGGCGACGGCGGACTATCTCGGCGAACGCTTCACTTTTCTGGATTGCCCCGGCTCCATCGAGTTTCTTCAGGATACGCTGAACGTGCTGCCCGGCGTCGATGCCGCGGTGGTGGTGTGCGAGCCTGAGCCCGACAAGGTGGCGATGCTCAAGCCCTATCTCAAGCGGCTTGAAGCGCTCGACATTCCGCACTTCCTGTTCGTCAACAAGATCGACAAGGCCGGCGGCGGTTTGCGTGACCTGCTCGCCATCCTGCAGGAGGCCAGCGACAAGCCGATGCTGCTGCGCCAGATCCCGATCTGGGAAAAGGGCGTGGTGACGGGCTTCGTCGATCTGGCGCTGGAGCGGGCCTACGTCTATCGCCCGCATGCGGCGTCCGAAGTGATTGAGCTGAAGGGTGAAGTAAAGGACCGCGAGAAGGAAGCGCGCTTCACCATGCTGGAAAAGCTCGCCGATTATGACGAGCATCTGATGGAGGAACTGCTTTCCGACGTCGAGCCGGCACGCGACGAGATATTCTCCGATCTCACCAAGGAACTGGCGCATGACGACGTGGTTCCGGTGCTGATCGGTTCGGCGGAGAACGACAACGGCATCCGCCGCCTGCTGAAGGCCTTGCGCCACGAAGTACCCGAAGCCGCCGTCACTGCCGAACGGCTGGGTGTCAAGGCCAACGGTGATACCATCGTGCAAGTGCTCAAGACCTTCCATTCCAGTCACGGCGGCAAGATGAGCCTTGGCCGCGTGCTCTCCGGCACGCTGAAAGACGGTGCCGTTCTGCATACCCGCGACGGTGCCGATGCGCGCGTGGGCGGCATCTTCGCGCTCAAGGGTGCGGAGCAGAGCAAGCTCGTCGAAGCCAAGGCTGGCGATACGGTGGCGCTGGGAAGGCTCGAAACCGTGCAAACCGGCGACACGCTGTCGAGCGGAAAGTCGGGCGAACTGCCGAAAGTGGCGATCGAGCATCTGCCGCCGGTCTATGCCCTCGGCATCGAGGCGGCGGACCGCAAGGACGAGGTGAAGCTCACTGCCGCCATCGCCAAGCTGCGCGAGGAAGACCCCTCGCTCGGTTTCGAGCAGAACGCCGACCTGCAGGAGATGACGCTGACCGGGCAAGGCGAAATTCACCTGAAGGTCGCGGTGGAGAAACTGCAAAGCAAATACGGCCTCAAGCTCGAAACCCATCGCCCGCGCGTGCCCTACCGCGAGACGATCCGCAAGCACGCCAGCCAGCGCGGCCGGCACAAGCGCCAGTCTGGCGGCCACGGCCAGTTCGGCGACGTGGTGATCGAGATCAGGCCCTTGCCGCGCGGCGACGGCTTCGTCTTCGAGGATCAGATCAAGGGTGGCGTCGTGCCGCGACAATGGATTCCGTCGGTCGAAAAAGGCGTGATCGATTATCTCAAGGAAGGCCCGCTGGGTTTTCCGGTGGTCGATGTGGCGGTGGCGCTGGTGGATGGTTCGTTCCACACCGTCGACTCGTCGGACGCTGCGTTCCAGACCGCTGCGCGCATCGCCATGCAGGAAGGCATGCCGAACTGCGCGCCGGTGCTGCTCGAACCCATCATGCACGTGAAGATCCACGTGCCGAACGACACCACCGCCAAGGTCAACGGTATCGTCAGCGGAAGGCGCGGGCAGCTGATGGGTTTCGATGCGCGCGACGGCTGGAAGGGCTGGGACACGGTGGAGGCGCAGATGCCGCAGTCCGAGTTGCACGACCTCATCATCGACCTCCGGTCGCTGACCCAGGGCGTGGGTACTTACGAGGTGGCATTCGACCATCTGGCCGAACTGACCGGCAAGTTGGCCGAGCAGGTGGTGGCGACGCGCAAGGCCGCGGCGTGAGCAGGCTGTTTCTGCCGCAGCGGTAACTTTCCGGTGCGTCGACGCGAACTGGCATTGAAGGGCGTGGGCCTTGGGCTCACGCTCGCGCCAACCTTGCCGGAGGTTCTGCCATGCTCATCAAATCGCGTCGCCCCTGGGAACTGCCCGAAGCCGCGGCCACGCCCGAAGCATTGTTCTTCAATCGCCGCAAAATCCTCACCACGGCGGGAGCCATCGCGCTGTCCGGTGCGCTGGCCTCCTGCGATGCCAAATCGTCTGCCGCGGTGAAAACCGGCACCGATCCCAGCGCGAAATTTTATCCAGCCAAACGCGATCCGCTTTACAAGCTCGACCGTGCGCTTTCGCCCGAGCGCGTGGTGGAGACGTACAACAACTATTACGAATTCGGCACCGAGAAGGAAATCTATGAAGACGCGCAAGCGCTGCCGATCCGGCCGTGGAGCGTGTCGATCGAAGGCGAAGTGGAAAAGCCCTTCACCGTCGCCGTCGACGATCTGATCGCGAAGATGCCGCTGGAAGAGAGGCTCTATCGTCACCGCTGCGTCGAGGCCTGGGCGATGGCGGTGCCGTGGACGGGCTTTGCCATGAAATCGCTGGTCGACCTGGCGAAGCCGCTGTCGAAAGCAACGTTTGTGGAGATGCAGACCTTTATGAAGCCGGATGTCGCCAGCGGCCAGCGCCAGCCCTGGTATCCCTGGCCCTACACCGAGGGCCTCACGATGGCCGAGGCGACCAATCCGCTTGCCTTCCTGGTCACCGGCGTTTACGGCAAGCCGCTGCCCAAGCAGATGGGCGCGCCCTTGCGCCTTGCTGTACCGTGGAAATACGGCTTCAAGTCGATCAAGGCGATCGTGCGCTTCCGCTTCCAGTCTGCGCAGCCGAAGACCTATTGGCAGACGGTGGGCCCGACGGAATACGGCTTCTGGGCCAATGTGAATCCCAAAGTTCCCCATCCGCGCTGGAGCCAGGCGAGCGAGCGGCTGATCGGCACCGAGCAGCGCGTGCCCACGCAATTGTTCAACGGCTACGCCGAGCAGGTTGCCGCCATCTACAAGGGCATGGGCGGGCTGGGTGACCGGCTCTACCGCTGAAAAAAAACCGCCGGAGCGTGGGGACGCTCCGGCGAGGTGCTTGGGGATGCGCGCACAAAATGTACGCGCTGGTTCCGGTCCGGGGGAGGACGCCGGAACCCTGCGAAGGAAGGGGGCCTTCGCAATGCCGCCCGCGGGGGCGCGGGGCGACACTGCTGAAATGGGGTGGGCCCAAGCCCGTTTCAAGGGGGGACGAGGATGCAAATTTTCGTATGTAATTGCAGGCAGTTGGCTGGTGCCCATATAAAATCTAGTTGTACATGTTCGGGACGGCGGCCCTTTCCCGTGCTGTTTCTTCCAGCGGCGGGGTAGGGCAGTATTGAAGGGGCACAGGCGCCCCGGAGGCCGTGCGCCGGCGCGCCTCGGCCGGCGTTTCCAGATGTTCTGCAGCCGCCAAGGCGGCCTTGCGGTCCACAGCGACGGCGCCGACCTCATTGGGCGGCGGCATCGCGCTGGCCGGATAGACCGCCATCTTCTGCGCGGCCGGATCGATCTTGCGCCCCAGATCGAGATCGCGCGCATTGGTGCCCTTCGGCGGGATTACGGCCACGCCGTCCACGATCTCGTGATCGAACCACCACTTCTTCACCGGATTGCGCTTGCCGTTGCCCAGCCAATCGTCGAGGGCGGCGGCGACCGGCACCAGGGCGGGCTTCAGCCACATCGCATGGATGCCCAGCCAACTGGCGATGCGGGTCGCCAGCGCGCCGTCGGCATCCACCACCTTGTTGAGCGGACAGGTCTTCATGCAGCGCCCGCAGGCCGCGCCTTTCGCGTTGGTCAGCCGGTAGCGGGTGCAACGCTCCACATCCGGCTTCCAGATCTCGTAGCCGTTGAACATCACCTTGTCGCGGAAGGGGATGGCATCGCAGGGACATTCGCGCGCGCATTTGAAGCATTTGCTGCAGAAGGTCTGCAGGCCGAAATCTATCGGCTGGTCGACCGCCAGCGGCAGGTCCGTCGTCAGCACCACCGATTTGAAACGCGGGCCGACGAACGGATTGAGCACCAGTTCACCGATGCGGCTGAGTTCGCCCAGGCCAGCCCACAGGATCAGCGGGATGTGCAGCACGTCGCTGTCGGCATTGGTCTGCGCGCGCGCCGGAAAACCCTTGGCGCGCAGGAATTCGCCCATCACTCCGGCAATCTCGGCACCGCGCAGGTAGGCGCGCATAGACTGCCCGCCTGAAACCCAGTCATCGCCGCTGGCGCCTTCCATCGTGTCGTAGCCCTGGTCGATCAGCATGACCACGGCGTAGCGGTGATAGGGCGGGATTTCCGTGCCGTTTTCCTTGTGCGAGAACCAGGCATAGCGCGGAATCTCGCAGATGCCGGTGAGATCGGCGCCGAGAAAATAGGACAGCGACTTGATGGCTTTGGCGTTGGCCGCGGGATCGCTGGATTCTGGACGCGCCGCCACGCCGCCGTTCTGGTATTTCACCAGCGCGCGGATCAGTTCCAGAAAGGCGAAGGCGAGCGGCGTCTTGAACGCGAAGCGCGTGCGCTCGCGTTTGGCCTTGTCGCCCAGATCGCCGTGCAACGCGCGCTGGAAGAAGGCCGCGCGCTTGGGCACGCGCGGCACTTCGTCGTCCAGGATCAGCGTGGTCGGCCGCGCCACGCGCTTCACCGTCTCCATCGGATAGGCGCTGAGATGGCTGGCCCGTCTGGCGCGGCGGTTGCGTTCGCGGCCCGAGCGCGCGCCGCGCACCCCCCACCAATAGGCGAAGCCGCGGGCCTTGAGCGCATCGGCATGCAGCGGCAGATCGCACGCCAGTTCGTAATCGGTGGAGATGGCGGCCAGCGAGAATTGCGCGCCGATATAGGGATGCTCGAGCACCGCTCCGCGGCGCACGGCCAGGCCCGCCAACACCGCCAGGCGTTCGATATCCAGTTGCGTATCGCCGGCCGTGTGCGCGCGCGCCGCGAAACCGAGCTGGCGAACATAGGCGGCGAGGCAGCAGGCGAGCTCCGTGGCGCGCAATTCGGCGGCGGCACCGGTAGCGCCGCGCGTCCAGTCATGGGCCAGGTTGTCTGCTTCCGGGCGGCGGGGATGTTCCACCAGGATAACGAGCGCATGGGTATGTTGGCATTCCGGCGCACCCTCGAGCCACGCGTTGGGCACGATGCGGCAGATGCCGGCGCCGCTGGCATCAAGGAAATAGGCACTGCCTTTCAGATCGGCGGCGCAGCGCTCGAGATCGTCGGGCAGCGGGGCGCGGGCTGCGGCGGGCGCGCCTTCGGCGAATTGCGCGAAGATGCTCCGATAGTGCGCGCACGCCCGCGCAAGGGGTTCGTCCAGCGGCGGTTCGACCACAGAACCGGGCGCGCGTCGTGGCCGCTCTGCCTCGGCAGCGATGATGGTGCCGTCGCGCCTGAGGCTTTCCAGCGGAAACGGCCCGAGATGGCAGGGGCGGTTTTGCGAGCGCGGATGCCAGAGCATGCCGAAGCCTGCCGCTCATCGCCCGGCATGTCCAGCCCGGCTTAGTACCGCCAGTCTTTCGCCTCGCGGACCACGAAATCGCGGAAGGCGCCCACGCGCTTGGACTGGCGCAAGGCGTCCGGATAGACGAGGTGAACGTCGAAAGACGGCCCCTCGATCTCCGGCAGCACGCGCACCAGGGCCGGGCGCGATTCCATCATGTAGTCGGGCAGCGCGGCGATGCCGACCGAGGACTCCACCGCGTGCAGGATGCCGGTGACGTTGTTGATGCGCAGCACGCGGGGCCCGCCGTCATGGCCGAGGCGCCGCGCGGTACCGAGCAGCCAGTTGACGTCGCGGATTTCGGGCGCCGCCGTTTCGCCATAGACGACCAGGGTATGATTGTGCAGGTCGTTGACGCTGGCCGGCGTGCCGTGCCGGGCGAGATAATCGGTGGAAGCGTAAAGGTGATAGTGGACGGTGAAGAGCTTGCGCTGGATCAGGTCAGCTTGCACTGGCGCGCGCATGCGCAGCGCCAGGTCTGCCTCGCGCTGGGCCAGATCCAGCTCGCGATCCTCCAGGATCAAATGTACCTGCAACTCGGGATAATCGCGCAGGAAGGCGTCCATCCGCGGCAGCAGCCAGTGCGTGCCCAGGCCGTGGCTGGAGGTGATCTTGAGCGAGCCGCGCGGTGCGGCCTGCACGTTTTTGAGCGCCTCTTCGGCCTGGCCCAGGCGGGTCAGCACATCGGACACCGCGCCGTAGAGCAGCTCGCCTTCATCGGTGAGCGTGAGGCCGCGGGCGTGGCGCTGGAAGAGCGGCGTCGCGATTTCCTCTTCCAGCGCGCTGATCTGGCGGCTGACAGCGGACTGGCTCAAGGCCAGCATCTGTCCGGCATGGGTGAAACTTCCCGCAGAGGCCACTGCGTGGAAGATGCGAAGTTTGTCCCAATCCATGCCGCCTCCTGAAGCGGGTTAGTGGCCTCCGGCGAGGAAACGCTCGGCTTCGAGCGCCGCCATGCAGCCCATTCCGGCAGCGGTGACCGCCTGCCGGAACACCTTATCCTTCACGTCGCCCGCCGCGAATACGCCGGGAATATTGGTGCGAGTCGAGTCGGGCGCGGTACGAATATAGCCGTCCGCGTCGATATCGAGCTGGCCTTTGAAGAGAGCCGTCGCGGGCTTGTGACCAATGGCAATGAAAACGCCTTCAGCCGCCAGCCGGCTTTCTGCACCGGTCTGGGTGTCCTTCAGCCGCAGCCCGGTGACCGAGCGCGGTTCGTCGGTGCCGAGAATCTCTTCGACCACAGTGTTGTACCGCACTTCGATCTTGGGATTGGCCAATAGGCGCTGTTGGCCGATCTTCTCGGCGCGCAGTTCGCCCCGGCGATGGATCAGCGTGACCTTGCTGGCGAAGTTGGTGAGGAAGAGGGCTTCCTCGACCGCAGAATTGCCGCCGCCCACCACCGCGATCTCCTTGCCGCGGAAGAAGAAGCCGTCACAGGTGGCACAGGCCGAGACACCGAAGCCCTGGAACTTGTCCTCGGATGGCAGGCCCAGCCACTGGGCACTGGCCCCGGTGGCGATGATCAGCGTGTCGGCCAGATAGCGCGTGCCCGAATCACCCACGAGCGTAAAGGGGCGGCGGGCCAGATCCACGCTGGCGATGGTATCCGGGACGATCCGGGTGCCGACATGCTCGGCCTGCGCCCGCATCTGCTCCATCAGCCAGGGGCCCTGTACGGCCTCGGCGAAGCCGGGGAAATTCTCGACATCGGTGGTGATGGTGAGCTGGCCGCCGGGCTGCAGGCCCGCGATCATCACCGGTTCCAGCATGGCGCGCGCGGCATAAATGGCAGCAGTGGCGCCAGCCGGGCCGCTGCCCAGAATTACGACCTTTGAGTGCAAGGGGGGGGTATCGGACGACATGACACTATCCTCGGTTGAAATATTTCAGGACGCGTCACAAACCCCTCGGACCGCAGCAACCGCCCCTTGCCACCCTCATATCGGGAGGGGGTTGGTAAAGGTCAAGCACACGCAGCGAACTCTTTTGGGAGGGCTCGGTTGTGGCGCTACCCAGCAACGACCAATTGCGTTTCAATATGTGAACGACAGGAACTTTCGCGGAACGGAAATTTTATTGCGCAAGGCGGTCATAAAGAGTAAAAAGCGCCAGACATAACCGCACGGGTATTTGCCTATGGAGCACCATAAGCTCGATTCCATCGATCTTCGGATTCTTGCCGAATTGCAGGCTAACGGCCGTATTACCAATGTCGAGTTGTCGCGCCGCGCCAAGATCACCGCGCCACCCTGCCTGCGTCGCATGCGGGCGCTGGAAAAGGCCGGCTATATCAAGGGCTATCACGCCGATCTGGACGCCAAGTCACTGGGTTTTGAAGTGACCGGCTACGTTTTCGTCGGCCTGTCCAGCCAGCACGACGGCGAACTCAAGGAATTCGAGGAAACCGTGCGCGGATGGCCGGCCGTCCGCGAATGTCACATGCTGTCGGGCGAGGTCGATTTCGTGCTCAAATGTGTGGCCAAGGATCTGTCTTCGTTTCAGTCCTTCATCACCGACACGCTGACTGCCGCCAAGAACGTGGCCAGCGTGAAGACATCGCTCGTCATCCATTGCAGCAAGAATGAGCCCGGCGTGCCGCTGGACGTGCGCTGAAGCGCGTTCACGTTTTCGTCAGGAACGGTAACCCGGCGGCTGCGTCGTGCGTAGATGCGCAGGAAGCATTCGGGCCGGCAGGTCATGACGAATTTTCCTTGGTGTGATCGCAGCGGCCGTTTTTCGCCGCTCAAGGCCGCGACCTTCGCCGGCCTGTTGCTGCCGGCGCTGGCGGCGGCCATCGACCTGCTCGACGGCAGCTTCGCTGCCGAGCCCGCGAAACAGACCATCCACGCACTGGGCCTTTGGACCATCCGGCTGATCCTCTTGGCGCTGGCGGTGACGCCGGCGATGCAGATCTTCCGCTTGCCGAAACTGATTCTGGTGCGGCGGATGATCGGCGTGGCGGCCTTTGCCTATGGTACGGCGCATCTTTGCGCCTATGTGGCGCAACAGAATTTCGATCTCGCCCATGTGGCGCATGAGATTGGGGCGCGGTTCTATCTTGCGCTCGGGCTGGGCGCGCTGCTCATGCTGGCGGCGCTGGCGGCAACCTCGACCGACGCGATGATCCGCCGGATGGGCGCGCGGCGCTGGAGGCTGCTGCACCGCGCGGTTTACCTCGCGGCGGCGCTGGGGCTGGTGCATTACTTCATCCAGTCGAAACTGGTGGTGACCGAGCCCACGATCTTTGCCGGCCTGTTCCTGTGGCTGATGCTCTATCGCGCGCTGCTGTGGACGGCGGGTGCGCGCCGGGCGGCACGGCCGCAGGCATTGGCGCTGCTTGGCCTGGCGTCTGCGGCGCTGACGATGACCGGCGAGGCGATCGGTTACACCCTGTTCACGCCGGCGGACGGCATTCAGGTGTTCGCCGCCAATTTCACCTTCGTGGCTGGGCTGAGGCCGGGCTGGTTCGTATTGCTCTTCGGTGCGGCCGTGGCCGGTGCTGCCGTCATTCGCGGACCAGTGATGTCCGTCCAGCCTCTAGCGCGATCTGCCGTTCCGTGAGAATGCGCTGACGGTCGAAGGTGAAGAGGTTGAGGATCAGCGTGACGCGTTCGCCGTCGTCCGAAAACGGCAGATAGAGCGCGTCGAAATCCTCGCCGATTCCGGTCCAGTCGATCTGGCCCCAGAGGCGCACCGGCACACGTCCGGCCACGACGGCGGATAGATTGGTGGTGACGCGCATGACGGCGTCCTCGCCGGCTGGCGCCCAAGCCTCCGCCACCCGTTTGCCTGTCGGATCGACCAGGAAATAGCGCGTGATCGTCGTCCCCACCAGGCGGTAGCGAAAGTCGCCCCCGCCCAGCACGTCAATCATGACGATGCTGTCAAGATACTTCTTCAGTTCGGCCGGCCGGATGTCGCGGCGGGCGGGCATCTCGCGCGATCCGCGCTTGGCGCGCCAGTAATCGAGCAGGAACGCCAGCGCAGGTTCTGCGAGCGTTTCGGGATTACTCTGCGCCTGAAAAGCGGCACGCGGTTGAGCCATAACAACACATTCCGGTCACTAACTGCGGGATTTAACCCGCAAAAACATTGACGGATTATTAGCCCGCCGCCTTTCGCGCCAAGGTGCTCTTGCGGGCGCCGTAAAGCAAGTACACAACGAAACCGAAGCTGTTCCAAATCAGGAACCATACCTGCGTGAACCGCGGCAGGCCGTTCAGGAACAGGTAGAGACAGCCCACGATGCAGACCGGGCCGACGAGCCAGACCAGCGGCGTCCTGAAGGCGCGCGCCTGTTCCGGCGCCCGGATGCGCAAGACCAGCACACACAGCGCCACGGCAACGAAGGCGCAGAGGGTGCCGGCATTGGCCAGGAGTGCGATCTCGTCGAGGCGCAACGTCGCCGCCATTGCGGCCACCACGATCCCAGTCAGCGCCGTCATCAGCACCGGGGTGCCGCGGCGCTCGCTGACGGCGGACAGCGATTGCGGCAAGAGGCCGTCGCGCGCCATCACGAAGAAGATGCGGCTCTGACCATACATCAGGACCAGGATCACCGTCGGCAGCGCCACGATGGCCGCACCCGCCACGATCTCCGCCGATTGCGGGTGGTCGAGCAGGCGCAGGATATAGACCAGCGGTGCCGCGCTCTGCGAGAAATCCTTGAAGGTGCTCGCGCCCAGCGCCGCGCCCGCAACGGCGATATAGATCGCCGTGCACAGCACCATCGAACCGATGATGCCGATGGTAAGATCCCGCGCCGGGTTCTTCGTCTCCTCGGCGGCGGTGGACACTGCGTCGAAGCCGTAGAAGGCGAAGAAGATGAGCGCCGCCGCCGCCAGCATGCCGCGCTTGACGCCGTCGGCATCCACATGCGCGCCAAAGCCGTAGGGCGCGAAGGGGTGGAAGTGCGCCGGATCGAACGCGCCCGCCGCCAGCGCCACGAACACCACCAGCGCCGACACCTTGATGACGACGAGAACGAGGTTGACAGTCGCGCTCTCGCGCGTGCCGCTGATGAGCATCAGCGCCACTGCGCCCGAAATCAGCACCGCGGGCAGGTCGAGGATGCCGCCGGACATCACGCCGTGCAGCAACGCCTCCGGCACCGGCCAGCCGGCGGCACGGATGAATTCGGCCACATGCGCGGACCAGCCGACGGCCACCGCCGCCGCCGCCACCGTGTATTCGAGCACCAGGCTCCAGCCCACGATCCAGGCCAGCGCCTCGCCGAGCCCGACATAGGTATAGGTATAGGCGCTGCCCGCGGCGGGGATCATGGTCGCCATCTCGGCATAGCAGAAGGCGGCGCAGGCGCAGATGACGCCGCAGAGCAGGAAGGAGAGGATCACCGCCGGTCCGGCCAGCCCGGCGCCGATGCCGGTCAGCGTATAGATGCCGGTGCCCACGATGGCGCCTACGCCCATCGCGATCAGGTGCCACCAGCTCAGCGTCGGTTTGAGGCGACTATGCGCGTCAAAATGCGCGGCTACGTCGAGCGCTTTGCGGCGGTTCCAGAAAGCCATGCGTTCCCCCTCGCGACAGAACCTGTTTTTCCAACGCTCTGTCTTAAAGGGCCAGTCTTAAAGACTTTGCCGCAAGCCGGCAAACGCTCAGGACACGCCGCGCGGGACGAGGCCCTGTTCGACCCAGCCGTCGAAAATCTTCAGCGCCGTATCGACGAAGGCGTCGTCGTTGATATGGGCGTCGATCTCGATCAGTTCGGCCGGCGCCTTGATATGTTCGCGTAGCGCCTGGGCAAAAGCCGCCAAGGCCTCGGGATTGTGCATGGCTTCGCCTTCGCGGTCCCAGGCCTCGATGCCCTGCAGCGGCATCAGGAAGGTGGCGGGGCCGGCGGCGGCCTTGAGCTTCTCGCCGATGGTGCGGGCCAGTTCCTGCCGTTCCTCCGCCGTGATGCCGATGGAGCAGATCAAGCGATTGTGAGCGTGGTAGTCGCGGTCCTGGTAATGCGCGGGCACGCCGGCCCAGGTGGGGAAGTCGCACATGTCGGTGCCGCCCGGTGCCAGCAACTGGGGAATGCCGCGGCGGCTGGCGCCTTCGAGGCGGTCATGGCCGGCGGTGAGCACGCCGCCCAGGATGGCGTTGGTGATCTCGCACAGCGCGAAGTCCATCACCGCGGCGAACTCGCCGCGCGCGGCCAGGCTCTCGAAGGCCCGCCCGCCCATGCCGGTGGCATGGAACACGGCGACTTCGTAGCCGCGCTGTTCAAGCTCGGGTACCAGCCTGACCATGTATTTGAGGCAGGACTTGCCCAGCGAGGTCACGCCGATGCGCGGCCGGTCGGCCTTGGGCGGGCGCACGGCGCGGCAGGCGCCCGCGATCGCGCCCGCGGCCTGGCTCAGCACCGATTTGCACAGGCTGTTGAGCCCGTAGAGCCCGCCGGACCACAGGATCATCTGCAGGTCCGGCGAGAAGCGCTCGATCTGGATCACCGGCGAGAAGGCGATGGTGGAAACGATGTATTTCGGCACGCCCAGAGGCAGGGCGTCGGCGACGTCGAGCGCCAGATCGGTGCCCATCGAGCCGCCCAGCGCGATCATGCCGTGGATGCGGCCTTCCTGATATAGCTTGAGGGCGAGTGCGCTGGCGCCTTCGGCCATCTTGGTCATGGCGAGGTTCTCCTCGCCCAGCGCGATGATGTCCTCGATAGTGGTGTTCGCTGCGGCGGCGACGTCGCGATTGCTGAAATCGACCGCGAAGGGTGGCGTGCCGAGCACGCCCACATCCATCACCAGACCCTTCACATCCAACTCGGCAATGCACTGAGCCAGAAACTGAAGCTCGTCCGCCTTGGTGTCGGCCGTGCCGATGATGAGAACGCTGGTCTGCCCGCTCATGCCGCTTGTTCCGTCGCCTGCGGTTTATGGAAAAGGATGGGGAAGAAGGCGCCGAGCGACACCAGCGCCAGCACCGCGCTGCCGATCACCACATGGCCGTAGCCGTTCGCCGTCAGCAGCATCGCGGCGAAGCCCGGCGCCGCTGCAAAGCCGATGAACTGCAGCGGAATGGCGAAGCGCAACAGTACGCTCGAGGCCGCGCGCACCGCGATCAGGCCGAGGATCAAGGGAATCCCGGCATTCCAGGTGAACTGGAAGGCGCAGTTGAGCGCGAGAAAACTGGTATGGCCCATCGGTAATCCGAACGCGAAAATCACCGCTGCCCCGCCGCCCAGAACGACGAGCGCGGTCGAAAGATAGCCGAGCTTGCGGCAGCTCCACGCCATCGACAGGGCGCCGATCACGCCGAAGATCTGCGAGAACGACAGCGTCGAGTTCACCGCCACGTCGTCGAGGCCGAGACCGCGGCCGATCAGCGACATGTAGGTGTAGGCCGCCGGAAAGCCGATGGAAAAGGCCAGGAAGGAAACCAGCGCCGTCAGCCCCGTGGGCGACAGCAGCGAAACGCCATGCGGCGTTTCTTCTTCGACCATCTCCGCGCCTGTCGTCACGAAGGGCACGAAACCGAGGCAGACAAGCAGCGACAGATTGTACGCGATCAGAAACGCCGTGTAATGGCCGAGCGAGAATATCCAAGGCAGCAGGAAGAAGCCCAGCATCGGAAAGGCGATGATGGCCGCCACGCCCCAGCCCATGTTGCGCTCGGGATTGTCGCCCAGGCCCAGCACTGCCCAGGCGATGGTGGTGGTCAGCCCCGCGCCGAAACCGGCGACGGTTCTAGTTACCAGAAACAAATCGTCCCTGCCCAGCGCCATCGCGCCGATGGTGGCGAGGTTGGCGAGGATGGCGATGACCATGCCGACGGCAAAGGCGATGCGCCAGTTCATGCGCCGGGCGAAGAAGGTGAACAGCACCGAGCCGGCCATCAGCCCGAACAGTTCGGCCGCCGCGATATAGCCCGCGAAGCTCTGGCTGAAATGCAGGTAGTCGACCATGCCCTGCACCATCCCCGGCTGCATGGTGACGGGCGTGCCGGTGACGGCGAGCGGGATGGCGGCCGCGGCCACCATCAGGATTTCGCCGCCCGTCCCTTTGGGCGGCGCGCCGCCCGGAACCCGCTCGCTCATCGTCTCATCCCTGTGCTTGATGTTATGCCGCCACAGTCTTTTCGTTTGCAACGAAAGTCAATCCGCGTCAGGCGGCCTGAAGGCCCGCGGCCACGGCTTCTGAAATTTGTGTAATGTGCTCGGGGCCGACGATCAGGGGTGGGGAGATGATGATGTTGTTGCCGGAGACGCGCACGATCACGCCGGCCTCGTAGATGCCGTCGAACACCTTGTTGATGACCGGCTTGGCGATCGGCGTCTTTTTGGCGCGGTCGCTGACCAGTTCCAGACAGACCATCAGCCCGCGCCCGCGCACATCGCCCACGATCTCGAACTTGTCCTTGAGGGCGTCGAGTGCGGCGAGCAGTTCGGCGCCGCGGGCAGCGGCATTCCCGGCCACGTTCAGACGCTGCATTTCGCCGAGTGCCGCGATAGCCGCAGCCGCGCCCACCGGGTGGGCGGAATAGGTGTAGCCCGAGCCGATGCTGCCGAGCGCGGATTTGTTGTTCTCGAACGTCTCGCGCACGGCGTCGCTGATCATCACCGCGCCGAAGGGGAAATAGCCGTTGGTCAGGCCCTTGGCGGTGGTGGCGAGGTCGGGCTGGACGCCGTAGAGCCGCGCGCCGGTCCAGGCGCCGGCGCGCCCGAAGCCGGTGATCACCTCGTCGGAAATCAGCAGTACGCCGTGCCTGCTGCAGATCTCGCGCACCATCGGCATGAAGCTGTCATGTGGCGGGATCACGCCGCCGGCGCCCAGCACCGGCTCCATGATGAAGGCGGCCACCGTATCCGGCCCCTGGAAGACGATCTCGTCCTCGAGCAGGTTGGCGCAGAGCTGTGCCACCTTGGCCGGATCGGATTCATTGAAGGGATTGCGATAGGGCCAGGGGCAGGGGATGTGGAAGCAGCCCGGCAGCAGCGGCTCATAGGCCCGGCGGAAATTGACGTTGCCGTTGACCGAGGCGCCACCGAAATGCGTGCCGTGATAGGCCTTCTTGAGCGAGATGAATTTCACGCGATCGGCTTCGCCGCGCAGCTTGTGGTACTGGCGGGCGAGGCGCAGCGCCACTTCTACCGAATCCGAGCCGCCCGAGGTGAAGAAGGCACGCGTCAGCCCTTCCGGCGCGAAGAACTCGCGCAGCGCATAGGAAAGCTCGATCGCCGGCGCGTTGGTGGTGCCGCGGAACGAATTGAAGAACGGCATGATGTCGAGCTGGTCGCGGATCGCCGCTTTCACCGGCTCGCAGGAATGGCCGAGATTGACGCACCACAGCCCGCCCACGCCATCGAGCACGCGGCGGCCATCGACATCCTCGACATGCACGCCGTCCGCCTTGGTGATGATGGTCGGCGGGCTCTTCTGCATCTCCGCCGGATGGGCCATTGGGTGCCAGAAATGCCGCGCGTTGTTCTCGATCAGGAAGTTTTTGTCTCGCATGGAGTTCTCCGCCACAGACGTAGGTCTGGTTGATTCAGATAACGGCGTGTTCCGTTCGGTTGCCGCGTACGCGGGCTCCCCGGTTCGCGTCTGTCCCGCCCGGTGCGCCGCCAAGGGCGCGCGTGATCGCGGCCGCCCCCTCGCGCACGGCATCGCGCATCACGGCTTCCGCGAGCTGGCGCCGGCGCGAAATGGGCGCGGCCACCGCCACCGCGCCGCAGACCACATCGCCGGAATTGAACACCGGCGCGGCCACCGAGAAGACGCCTTCCTCGTAACCATCCGTGGAGGCGGCAATGCCGCTCTTCCGGCAGGTTTCGAGCAGCGCGCGAATGCGCTCCGGGTCGCTGAGCGTTGCCGGTGTGAAGGCGGCAAGCGGCTGGTTCAGCGCCGCCTCCACCACCTTGGCCGGCGCAAAGGCGAGATAGGCAAGACCGGACGAGGTGGCGTGCAGCGGCAAGGCTTCGCCGATCTCCACGATCACACGATTGACTTTCGGGCTTTCGACGACAGCGAGTGTCGCCAGTTCTTCGCCGCAGAGCATGGAGAAATGCGCTGTCTCTTCGGTGATCTTCACCAGGTGCGCGAGCACCGGCGCAACGGCCGCTTCGACGGGATGTGTCTGTTCGCGCACCCGGGCGAGCCGCACAAGGCTGGGGCCGAGCCGGTAGGTCCGCCTCTGTGCATCCTGTTCGAGAAAGCCGCGGCGCAGGAGGGCTGAGAGATAGCGGTGCGTCGTTGCCTTGTCGTAGCGGGCCAGCCGCGCCAGTTCCGACAAACCGATTGCCGGGCGCTGTTCGGAGAACAGGGCGAGAAGCCCCAATGCCTTTTCGATGGTGCGCATGCCTGCCTGCTTCGCCGCCCTGAGTGTTGGCAGCTTGACACGAGATAATTTCATTTGCAATGATATTTAAACTCTTGGATCGTATAATAAACCGGGTGGCGGCATGGGCATGCAGGACGAGATCAACGCGTTGCGGGCCACGCCGGTTGCGCCGCGCCAGCTTTTCATCAACGGCAAATGGGTCGAGCCCGCAGAGGGCAAGCGCCATCGGGTGATCAGCCCGCTGGACGGGACGGAACTCACCACCATCGCCGAAGCCGGGCCGGCCGACATCGATGCGGCCGTCGCCGCCGCGCGCGCGGCCTTTGACCGCGGCGTCTGGTCGCGTGCCGCGCCAGCCGAGCGCAAGCGTGTGCTGCTCAAGCTGGCGGGCCTGATCGAACAGCATGCGCTGGAACTGGCCGTGCTCGGCACGCGCGACAACGGCACGGAAATCTCGATGTCCTTGCGTGCCGAGCCGGGCAGCGCGGCGGGCACCTTCCGCTATTACGCCGAAGCCATCGACAAGGTGTATGGCGAGATCGCGCCCACGCCGGACAACGTGCTCGGGCTGATCCATCGCGAGCCTGCTGGCGTGGTGGGCATCATCGTGCCGTGGAATTTCC
This sequence comes from Alphaproteobacteria bacterium, assembly GCA_018971835.1. Taxonomy (GTDB): domain Bacteria; phylum Pseudomonadota; class Alphaproteobacteria; order Micropepsales; family Micropepsaceae; genus Rhizomicrobium. Next base: position 28,108 of record JAGWZW010000034.1, read on the forward strand.
CGCTGATGATCGGCTCGTGGAAGCTGGCGCCGGCGCTGGCGGCGGGCAATTCGGTGGTGGTGAAGCCGCCGGAACCGGCCTCGCTCAGCCTGTTGCGCCTGACCGAACTCGCCGCCGAAGCGGGCCTTCCCGAAGGCGTGCTCAACGTCACCACCGGGCGCGGCAGCGTGGCCGGCGAGGCGATCGCGCGCCACATGGATATCGACGTGCTGGCCTTCACCGGCTCCGGCCCGGTGGGGCGGCGATTGCTGGAAGCCTCCGCGCAATCCAACCTGAAGCGCGTCTATCTGGAGCTGGGCGGCAAGTCACCGAATATCGTCTTTGCCGATGCGCCGGACCTCGACAAGGCCGCCAAGGCGGCGGTCAACGGCGTGTTCCGCAATTGCGGGCAGGTCTGCATCGCCGGCACGCGGCTGCTGGTGCAGAACACCGTCGCCGAAGAGTTCACCGCCCGCGTGGTGGCGGCCACGCGCGCGCTCAAGCTGGGCGATCCGCTCGACATGGCTACCGAGGTCGGCGCGGTGTCGAGCGCCACGCAGCTTTCACAGAATCTCGGCTTTGTGGAGGGCGCGCTACGCGAGGGCGCCGAATGCCTCACCGGCGGCGAGCGCCTGCGCGAAGAAACCGGCGGCTTCTACATGGCACCGGCTGTGTTCGGCGGGGTGACGGAAGCGATGACGCTGTTCCGCGAGGAAGTGTTCGGCCCGGTGCTGGCCGTCACGACTTTCGAGGATGAAGCCGAAGCTGCGCGGCTGGCCAATGCCACCAGCTTCGGCCTGGCCGCAGGGGTGTGGACCGGCAACCTTTCCACCGCGCACAGGATGGTGCGCGCGGTGGGTTCAGGCCTTGTGCATGTGAACTGCTATGGCGGCTCGGACATCACCGTGCCCCTGGGCGGCGTGAAGCAATCCGGCTTCGGCAAGGACAAATCGCTGCACGCCTTCGACAAGTTCACCAATCTCAAATCCGCCTGGATCCAGCTTTAGCCGTGTAGTTTCTTTGCCGTCTCGGCGATCTTGCGGCCCTGATAGCGCGCGCCGGTCAGTTCGTTGGCGCTGGGCCGGCGCGAGCCGTCGCCTCCAGTGAGGGTGGTGGCACCATAGGGTGAGCCGCCAGTGATCTCGGCCAGTGTCATCTGCCCGGCGTGGCCGTAGTCGAGGCCCACCACCACCATGCCGAAATGCAGCAGGTTGGTGATGATCGAGAACAGGGTGGTTTCCTGGCCGCCATGCTGCGAAGCGGTGGAGGTGAAGGCGCCACCGACCTTGCCGTGCAGCGCGCCGCGCGCCCACAACCCGCCGGCCTGATCGAGGAAGTTCGCCATCTGCGACGACATGCGGCCGAAGCGCGTGCCGGTGCCCACGACGATGGCGTCGTAATCGGCCAGTTCGTCCACCGTGGCGATGGGCGCCTTCTGGTCGAGCTTGTAATGGGACTTGCGCGCCACTTCCTCGGGCACGAGGTCCGGCACGCGTTTGACGATGGCCTCGGCGCCGGCTTCGCGCACGCCTTCGGCCACCGCTTCGGCCATCGTTTCGATATGGCCGTAAGCGGAATAGTAGAGAACAAGAACCTTGGTCATGACATCTCCTGTCGGTTGGGTGTTGTGATGCGGTCAGGCGGCGTCCACCAGGACGATTTCAGAATCGTCCAGCGCGGCGACGGTGAGGGTTTCGACGTCGGTGATGGCCGCGCCGTCACGGGCGTTCACGCGCACGCCGTTCACCTCGACCGCGCCAGTGGCCGGCGCCAGATAGAGATGGCGGCCCGGAGCGGCCGTGTAGCTGGCGCGGCTGCCGGCCTTCAGCGTCGCGCCCAGGACGCGGGCATCGGCGCGGATGGGCAGGGCATCGTCGTCGCCCTCAATGCCGCTGGCCAGCGTGACGAAGCGGCCGGCGCGCGCGTCCCTGGGGAAGGGCTTGGTGCCCCAGCCCGGTTGCCCGCCCGTGCGCGTGGGCAGGATCCAGATCTGGAACAGCGTGGTCGTTTCCTGCTCCAGATTGTGTTCGGAATGGCGGATGCCGGTGCCGGCGCTCATCACCTGCACGTCGCCGGCTTCGGTGCGGCCTTCGTTGCCCAGGCTGTCGCGATGGGTGATGGCGCCCTGCCGCACATAGGTGATGATCTCCATGTTGGCGTGCGGGTGGGGCGCAAAGCCGGTGCCGGAGGCGATCTCGTCGTCGTTCCAGACGCGCAGCGCGCCCCAGTGCATCCGCTCGGGATCGTGATAATCGGCGAAGGAAAAGTGATGCTTGGTCTTGAGCCAGCCGTGGTCCGCGCCGCCGAGCTTGTCGAAAGTCCTTACTTCGATCATGGCCCTCTCTCCTTGGCGCCTGCTGTGAGCGCCGGTTCTGTTGGCCCCAGAGATATGGACAAATCGCTCGGTTAGAAATAGAAACTATTGAAACACATTGTTTCCAATATTGAGATGTCGAAACTTCCCGACCTCGAGGGGCTTGCCATCTTCGCCAAGGTGGCGGAGCGGCGCTCCTTCGCCGGCGCCGCCGACGAGCTGGCGCTGTCCAAAGCCACCGTATCCAAGGCGGTGGCGCGGCTGGAAGCGAAGCTGGGGGCGCGGCTGTTCAACCGCACCTCGCGCCGACTGGCGCTCACCGAGACGGGCCGCGGCCTGGCTGCGCGCGCGGCGGCGATGCTGGCCGAAGGCGAAGCCGCGGAGAGTGAGGTGCAGTTCCAGTCCGCGGCGCCGCGCGGGCGGTTGCGGCTGACGGCGCCGATGTCTTTCGGCGTGCTGTATGTCGCGCCGCTGCTTCCGGAGTTCCTGCAGCGTTATCCCGAGATATCGATCGACCTGCAGCTTTCCGATGCGCAGGCCGACGTTGTGGGGGAGGGCTACGATGCGGCGCTGCGCATCGCGGCGCTGCCGGATTCTTCGCTGGTGGCGCGCAAGCTGTGCGACATGCCGCTCCATCTGGTGGCGGCGCCGTCTTATCTGAAAAAGCATGGCCGGCCGAAGCATCCGCTCGAACTCGCCGAGCGGCCCTGCGTGACCTATGCCTATCAGCCGAACAGCGAGACCTGGCGCTTCCGCAAGCGTTCCGGCGAGGTGGTCTCCGTGCGGCCGGCCGGGCCGCTCTGCGTCAACAACGGCGATGCCATGCTGCCGGCGCTGATTGCTGGGATGGGTTTCGCCGTGCTGCCGGAATTCCTGCTGCGGACGGCGCTGGCCAAAGGTAGGCTCGAGATCGTGTTGCCCGAATGGCAGCTGCCGGCAGGCGCGGTTTATTGGCTGACGCCGCCGGGCGGCCCGCGGCCGCGTCGCGTCGCTGTGCTGGCCGATTTCCTGGCCGAGCGTCTCGGCCGCCGCGCCTGATCCGGTTTGGCGTCAGTTTCGCGCCAGCGGCGGCTTGCCCAGAATGATGTCGGAGGCTTTCTCCGCGATCATGATCGTCGGGCCGTTGGTATTGCCGCCCGGCACGGTCGGCATCACGGAGGCATCGACCACACGCAATCCCATAACGCCGTACACCCGCAACTGCGGATCGACCACGCTCATGCTGCCGATGCCCATCGCGCAGGTTCCCACTGGATGCTGGGTGACTTCCGCGTAACGGCGGACATGCTCGTCCAGTTCCGCGTCGGTGGTGAGATTTTCGCCCGGAAGGATTTCGCGGCCCGTCAGCTCGCCCTGAGGCGGGGTGCGATAGATGCGCCGCGCCACGGCAATGCCGCGGCGCGCGGTGGCGAAATCGGCGGCTTCGGAGAACAGGTTCAGTTTGATTGCGGGCGGATCGGCCGGGTTCGGCGTCTTCAGCGTTACGCTGCCGCGGCTCTGCGGATGCAGCAGGATGACATCGGCGGTGATCTGGTCTTCCTGGCGCGGCTTGATGCCGGGAAACCACATCTCGGCGTCCATGCGCACCGGATTGCACCAGAGCTGGATATCCGGCTGCGCAAGGTCCGGGTGGCTGCGCACCACGATATTGGCGCTGTTGACCTGCGTGGCGAAAGCGCCGGTGCCGGTCAATGCCCATTGCAGCACCCAGCGCGCGGCGCGATCGAAGCGCAGCTCGTTGAGGAAACTGACCGGCTTCTTCAGCGTGAAACGGACCGGAACGCGCGGATGTTCGGAGAGGTTTCGGCCGACGCCGGGAAGATCGTGGACGATTTCGATGCCCAGTGCCTTGAGCGCCGTGGCCGGGCCGATGCCCGACAGCATCAGAAGCTGCGGCGAATTGTAGGCGCCGCCCGAGAGAATGATCTCGCGCGCCGCGGTGGCGATCTCGCTGGCGCCGGCGCGCGCATAGACCACGCCGCGGGCGCGCTTGCCTTCGAAGGCGAGACGCTGCACCGAGGCGCCGGTCACGACCGTCAGATTCGGGCGCCTGAGTGCCGGTTCGAGATAAGCGCGTGCCGTGCTGGCGCGGCGGCCGCTTTTGTCGATGTTCAATTCGCCGCGGGCGAAGCCTTCCTCCGCCCCGGTGTGGATATCATCGATGCAATGGAAGCCGGCAGCTTCCGCGCTGTTCATGAGCGGCTGATGAAGCAGCCGCTTGGTGTCCACCGGGACGACCGGCAGCCTGCCGTCGCCGCCGTGATCGGGGCCGGCCCCGCGCCAGCTTGACTCCATGCGCTTGAAATAGGGCAGCACGTCGGCATAGCCCCAGCCTTCGCAACCCATCTGGCGCCAGGTTTCGAAATCGAGGCTGTGGCCGCGCATGAAGAACATGCCGTTGATCGACGACGAGCCGCCCAGCACCCGCCCACGGGGCAGAAAAATCGTCCGGCTGTGGAGATGGGGCTCGGCTTCGGATTTGTAGCCCCAGGTATAGCGCGGCTGGCGCAAGGCGCGCAGGAAGCCGAGCGGCATCGTCAGCAGGAAACGGCGATGATCGCCACCGGCTTCCAGCAGCAGTACGCGATTGCCGGGTTCGGCAGAAAGCCGGTCGGCCAGCACGCAGCCGGCCGATCCGGCGCCGACGATTACATAATCATATTCGCTGGTTGTCGCTGTCACGGCGCGATGACGTCCCCCGGTTTGCTCTGCCGCCCAATGTATCACCGAACCGCGTTACACCTTTCGGATGACGCGTTCAGGCGCTGCGGGTCGCGTCAACCCTCGCGCCCGCGCGAGAAGATGCTGCCGCGATCCTTGGCCCAGTTCATCAGCGCCTCGGTGCGCTCCTTGGCGCCTTCCGGGTCGGATTCGATCGGCGGAATGCTGTCGACGATCTCGCGGAAGTGTTGAGCCAGCCGCTCCTTCTCTTCAGGGTAAGGAATGATGTAGAGCTTTCCGGCTTCCATCGCCTGCTTGGTGCGTTCGGCCAGCACCACCGGATCCATGCCGTGACTGTAGATGCTGTGTAGCGAGGCGATGGCCTCCTCGCTCTCGTTATAGCCGGTGTTGGCCAGATGGGCCGGGCGGGTCTTGACCGCTTCGGCGATGTTGCTACGGATGTTGGCCGGGCAGAGCACCGAAACCTCGATGCCGTATTTGGCCAGGCCAGCGCGATAGCTTTCCATCAGGCTGATGACGGCGGCCTTCGCGGCCGAGTAGATGGAGGCGACCGCGCTGCCCTGGAAGCCGCCCACCGACGCGGTGGAGACGACATAGCCGCCCTTGCCGGCCTTGATCATGCGCGGCACGAAGGTCTGCATGCCGTTCGCCACGCCCCAGAAATTGACGCCCATCAGCCAGTCGTAATCGTCATAGGTGGAATTTTCCACCGGCCCGAAGCTGTTGACGCCGGCGGTGTTGAAGAGTAGCTGCGGCGGCTCGCCGAACACCTTTTCCACTTCGTCGGCCGCGCACGCATAGGCGGCGCGGTCGGTGATGTCCAGGCGGATGGCATGGGCCGGCGCATTCTGCGCGCGGAAATAGGCCAGTGCCTCGTCGAGCGGTTCCTGACGAATGTCGGCGATCACGATCTTGCAGCCGGCCTGGGAGAACACCTTGGCCTGGCCGAAGCCTGCGCCCGACGCGCCGCCCGTGATGAAGGCAACCTTTCCTGCGAAATCTTTCATGGCTCAATTTCTCCTTGCTATTGTGCGGCTGCGGCTTGCGCTTCGGATTTGGGCAGGCCGAACAGGGTGTGCAGAGCAGGGTGGCGGCCCAGCCCGCCGAACAGATCGAAGCCGCGGTCGATATAGTCCTTCAGCGGATCATCGTCGTGGAGCGGCGGAATCGTCGCCACCGACGCCGTCCACAAGAACACCGCCAGCGCGCGATAATCGGCATAGTTGGGATGCTCGCCGCCCAGCCATCTAGTGTCCTTGAGCAGTTCGCGGAAGGGTTCGAGGTCCGGCGGCACCATCGGCAGGCGCTCCTCGCGCCCGGCCTGCACCTCTTCCAGCTTGCGCCCGCCGAGGAACAGCTGCTCACGGCTTTCGCGCACATAGGCGTGATCCTGCGGCAGCGACAGGTTATGATAATCGAGGATGTAGCACCGGAACCAGGGCCGGATCGCCGTGCGCCACAGCCAGCCGTCGATGAACTTGGTCAGCACCTTCATGCTGTCGCCGTCGATCAACTTCGGCCGGTTGGGATATTTCTCGTCAAGATATTCGGCGATCAACCAGCTGTCCTTCACCCAGTGCCCATCATCGACGATCACCGGCAGGCGGTCGGAGAAGCCGTTGGTGCGCTCCATGATGCCGGTGAAACCGCCGGGCACGATGTCGATATCGAAGCCTTTGTGCCGGAGCGCATACTTCGTCGCCCAGACGAACGGGCTGATGGTGCAGCCGCTCGCCAGTTGCAGATCGAACAGCGTGATGGTGTTGTTTCTGGCCAAGTTCGGCTCTCCCTGTGTTGCGTCCGCGAACGGCCGCGCTTTGAGCGCATAGATGCACGCCGTGTCCGCGCGATCAACATGGCATTGGCCTTTGTTGGCGGCAGTTCGCTCTCCGTCGGCGTTTGGCTTCCCAAACAGTTGCATTTGATTTCGCAATCTCGCCAGTCGCATTGGGAGGCTGCACATGAATTCGCCGGAACGCGTTTCGGCAGGCTACCTTTGCTGGCAGTCTGTGCTTACAGTGCCGGCAAGGCGGCCGCGCCAGGCGGACCGAACCGGGGAGGAATGCGAGGGATGGAGATGCGGACGCCTGACCGCGAGAGTGAGGCGATTCACGACATCGCGCTGGTCGAAGCCAATGCGCCGGTGCCCGATCCTCCGGCGCAGCCGGGCGCGTCTTATCCGCCCGCTACCCAGGCCTGGTATGCCGTGTTCGCGCTGGCGCTGGCGGTGATGGTGAATTTCCTCGACCGCGGAATCTTCACGCTGCTGGTGCGGCCGATCAAAGCCGATCTGCACCTGAGCGACGTGCAGATGAGCCTGATCATGGGTTTCGCCTTCACCTTCT
>JAGWZW010000126.1 GCA_018971835.1 Alphaproteobacteria bacterium
TTCGAGCTGGTGTTCCACAGGCGCACGCTGGGGCTTAGCTCGCTCTCCGACATTGCGCAGGCGCTGTGCGAGGCGGTGGCGGCGGGCCTCTCCACGCTGGGCGTGCACGCGCGCTTCCGGCCGCGCAACGATATCGAGGTCGATGGCCGCAAGATCAGCGGCACCGGCGGCTTCTTCGACGGCGACACCATCATCTATCAGGGCACGGTGCTGGTTGAGATGGAGGCGGCGAAGATGCTGGCCGCGCTCAATGTGCCGAAAGAGAAGCTCGAAAAGCGCGCGCTGGATTCGGCGGCTTCGCGCGTGGTCACGCTGGCGGAATTGCTGGGCGCCCCGCCGGCGCTCGACGCGGTGAAAGCGGCACTGCTCGCGGGCTTCCACGAACACCTCGGCATCGCGGCGGAATGGGGCGCGATCGGCGAGGAGGAAGAAGCGCTGGCGCGGCAGTTCCACGACGAGGAGATCGGCACCGACGAGTTCCTGCGCAGCATCGACAATCCTGCGGCCGAGGGCGTGTTTACCGGAACCCACACCGGCGCGGGCGGCACGGTGCGCGCCCATGTGCGGCTGGAAGGGCCGCGCTCGGATCGGCTGCGCGAAGTGCTGATCACCGGGGATTTCTTCGTCACCCCGCCGCGCGTCGTGCTCGATCTGGAGGCCGCGTTGCGCGGCACGCAGGTTTCCGGGTTGCGCCAGGCCGTCGCGGCTTTCTTTGCCCGCGCGAATGTCGGCCTGCTCTCCGTCAAGCCGGAGGATTTCGCCGCCGCCATCGAAGCCGCCGTCGCGGTCCCGGCATGAGCTTCGTCTCCGTCATCCAGCACACCTCGGCCGATTATCTCGGCCTGATGGAGGATCATCTCGAAGGCCGCGGCATCCGCTTCAAATATTATCGCCCCTTTACGGAAGGCAATCCGCTGCCCGAGCCCGCGGAAATCGGCGATGGACTCATTCTGCTCGGTGGCGGGCCGTGGGGTAGCGCAGGCGGGCGCGATCTGCCGTCGCTGTCCCGCGAAGTCTCGCTCACCTATGCGGCGCTGATGATGGGCAAGCCGGTGATCGGCCTCGAACTGGGCGCGCAGATTCTCGCGATTGCGGCGGACGGCAGAAGCGAAGCCGCGCCGCTGGCGTTCGACCTGGGCCTTGCTACGCGCACCGATGACGATGCGCTGCGCGGCTTCCTGCCCGAGCGCTTTCCCTACGCCTCCTACATGCGCGATTATCCCGTGCCGCCGGCTTACGCCCGCGTGCTGGCGCGCGACGAGCGCGATCGCCCGGCGCTGTTCCAGATCGGCGACAATGCCTTCGGCTTCGCCTGCCATCCCGGCTTCAAGCCCGCCATCGCCGAGGATCTGGTGATGGAGTTCGAGGACTATCCGCCGGATGCCGCCGCGCAGCTGGAAAAATTCCGCGGCCTCAAGGCCGGGATCGAGGATGCCCTGGTGCCGATCATGACCGGGCTGATCGCCGCGACAGACCTGATGAAATTGGGCTGACGGACGTTTGAGCCCCGTCAAAGGCCGCAAATATAACAAGGCTATTCTTTGCAAAATCGCGCTTGCATTTTGTTCATTAGAACTTTCTAATAGATGGAATGCAGCTAAGTCGCGATCTAGGGTTTGAGACCCCAGCCCGCGGCGGCCGCCAAGGCGCCGGAACAGGGGCCGACCAGAATTTCGGAGGAATTATGGCCAAGAAGCTTTTGATCGTGATGGCCAACACCGATCCACACAATCATGAGGAGCTGGGCGCGCCCATCTTCCAGGCCTCCGTCGCCGCGGCGATGGAATACGAGGTCGAGGTGGTGTGCACCGCCACCGCCGGGCGCCTGCTCAAGAAGGGCGTGGCCGAGAAGCTGTTCGTCAAGGAAGGCTCGGGCAAGTCGGTCTACGACTTCATCAAGGACGCGCATGACGCGGGGGTGAAGTTCCTCTGCTGCTCGCCCAACCTCGACCTGTTCGACATGACCAAGGACGACCTGATCCCCGAATGCTCCGGCATTGTGGGCGGCGCCTATCTGATCGAAGAGATCATGGAAAACGAGGACTGCAAGGTTCTCACCTATTAGGCAGGAAACGATGGAGCACAGCCACGCATCGCGCGTGCAGACCGTCATCGGCGATCCGGTTTCGGAAAAGCCCGTGGTTTCGCGCGAAGATATGGAAGAGATCTTCGCCGATATCCAGGCGGACCTGCGCTTCGATCACGAGCTGAACGGCTGCCTGAACTGCGGCATCTGCACGGCCACCTGCCCGGCGGCGCATTACTACGATTTCTCGCCGCGCGAGATCGTGCAGCTGCTGTGGACCGAGAATCTCGACGGCATCTACGACGCCATGCAGGAGAAGATCTGGTCCTGCGCGCAATGCTACACCTGCGCGGCGCGCTGCCCGTTCGGCAATTCGCCAGGCGGCCTGGTCATGCTGATGCGCGAAACCGCGATCAAGCACGGCATGGAATCGGCCAAGAACGTGCTGCGCCCCTTCAGCCGCGTGATGCTGAAGCTGATCTCCACCGGCAACCAGCTGGCGCCGGACATGATCACCAAGGACGCCTTCCCCGACTGGGGGCCGAACGTGGCCAAGATCGACGCGCCGCTCAAGCTGCTGCGCAAGGCCATCCCCATGCCCACCCTCAACACCACCGAGACGGCGTGGGAAGTGAACCTGAAAACCTCGGTGGAACTTTACACCATCTGGGAAATGACGGGCGTTCTGGATCAGCTCGAAACCGTCGACCAGAACCTGTTCGACGTCATCACCGACATCATGGACGAGAAGCGCCAGGACTACGAGGACTGGAAAGAAGAACAGCAAGACGCGGAGGATTGATCCGCGCGCCCCGAATAACCCCTGAGAGGGAGTCTGCGATCATGACCGACAAGATCACGACAGAAAACCCGATGACCGGCGAACGCTTCACCGGCCACGGCGCCGAATGGCGCGACGCCCGGCTTTCGCCCAAGGACGCGGCCATCGCCACCTCCTGGGTGGAGCAGAAGATCGACAAGCGCTCCATGCTCACCGGCAAGGACCGGGTGGAGGACGTGCGCGACGTGATGTGGCAGCTCGAAAAGGACGGCGAGATCGTCGTTCACCGCATCCGCGACGAGCATGAACCCGTCACCGTCAAGACGCTCTATGGCTGGGACAAGCGCGTGCCGACCACGCGGCTGTGGCATCACAAGAGCTGCGGCCAGTGCGGCAACATCCCGGGCTATCCCACCTCGCTTCTGTGGCTGATGAACCTCACCGGCAAGGAGTATCTGGACGAGACGGACCAGACATCCTGCACGGCGTGGAACTATCACGGCTCGGGCATCGGCAACATCGAAAGCCTGGCCGCGGTGTTCCTGCGCAATTTCCACCAGGCCTATGTCTCGGCCAAGGCGGAAGGCAAGCCGGACGGCTATTACTATCCGCTGGTGCATTGCGGCACCTCGTTCGGCAATTACAAGGAAGTGCGCGGCTATCTGCTGCAATCGGCAGAATTGCGCGAGCGCGTGAAGAAGATCCTCGCCAAGCTCGGGCGGCTGGTGGACGGCAAGCTGCTGATCCCCGAAGAGATCGTGCATTATTCCGAATGGCTGCATGTGATGCGCCACGAAGTCGCCAAGCACCAGATCATCGACGCCTCCAACGTGCGCGCCACCATCCATCCGGCCTGCCATGTCTACAAGATGGTGCCGCAGGATGCGATCTATGACGACAGCATCCTCGAAGGCAACCGCGTCGCCGTCTCCACCGGCATCATGGAGGCCCTGGGCACGCAGGTGATCGACTATTCGACCTGGTACGATTGCTGCGGCTTCGGCTTCCGCCACATCATCTCCGAGCGCGAGTTCACCCGCTCCTTCGCCATCGACCGCAAGATCCGCGTCGCCATCGAGGAAGCGCACAGCGACGTGATGATCGGCCATGACACCGGCTGCATCACCACGCTCGACAAGAACCAATGGATCGGCAAGGCGGCAGGCAAGGAAGTCTCGCTGCCGGTGCTGGCCGATGTGCAGTTCGCCGCGCTGGTGTGCGGCGCCCATCCCTATCGCATCGTGCAGTCGCACTGGCACGCCTCCGCCACCGAGACGCTGATGGAAAAGCTCGGCATCGACTGGCAGGCGAAGAAGGCCGAATTCGAAGCCTATCTCGAAGAGGTCAAACAGGGCCGTCAGAACAATCTCTACGATCCGCGCCGCCGCATCACCTCCGGCCCCGGCTACACGCGCATCGAGATTTGCCCATCGGGACACGCAGCATGACGGATCAGGTTCTCATTGTCGGCGGCGGGCCCGCCGGTTTGGCCGCGGCGCATGCGCTCGCCAGCATCGGGCGCAAGGTGACGCTGGTAGAGAAGACGGAGCTTCTGGGCGGCGCGCCGATCCATTCGGGCTATGCCAAGCTGGTGCCCTCCGGCGAATGGGCGAGCGATGCCATCGGTGGCATGGTCAAGCGGGTGGCGCAGAACCGCCTGATCGAGGTGAAACTGAACACGACGGTGAAGAAATTCGCCGGCGCGCCCGGCGATTTCCGCGCCACGCTGTCTGATGGCAGCGAAGCGCGCGCGGGCGCCACGCTCCTGACCACCGGCTTCACCCATTTCGATTCGCTCAACAAACCGGAATGGGGCTTCGGTACCTTCCCCGATGTCGTCACCACCACGCAGGTGGAGCAGATGATCTCGTCGAAGCAGGGCGTGCGCTGCCCGTCCGACGGGCGCAAACCCAAGCGCGTGGCGATCCTCTTGTGCGTCGGCTCGCGCGACCGGCAGATCGGCCGCGAATGGTGCTCGAAAATCTGCTGTTCGGTGTCGGCCAACCTCGCCATGGAAATCCGCGAGGAGCTGCCGGATTGCCACGTCTATGTCTATTACATGGACATCCGCACCTTCGGCCTGCTGGAGACGAAGTTCTACTGGCGCAGCCAGGAGGAGTTCAAAGTCAAATACATCAAGGCGCGCATCGCCGAGGTCACGTCCAACGGCCAGCAGCTCATCGTCAAGGGCGAGGACACGCTGGTCAAGCGGCCGATCACCATTCCCTTCGACATGGTGGTGCATGCCATCGGCATGGACCCGAACGTGGACAACATGCTGCTGTCGTCCATCTTCGATGTGAAGCTGGAGCCGCATGGCTTCATCGACCGCGCCAACACCTATGGCGTGATGGGCGCCACCAGCCGGCCCGGCGTGTTCGTGGCCGGCGCGGCCACGGGGCCGGAAACCATCGACGATTCCATCGCCCAGGGTCACGCCGCGGCGATGTCGGCGCTGGGCGCGCTCAATCTGGCAATGGCGGCGGAATAATGGGCCGGCTCTCCCAATGGCTCGGCAGTGCGCCGGTCGCAGCGGAGATCGCGCGCCCGCATCTCGATCTTTCGGGCGAGCTGTTGCGCGAGGCCTTCGCCGGAATGGTCAAGGGTGCGGAGGAGCAGGGCGGCATCGAGCGTTACGTCGAGGCGCTGAAGCTGAAGGCGGCGCTGTTCGCTGACGTGCTGAAGGACGGCGCCGAGGCGATGGCGCCGGAACGCTTCATGGAGATGGCGGCCTTCATGCCCACGGTGCGCCGCCGGCTGGCGCCCTATCTGGACGCCAGGGGCTTCGCGCGCATCCAGGGCGCGCTGGGCGAGCTGATGGACGGCATGGCCGATGCCTCGGGCGCCGATGCGCGCTTGGCTTCGTTCTGCGCGCGCTTTCCGTCGGACAAGGAGCATCGCTTCGTGCGCGATCTGGCCGCCGAGGTGCTGCATGGGCTCGATGCCGAACGCTATCCGCTGATGACGCGCTGGGTGTGGGATGAGAAGGCCAACACCGGCGTGCTGCGCGAAATCTGGTTCGCCGACGATATCGACCATCTCACTATCCGCGTGGCCGACGATTACGCCACCTTCCTGATGCTGCGCGAGGAGCTGGCCGGGTTCCTGACGGAGAACGGCATCTTCCGCGACATGGCGCAGTATATCGACATGCTCTGCGCGCAAATCTACGCGCAGTACATCTGCGCCCAGGGCGGGACGTATCTGCGCACCGATTTCGCGGCGCCCGAAGACCCGATGCAGCACACCCGCCGCCTCTTGGGCCTCGACGGCGTCAGCCCCGGCAGCGGGCGCTCGCGCCTCAAGGCGATCGACGGCGCCGTGATCGAACACCACAAGCGGATCGGATAAGCCATGCCGATACACGAAAAGCATTTGATCCGGCCGGAAAACCTCATCGAGCACGAGAAGCTCGTGATCGACGGGGTGGACGTTTCCGGCCACTGGAGCACCTTCATCGCGCCGCGCGTCGTCACCGATTACAATGAGGCGCTGCAGGACGAGATCGCGGCCCTGCCGGGCGGGGAGAACATCCACCGCTGCTGGCAATGCGGCTCCTGCACCAATGCCTGCACGGTCAATGCCGTCAACCCGGACTTCAATCCGCGCTACTGGATCTATCTGATCCGCATGGGCATGGAATCCGAGTTGCTGCGCGACAAGGATATCATCTGGCAGTGCGTCTCGTGCAACAAGTGCACCTATGCCTGCCCGCGCGACGTGGTGCCCGAAGGGGTGATGAAGGCCACGGCGCACTGGCTGGAGCTGAAGGGCCACACCAAGCCGTCGCCCTCCACGGTGTTCGATGAGGTGTTTTCCGATCAGGTGATCGAAACCGGCCTGATGGAGGAAAGCCGAACCGTGCGCGGCTTCTTCGCCGGCACCGGCCAGGCCTTGATGCAGGACTGGCTGCTGGCGATGGTGCGCGCCATGCTGGTGCACCTGCCGGTGAAATGGCTGATGCACCTGGGCCTGACCACGGTTTTCCAGCCGCGCACGAAGAACTGGTCACGTGCCCGCGATGCCATCAAGGACTACGTCGCCGAACAGCAGGCCGAACAGCGCAAGGCCCTCGGGCTTTCGGCGCAGGAGCACTGACATGACCGAGTGGAAATACAAGAGTGTCGCCTATTATCCCGGCTGCGCGCTGGAAGGCACCGGCCATGCCTACAACACCTCCACCAAGGCGGTGGGCAAGGCGCTGGGCCT
>JAGWZW010000127.1 GCA_018971835.1 Alphaproteobacteria bacterium
AAACAGGTTGCGCCGCATCCGTCTCTCCGCTCCGAATCATCAAGAGCAGAGAATCAACAACCGATTCATGCAGCAACGCTTTTATTGGGTTTTCGCCCTAGTTTGCAGAATCACCAATGATTCCATATTTTTCCCGAAGATATCTGGCCGTAAAAATTCGGATATCCACCGGGAAGCTTGACTGTTGTTGTAGATGAACGAGCGAAGACCGATAGCGTTCGGCCACATCTCCGTCCAGAACAAATACCTCGATCAACCTGAACGGTTGCATGTCCGATTTGTTCCGCGCCGCCGACAAGATGAACTTGTCCATAAGCGCCCTTGCCTGACTAAGCGTCCGGTCAAGCCTACTGCGAAGAATGTTCACATCCACCGCCACTACTTCGCGGTCAGTACGCACCACTCCATCGACCCTTACATGATCGCCTTCGCCCAACGACATTTCGACTTCACGAAGAATCGATCCACCTAGTTCACGCTGCAACTCTTGGAAGACCAACCCCTCCAGAAGGTAAGTTTCCTCTAAACGTCTGGCAGGATTGGATACAGTGGGGACATCATTCGGAGACTCGATAGCCTTGTTTCCCTCCTCCTGATTAGCTGGCTTTTCTGTGTCGTCCCCTACAGTAATCGGAACTACGGGGCCCTCATCAATTTCTGCCTGAAGCCGCGCCCCAAGGCTCGCAGGCGGCGCGATCCTCGACGCGCTCAGGAATCCTTCATCGGTGCGATAGTCCGACGGCGCATAGAGTTTGTTGTGGTGATTGATCACCAACCATAAAAATGCTCCGAGGACTGCGAACGGGAATGCAACGATAAACCAAACTAATGTCGTCTGGTTCGCCGGCGTCAGGCGCTCAACAGACACCCCAAGTAGGGCTGCGCTCATTGCATAGATCAACGAAATGAAGAGTGCGACTATACCGAGCGGGTTCTTGACCAGCCAACTCGGGATCTTGAAATGATCCATTCGCGCCCCCAATGGCCCCACCTACAACGGAATATTGTCGTGCTTCTTCCAGATTTGCGGGATCTGCTTGTTCTTGAGCATGCGTAGGCCACGGGCGATACGCCAGCGGGTGCCGCGCGGCAGGATCACCTCGTCAATATAACCGCGCTGGGCTGCGATGAAGGGCGTGAGGAAGCGCGCTTCGTATTCCTTCGTCCGCGCGGCGATCTTCTCCGGATCCTTGGCATCCTCGCGGAAGATGATCTCCACCGCGCCCTTGGCGCCCATCACCGCGATCTGCGCCGTCGGCCAGGCGTAGTTGATGTCCGCGCGCATGTGCTTGGAGGCCATCACGTCATAGGCGCCGCCATAGGCCTTGCGCGTGATGACGGTGATCTTGGGAACCGTCGCCTCGGTGAAGGCGAAGAGCAGCTTGGCGCCATGCTTGATGATGCCGTTGTGCTCCTGCGCCGTGCCCGGCAGAAAGCCCGGCACGTCCACGAAGGTGATCAACGGGATGTTGAAGCAGTCGCAAAAGCGCACGAAGCGCGCGGCCTTGCGGCTGGCGTCGTTGTCGAGCACGCCGGCCAGCACCATCGGCTGGTTGGCGACGAAGCCGACGGTCGCGCCTTCGATGCGGCCGAAGCCGGTGAGGATGTTGCGGGCGAAGTTCTCCTGAATCTCGAAGAAGTCGCCTTCGTCGGCGATTTTCGCGATCAGTTCCTTCATGTCGTAGGGCTTGTTGGGATTCTCCGGCACCAACGTATCGAGGCTCGGTTCCTCGCGCTTCACGCTGTCGGTGGTCGGCCAGTGCGGCGGCTTCTCACGATTGTTAAGTGGCAGGAAATCGTAGAGCCGACGGATTTCCTCCAGCGCCACCACATCGTTCTCATACGCACCGTCGGCAACAGAGGATTTGCTGGAATGCACCTTGGCGCCGCCAAGCTGCTCCGGCGTCACGTCTTCCTGCGTCACCGTCTTCACCACTTCGGGGCCGGTGATGAACATGTAGGAGGTATCGCGCACCATGAAGATGAAGTCAGTCATGGCGGGCGAATAGACGTCGCCACCCGCGCACGGCCCCATGATGACGGAAACCTGCGGCACCACGCCCGAAGCCAGCACGTTGCGCTTGAAAACCTCGCCGTAACCGGCCAGCGAGCTGACGCCTTCCTGAATGCGCGCACCGCCGGCATCGAGCAGGCCGATCACCGGCGCGCCGTTCTGCATCGCCATGTCCTGGATCTTGCAGATCTTCTGGGCATGGGTTTCGGAGAGCGAGCCGCCGAACACCGTGAAGTCCTTGGCATAGACATAGACCATGCGGCCATTGATCGTGCCCCAGCCGGTGACGACGCCATCGCCCGGGATGCGGTTCTTGTCAGCGCCGAAATCGGTGTTGCGGTGCTCCACGAACATGTCGAACTCCTCGAAGGAGTCCGGGTCGAGCAGCAGTTCCAGGCGCTCCCGCGCGGTCAGCTTGCCGCGCTTGTGCTGGGCGTCGATGCGGGCCTGCCCGCCGCCGAGCCGGGCGCCCTGGCGCCGCCGTTCGAGTTCCTGGAGGATGTGTTTCATCGCGATGCGTCCGTGGCTGGGAGGTGCCGAAATCGGGCCGGAGAGTGTGTTGCGCGGCCCGGTGGGTCAAGCCCGGATGAGACGAAGAAAGCGCTCCACCGCGGCCAGTTCGGCGCCCAGCCGGTCCAGACGGGCCTGGGCCTCGGCATCCACGCCCCAGCGCTCGGACTGGAATACCTCGTCCAGCGTGGCGAGCCGCATGGCTTCCGCAGCGTCAATCCGGCCTTCCGAGAGCGCCAGGGCCAGCACCAGCGAGCCCAGGATCGCCGCCGCCGCCGAAAGCCCGGTCAGCGCGAAGTCGTCAAGCTGCTCGACGGTCCGCCTCAGCGCCGCCAACGCCGCGGCGGGCTGTTCCACGAAGGTGATGCCAGCCCCTGTCCGCAGCTTGGCACCGTAGCGTTCGGCCAGCCAGTCGAGCAGCGGATCCCAGGCGGCGGCCTGGCGGGCAGCCAGTTCGGGCGCCGTGTCGGCGCGGTAGCAGAGCAGATCGCTCCTGCCGAGGGCGAGCGCCTGCTCGGCCACCGGCGCGCGGCTCGCCGGTACGCGCTCCATCGCGGTATTGGCCAGCCGCGTGATCGGCATGGTGTCGGGATCGATCTGTTCGCCTTGCCCGCGCCACTCCTCGGCCACAGCTTCGGCGAGTGCACGCCGAGGCAACGCATAGGCCGATCGCGACGGCGTCTTGAGCGGCTTGCCGTCGAGCAGCACCACAAAGCCGCCCTCACGCTCGCCGACCGAAACATTCTTATAGAAACGCTTGTGCTTACGCTGTGTCATTCAACGCCTGCTTCAACAACAACCTATTTCTTCTTCTTTCTTTCTGCAAAAGGATTAGCCGCGTAATCCGGATCGAAGCCCAGGAGCTTCCACGTCTTCAGCATGTGCGGCGGAAGAGCCGCGGTCACGCGCAAGCGTCCCCCATCGGGATGGGCGATATCGATAGTGCGCGCATGCAGGTGGAGGCGATCCTCAATCTCGCCCAACCCGCGTGCGCCAACGCCGCCATATTTGAAGTCGCCGACGATGGGGGTTCCGAGCGACGCCAGGTGAACCCGGATCTGGTGCGTGCGGCCGGTGACGGGCTTTGCAGCGACCCAGGCATAATCCTGCCCGGCCTGGCCCAGCACGGCATAGTCCGTGACCGCAGGTTTGGCGCCTTCGGTGTCGCGCTCGACCGCGGCCATGCGCTCGTCGCGGCCGTGCGGGCCGTGCCCACCTTCCTTGGCGAGGGCCAGTTTGATGGTGCCGCGCGGCGGACGCGGCACGCCCTTGGTAAGCGCCCAATAGACCTTGGCGGCGTCGCGGTGGCGGAGAGCCTCGGCCAGCGCCGCCGCTGCCGGCGCCGTACGGGCCACCACCAGCACGCCGGAGGTGTCGCGGTCGAGGCGATGCACGAGACGGGGCCGCTGGCGCTTGCCGCCTGCCAGCGCGTCCAGCATGCCGTCGATATGCCGTGTAAGGCCAGAGCCGCCTTGGGTGGCCAGGCCGCTCGGCTTGTTGAGCACGATGACGGAAGAATCCTGATAAATCACAAGGCTCTGGATGAGTTCTCTGTCGCGGTCGCCGAGTTTCGTTTCGACGTGCTGGCGCTGTTCCGGCGGTGGCGCATAGGCCAGTTGCGGGGGGATGCGCACGCTTTGGCCCGCTGCCACACGATCCGAAGCCTTGGCGCGGCCACCGTCCAGCCGCACCTGACCGGAGCGCAGGAGCTTCTCCAACTGCACATGGCCGAGCGTGGGGTAGCGGCGCCTGAACCAGCGATCGAGGCGGATACCGGCTTCATCCGCCGCGACAATCTCGCTCTTCATACCCTTGGCGGCGGCTTCTTTTTCGGCACTCAATTGACCATCCTGCTCCGAGTCACCTAGCTTGGCGGCGATGGGGATGGGGTTCCCCGAAACCGCCGCCGCCTGCATTTCCGGGCGGGGCTGATGACTCCTACCGGGTCAACATATGCTCAGGTAGGCGCCCTTGCGCAACCGGGCGGCGATGCCGTTCGAGCGGGGGCTAGAGGTTCGGGGTTTTCATGCCCTTTCAGATTTATCTTTTGGTGGCCTTGGGTGGCGCGCTTGGCAGCATCGGCCGCTACGCCGTCTCGGGCCTTGTGGCCACAGGCTTCGGCGAGACGTTTCCCTGGGGTACGCTGGTGGTGAACGTGGTAGGTTCCTTCGTCATCGGTTTCTTCGCCACTCTAACCGCGCCGGACGGACGCGTCTTTGTCGGCGCTGGCACCAGGCAGTTCGTGATGACGGGTATCTGCGGCGGCTTCACCACCTTCTCGTCTTTCAGCCTGAACACGCTGAACTTGATACAGGATGGCGAATGGCTCTATGCGGGCGGCAACATCGCCGGCTCGGTGACACTGTGCCTGATCTCGGTCTGGCTGGGCTCGATCAGCGCCGCAGCCCTCAACCAGCTCAAGGGAGCATGATCATGCAGATTCCGGCCGACGCGGTTCTCCTGCGCATCTTCCTGGGCGAAAACGACCGCCATGAACACCGCCCACTCTATGAAGCCATCGTACTCAAGGCGCGCGAAGCGGGGCTTGCCGGCGCCACAGTGTTGCGCGGACCGATGGGTTTCGGCCATTCCAGCCATTTGCACACCGCCAAGATTCTGCGCCTCAGCGAAGACCTGCCCCTGGTGATCGAGCTGGTGGACAGCGAGGAGAAGATCAGTGCCTTCCTGCCTACGCTCGATGCCATCATGGGTTCCGGCCTCGTCACGCTCGAAAAGGTCAAGGTTCTCAGGTACGGGAACGGGAACGCAGGAGTCTGAGCCCATGCGGCTAGGAGACAGCAGGTTCTTCAATCTGTTCGCGCTGATCGCCGCAACCGGCAATTCCGATCGGGCCTGCGGTCGTTGGGCGGTCGCCCGTAACCGGTCATAGCCGGTCACGCCTCGCCGGTGCGCTTGGCGCGCAGCTTCGCCCAGTATTCAAGGCGCTTTGTGATCTCCCGCTCGAAGCCGGTCTCCTTCGGATTGTAATAGCGCGCGCGCGCCATGCCATCGGGAAAATAATTCTGACCGGAGAAGCCTTCCTCCGCCTCGGGGTCGTATTGATAGCCCGCGCCGTAGCCCAGATTCTTCATCAGCTTGGTGGGAGCATTGAGGATATGTGCAGGCGGCATCAGCGAACCATGCTCCTCGGCCGCGCGCTTGGCCGCGCCAAACGCCTTGTAGACCGCGTTTGACTTGGGCGCGGAGGCCAGATAGAGCACACATTGCGCCAGCGCCAGTTCGCCCTCAGGGCTGCCGAGGAAATCGTAAACGTCTTTCGCTGCCAGCGCCTGCAAGACCGCTTGCGGATCGGCCAGACCGATATCCTCCACGCTGGCGCGCACCAGCCGGCGCACGATGAAGAGCGGCTGCTCGCCGCCTGCCAGCATCCGTGCCAGCCAGTAGAGCGCTGCGTCCGGATCGGAGCCGCGGATGGATTTGTGCAACGCGGAGATGAGATTGTAGTGCTCTTCGCGGCTCTTGTCGTAAAGCGGCATGCGCCGTTGCACAGCCGCCATGAGCGCGGCCGGATCGAGCGGCTTCACCACCTTCAGCGCCGCCACTTCCTCGGCGAGGTTGAGCAGATAGCGCCCGTCGCCATCCGCCATCGCGCGCAACGACGCGCGCGCGTCTTCCGTCAGCGGCAACTTTTCGCCGTAGTGCTTCTCGGCACGTTCGAGCAGGGTTTCAAGCGCCGCATCGTCAAGCCGGCGCAGCACCAGCACCTGGCAGCGGCTGAGCAGCGCGCCGTTGAGTTCGAAGGACGGATTCTCAGTCGTGGCACCGACGAGAACCACGGTGCCGTCCTCCACCACCGGCAGGAAACTGTCCTGCTGGCTGCGGTTGAAACGGTGGATTTCGTCCACGAATAGCAGCGTGCCCTGCCCTACTTTCCGCCGCGCCCGCGCTGCCTCGAACGCCTTCTTCAGATCGGCCACGCCGGAGAACACTGCCGATAGCTGAACAAAATGCAGGTTAAAAGCGGTCGACAGCAGGCGCGCCGTCGTGGTCTTGCCGGTACCCGGCGGGCCCCAGAGGATGATGGAATGTGGCCGGTTCAGCGCGACCATGCGCCCGACCGGCCCTTCCGGCCCGATCAGGTGGTCCTGCCCCACGATTTCGGTCAGCGATCCCGGTCGCAACCGGTCGGCCAACGGCCGCGGCGCCGTGTCGTCCAACCCGCCGGCTTCGAAGAGATCGCTCATGACAGGAGTTTAGCGCTTTTGCTTAATACCGGATACTCAGCGACAGGCGCTGCCCACCGCGGTTTACCTCCAGGTTCCAGCCGCCTTGCTGCGCGCCCGCCTCGAGCGCCTGCTTGAGCTGGCGGACGGTGTGAATGTCCTCGCCGTTCACTGACTTGACGATATCTCCGGCCTGGAAGCCCTGATTGGCGGCAATGGATTGGCCTGGCGACACGACCACCACCCCCTTGGCCATCAGGTTCATCTGCAAAT
>JAGWZW010000128.1 GCA_018971835.1 Alphaproteobacteria bacterium
GCTGGACGAGGAATTCCTGCAGGCGCTGGGCCACATGCCGCCGGCCTCGGGCGTGGCGCTGGGCTTCGACCGGCTGGTGATGCTCGCCGCCGGCGCCCGCTGTCTGGCTGATGTGATCTGGACGCCCGCGCCATGAACCAGATGCGCACCGTGGCGAAATACGCCGTCGCGATCACGCCGGAGATGGCCGCGCTGATCGATGAAAACGATCCCGTCGATCCCATCGCGCTTCAGTTCGTGCCGTCTTCGGATGAACTCGTGGTGACGCCGGAGGAACGCGCCGATCCCATCGGCGATGCCGCTCATTCGCCGGTGCCCGGCATCGTGCACCGCCATCGCGACCGCGTGCTGTTCAAGCCGGTGCTGTCCTGCCCGGTCTATTGCCGCTTCTGCTTCCGCCGTGAAGAGGTGGGGCAGGGCAAGAGCGCGCTGTCGCCCGAGGCGGTCGCCAGGGCGCTCGATTACATCGCCGCGCACCGCGAGATTCGCGAAGTGATCTTCACCGGCGGCGATCCGTTCGTGCTGTCGCCCCGCCGCATCGCCGAGCTGTCCGCTGCGCTGGCGGACATTCCCCACGTCAAGCTGCTGCGCTGGCATACCCGCGTGCCGGTGGTCGAGCCGTCGCGCGTGAGCGACGAGCTGGTGGCGGCGCTGCTGGTGCCGGGCGCCACCACTTTCGTGGCGCTGCATGCCAACCATCCGCGCGAATTCTCACCCGCGGCGCGCGCCGCCATCGCCCGGCTGGTCGATGCCGGCATTCCGCTGCTGTCGCAGAGCGTGCTGCTCAAGGGCGTGAACGCGGAGATCGCAACGCTGGAGGCGCTGATGCGCGCCTTCGTCGAGAACCGCATCAAGCCCTATTACCTGCACCACCCGGACCTGGCGCCCGGCACGGGGCATTTCCGCGTGTCGATCGAGGAAGGCCAGGCCCTGATGCGCGAGCTGCGCGCGCGGGTTTCGGGCCTGTGCGTGCCCGATTACGTGCTCGACATTCCCGGCGGCTTCGCCAAGGTGTCGCTGTTATCGGAAAACGTCGTGCGGCTGGAGGGCGGGCGCTACCGCATCCGCGATCACGCCGGCCGCTGGCACACTTATCCGCCTACCGATACCGCGCGTTGATCTTTTCCAACGTCTTCGAACCGGGGCAGAGATCCTTCTCGCCGAGCTGGTTGAGCGGCGCCTTGGCGGTGGTGCCCAGATTGTCGTGCAGGTCTTTCGCCTCGGGATCGAGGTAGAGCAGCCCCGTGACGATCTCGCCAGCGCGATGGCGCTCCTGCAGATAGGAGATCGCGGCCACGCGATCGTGCGGATCGTAATCGGGGTGGAGCTTGGCCAGGCGGATGACGCTGCCGTCGTGCTGGCGCACCTCCTCCACCGTGCCCGGCGCATAGTCCACCGTGATTTCCTCGCGCGGCTCGATCAGGTCCACCGCGTTCACCGCCTCGTCGTGCGCGCGCACATAGTCGTAGGACTTGGTGGACTGCGGGTTGTTGTTGAACTGGATGCAGGGGCTGATGACGTCGAGGATGGCCGAGCCCCTGTGCGCGATCGCCGCCTTGAGCAGCGGCACGAGCTGCTTCTTGTCGCCGGAGAAGCTGCGGGCGACGAAGCTGGCGCCCAAGACCAGCGCCATGCTGACCAGATCGATGGGCGAATCGGAGTTCACCGCCGTCTTGCTGCGCGAGCCCTTGTCGGCAGTGGCCGAGAACTGGCCCTTGGTCAGGCCGTAAACGCCGTTGTTCTCGCAGATGTAGACCATGTTGACGCCGCGGCGCAGACAATGCGCGAACTGGCCAAGGCCGATGGAGGCCGAGTCGCCGTCGCCCGAGACGCCGAGATAGATAAGGTCGCGGTTGGCGAGATTGGCGCCGGTCAAGACGCTGGGCATGCGCCCATGCACGGAATTGAAGCCGTGGCTCTGGCCCAGGAAGTAGTCGGGCGTCTTCGACGAGCAGCCGATGCCGGAGAGCTTGGCCACCCGGTGCGGCTCGATCGAAAGCTCGAAGCAGGCCTGGATCAGCGCCGCCGAGATCGAATCGTGGCCGCAGCCGGCGCACAGCGTGGAGATGCGGCCTTCGTAGTCGCGATGGGTGAAGCCCAGCGCGTTCACGGCGATGGCTTTGTGGTGCAGCTTGGGTTTTGCGATGTAGGTCATGTTATTCCGCAGCATCCTTGCGAATGGTGGCCATACGGCCGGCGATCATGCCGGTGATGTAGCGCGCGGTGATCGGCGTGCCATCGTAATGCAGCAGCGAGACGAAGCGCGAAGGCTCCAGCCCGCATTCGGTGATGAGCAGCTTCTGCAGCTGGGCATCGCGGTTCTGCTCCACCACGAAGACCTGATCGTGCGCCCGCACGAACTCGGCCACCTCGTCGGCGAAGGGGAAGGCGCGCACGCGCAGCGTGTCGAGGTGCAGGCCATGCTCCTCCAACGTCTCCATCGCCTCGTCCATCGCCACCGACGACGAGCCGAAATAGATCGCGCCCCAGCGCGTCGGCGCCTTGGCGGGGCGCAAGACGGGGGCGGGCACCAGCGTCTTGGCCGTCTCGAACTTGCGCAAGAGGCGCTGGGTGATGTCGATATAGACCGAGCCTTCCTCGCTGTAGCGGGCATAGGCGTCGTGGCTCGAACCGCGCGTGAAATAGGCGCCCTTGGTCGGGTGCACGCCGGGCAGCGTGCGGAAGGGAACGGCATCGCCGTCGACGTCGAGATAGCGGCCGAACTCGGTGCCGGCTTCCAGCATCTCGCGCGTCATGATCTTGCCGCGGTCGTATTTGCGGCTGTCGTCCCAGTGCAGCGGCTTGCACAGCCAGTCGTTCATGCCGATGTCGAGGTCCATCATCACGAAGATCGGCGTCTGCAGCCGCTCGGCGAGGTCGAAGGCCTGCGCCGCGAACTCGAAGCTCTCATGCGGGTCTTCAGGGAACAGCATGACGTGCTTGGTGTCGCCGTGGCTGGCATAGGCGACCGAGAGGATGTCTGATTGCTGCGTGCGCGTGGGCATGCCGGTGGAGGGGCCGCCGCGCTGGATGTCGATGATGACGGCGGGAATCTCCGCGGAATAGGCCAGGCCGAAGAACTCCTGCATCAGCGAGATGCCGGGGCCGGAGGTGGCGGTGAAGCTGCGGGCGCCGTTCCAGCCGGCGCCGATCACCATGCCGATGGCCGCGATTTCGTCCTCGGCCTGCACGATGGCGAAGTTGTTCTGGCCGCTCTCCGGATCGACGCGCAGCGCCTTGCAGTGCTTGCTGAAGGATTCGGCCACCGAGGTCGAGGGCGTGATGGGATACCATGCGCAGACCGTGGCCCCGCCATAGACCGCGCCCAGCCCTGCCGCGTCGTTGCCGCCGATGAAGATGCGGTCGCCCACCATGTCGGCGTTCTCGACCTTGAGCTGGCACTTTCCGGCCAGGTGCTCGGCCGCGTAATCGTGGCCCAGCTTGATCGCCTTCATGTTGAGGGCGATGAGCTTGTCCTTGCCCTTGAACTGGTTGCCGATCAGCCCTTCGACCACGGCCGGATCGAAATCCAGCAGCGAGGACAGCGCCCCCAGATAGATGATGTTCTTCAAGAGCTGGCGCTCGCGCGGCAACGTGCCCTCGAGGGTATTGGAGAGCAGCGTCAGCGGCACGCCCAGCACCGTCACGTCCTCGCGGAACCGGGAGACGGGCATGGGCTTGGTGGAGTCGTAGACGACATACCCGCCCGGCTCGACCTCGGCCATATCCTTGTCCCAGGTCTGCGGATTCATGGCCACCATCATGTCCACGCCGCCGCGGCGCCCCAGCCAGCCCTCGCCGGAGACGCGCACTTCGTACCACGTCGGCAGGCCCTGGATGTTCGAGGGGAAGATGTTGCGGCTGGCCACCGGCACGCCCATGCGCAGGATGCAGCGAGCGAAAAGCTCGTTGGCGCTGGCTGAACCGGAACCGTTGATGTTGGCGAATTTGACGACGAAATCGTTGGTCGCTGCTAGCGGCTGCATGAGGTGGCCTGCGCGGTTTCGAGATAGAACTTCTTCATGTCCCAGGCGCCGGTGGGGCAACGCTCGGCGCACAGCCCGCAATGCAGGCAGACGTCCTCGTCCTTCACCATGACGCGGCGGGTCTTGAGAATGTCGGAGACGTAGAGGTCCTGCGTTGTATTATTTGCCGGCGCCTTCAGGCGCGTGCGCAGATCGGCTTCCTCGCCATTGGCCGTGAAGGTGATGCTGTCCATCGGGCAGATGTCGACGCAGGCGTCGCACTCGATGCACAGGCCTTCCTCGAACACCGTCTCGACGTCGCAGTTCAGGCAGCGCAGCGCTTCCTTGTAGCCGAGATCGCGGGTGTAGCCGAGTTCGACCTCCATGTTGACGTTGTTGAGCGTCACCTCATGCGGGGCGTGGGGCACCTTGAAGCGCAGGTCGAGCGACACGTCGTTGTCGTAGGACCATTCGTGGATGCCCATCTTCTGGCTGGTCAGGTTGACGTGCGGCGCGGGTCGGTCCTTGGTCACGTCCTTGCCGCTGCACAAAAGGTGGATGGAGACGGCCGCGGCGTGGCCGTGCGCCACCGCCCAGATGATGTTCTTGGGGCCGAAGGCCGCGTCGCCGCCGAAGAACACCTTGGGGTTGGTGGAGGCGAAGGTTTCGGGATCGACCTTGGGCATGTCCCAGCGGTCGAATTCCAGGCCGAGGTCGCGTTCGATCCAGGGGAAGGCGTTCTCCTGGCCCACGGCCACCAGCACGTCGTCGCAATCGAACGTCACGTCCGGCTCGCCGGTGGGGACGAGCTTGCGCCGGCCCTTGTCGTCATATTCGGCCTTCACCTTCTCGAAGGTGAGGCCGGTGAGCTTGCCCTTTTCGTGCCGGAAGGCTTTGGGCACGAGGTAGTTGTGGATCGGGATGCCCTCGGCCATGGCATCGTCCTTCTCCCAGGGCGAGGCCTTCATCTCCTCGAAGCCGGAGCGCACGACGACGTGTACTTCCTGACCGCCCAGGCGCCGCGAGGTGCGGCAGCAGTCCATGGCGGTATTGCCGCCGCCCAGCACGATGACGCGCTTGCCGATCGCGGTGATGTGGCCGAAGGAGACGTTGGAGAGCCAGTCGATGCCGATATGGATGTGCTCGGCGGCTTCCGTGCGGCCGGGGATGTCGAGGTCGCGGCCGCGCGGCGCGCCGGAGCCGACGAACACCGCGTCATAGCCCTCGTCCAGCACGGCCTTGAGGCTTTCGATCTTGTGGCCGAAGCGGGTCTCGGGCTTCAGGCCGAGGATGTAGCCGCATTCCTCGTCCAGCACGCGGTCGGGCAGGCGGAAGCGCGGGATCTGGGTGCGCATCATGCCGCCGGCCTTGGGGTCCTGGTCGTAGATCACGCAGGTGTAGCCCAGCGGCAAGAGATCGCGTGCCACGGTCATCGAGGCCGGGCCGGCGCCGATCAGGGCGACGCGCTTGCCGTTCTTCGTGGGCGAGGGCTGGGGCAGGCGGGCGGTGACGTCGTCCTTGTTGTCGGCGGCCACGCGCTTGAGGCGGCAGATGGCGACGGGCTCGTTCTCCACCCGTCCGCGGCGGCACGCCGGCTCGCAGGGCCGGTCGCAGGTGCGCCCGAGCACGCCCGGGAAGACGTTTGACCGCCAGTTGATCATGTAGGCGTCGGTGTAGCGGCCCTCGGCGATCAGCCGGATGTATTCGGGAACGGGCGTATGGGCGGGGCAGGCCCATTGGCAATCGACAACCTTGTGGAAATAGGCGGGATTGCTGGTGTCGGTCGGCGCCATGGCATGGCTTGGGCCGGTTCGAGGCGCGGGCTCGGCAATCGTTTGCCCGTCAGCCGATTGGGAACTCATGTGGTGGTTGCAACTCCAAGCCTGAGACAGCAACGCCCACGGCGCTGCTTCTGTTCGCACCTCTCTGCGGGCGGGAGTTATAGTCGCGAACCGCGCGTATTTCTCGTTGTTTTTTTGGCATAGGTATTCCCCGCAAGCCGTCCGCAATGTGGAAAAGGCATAGGCAAAACGGGGCTTTTCTGGAATTGTTCCAAAAATTCCAACGCGCTGTTTAGTTCTAATATAGAAGGCATTTCAAATGGATATCGCGCTCTCCGCCGAGCACCGGGCCATTGAGGATGCTGTCGGCCGCATCACCGCGCGCTTCGGCGACGATTACTGGAGCGAGTGCGACCTGTCGCCCCGCTTCCCCCATGAGTTCTATCGCGCCATGGCCGAAGGCGGCTTTCTGGGAATCACCATGCCGGTGGAACTGGGCGGCGCGGGGCTCGGCGTCACCGAAGCCGCCATCATGATGCACAAGGTGACTCAGGGCGGCGGCGGCTTTTCGGCGGCCTCGACCATTCACATCAATTTGTTCGGTCCGCACCCCATCGTAGTTCACGGCACGGCGGAGCAGAAGGCGCGCTGGCTCGTTCCCCTGATTCAGGGGAAGGAGAAAGCCTGCTTCGGCGTCACCGAGCCGGATGCCGGGCTGGACACCGCCTCCATCTCCACCTTTGCCACACGGGTAAAGGGCGGCTATCGCGTCACGGGCCGCAAGATGTGGACCACCACCGCGCAGGAGGCAGACCGCATCCTGCTGCTCACCCGCACGACGCCGAAGGCCGATTGCAGCAAGCCGACCGGCGGCATGACGCTGTTCTACACCGCGCTCGACCGCGAGACGGTCGAGGTCCGCCGCATCGCCAAGATGGGCCGCAACGCCGTCGATTCCAACGCCGTGTTCATCGACGATCTGTTCGTGCCGGAAGAAGACCGCATCGGCGAGGAGGGGCAGGGTTTCCGCTATCTGCTCGACGGCCTCAATCCCGAGCGCATCCTGATCGCCGCGGAGGCCATCGGCATCGGCCGCGATGCGCTCGCCCGCGCCAGCAAGTATGCGCGCGAACGCGTGGTGTTCGGCCGGCCCATCGGCCAGAACCAGGGCATCCAGCATCCCCTGGCGGA
>JAGWZW010000035.1 GCA_018971835.1 Alphaproteobacteria bacterium
TCGCTCTTGGCATAACGATCGTAGAAGAAGTTGCCGGACGCCGATCCCCGAAGTCGTCCGTCCCGAACTGTCAGGTCCGCTCCGGCTGTCAAGCGTGTGATGAAGTCTGATTCTGTTGTGTTCGCCGTCAACAGGGCATTATCCGTGTACGATTCTTGTAACCCGAGCATTGGCGTGACAGAGAAGGGGCGAGTATCGGGCGCGTCGATCGGAGCGGCGGCCCACGCCGGCGTACTCATGGTGAACGTCGCAGTCGCTACAAGCATCAATACATGCGCGCCGAACCGACCTTTTGCAGGCCGGTCCTTTCCAAGCCAATTGGATTCCCGCATTGATATCCCCCGTTTTGCCAGCCTCCCGCCCTTTCATGGTCGCTTGGAGTACCGCACAGGCGACTCTGAAAGTGACGTCTTATTGAAGACCATGGCAACCCGGGTTTCGTCAATTGGACCCACTTGGCGGTCGAGCCTGCCCAGCGCCTCGTCGATGTCGGCCCTCTTGGTTTGGCCTTTTGCCGCTACAAAAAGTATTTGACCCGCATGCCCCGCTAGCGAACTGGTTTCACTACAAGATAAGACCGAGCCCGAGTCGATTATGACAATGCCGCGCTCGGTCACGCCGTTCAGGGCCTGGAGGAGCTGCGACATGCGGTCGCTCGCCAGCAGTTCGGGGGCATTGACCCGAGCCAGGCCCGAAGGGATTGCGAAGACGCCGCGCACACTGGTGGGATAGATTATGTCCTCGGCTCCGTAAGCGCCGTCGTCAAGATAGTCGAGAAGGCCTGTTTCGCCGACAAGGCCCATGCGCTTCGACAGTTCAGGAGCGCGCATGTCGGCGTCTATAAGGACCACACGGAAACCACGCTCGAACATGAAACTCATGGCAAGGCCGATCGTAACGGTGGTCTTGCCCTCCCGCGGGCTAGCGCTTGTAATGAGGACCGTATGAGGGCTGCGGTTATGGGTTGCGTCCGTACCGGCATCGAGACGAGCCATGATATGCCGCTTGATGACGCGAAATTCCTCGCGCGTTCGCGACTCATCGTAGCGCGGTGTCGTGACGGATCCGACCCGCTTAAGTTCCCCATTAGCTTCCGCCGAAAGCTGAACGATTGAATCCGGTTGTTGGTCAAGGGGCGCACGAGCTATAGCACGTTCGTCTGCGAAACTGCGGAGGCGTGGCGGAGAAAAAAGCGTCATGGAGAGTTCCTGTGCGCCTAGCTAGCGACTGAGTGTACGCAGTGAGCCCGTGATTAGCGCATCAAACCGGTCGGCGTAGCCGAACGTGTAGGCTGCAAGCACAACGAAAATACCCGCCATTCCAACCAGCATTATCCCGATTGTCGTGATCACTGCGACGTTTGTCTTCGTTTTGGCTGACGGAAGCGTGTGCCATGCCGGCTCCCAAGAAACCGTCCCAGCCACGGGTAGGCCAAACGTCACCTCCAGCTCACGAGGGGCGACGAAAGTGCCATTAACTACGCCGCGTGCGAAGGCTGCTGATAGACCGGCGGCGAGCGACACGGCGGCCGCGAGGATTAGATAGGTGCGTCGGTCTGGCCCGGATGGAACGCGCGGAATTGCAGCGGCGGTTACGACCTGATATTTCCCGGTATCATTATCGTTGTAGACCGCCTGCGCAATCCGCGTTGCTTCCCGGCGGGAAAGCAATTCCTCATAGTTGTCGCGCAGCAAAGCGTTCATCCGTTTGAGCTCAGCCCATTGCGCCAGCAAACGTGAAGCATTTGGAGGAACCTCGGTAGCCGCGCGGAATTGCGCTTCGGCCGACGAGAGCTTCTCTCGCGCTGCCGCAATGGCCGCAGTGGCTCCGTTCTCATCCGATGGCGCATCCAAATTCCCAGCGGTCGCGAGGGCGGAGATTTGACGTTGCAATGCGATGACATCCGGGTATGCATCCGTATACTGCAGCCGCATCGCTGCGAGTTTGGAACGTAATCCCTCAATCTTGCTCCCGCTCGCGGAGGAGCGGGCGCGATCCGCCAGCGCGGCTGCATAATCGGCGCGCGCGCTCTCGACCTTTGCCGTCGCATCGAATGTATTGCGCGCGGTGTCAGACTGCGCAATTCGAGGATGACTGCGTTCAAAGGCGGCAACGGCCGCATCCGAACGCTGAAGCTTGTCGGCATAGCGTCCAATCTGCCTGTCAAGGAACTCGCTGGTACGGGTGAGATCGCGCTTGTTGCGATCGACATTGATGGCGATGAATCTTCTTACCAGCGCACGGACGATATCGCGTGCCCGTACGGGATCGTTGTCGTGCGCATGGAACTGGACAAACCCATCGCCCTGGTCCGGGTCGATCTTGATACCGGCGCGAAGGGAATTGATTGCGCCTTCCAATTTGCCGCCAGTCAAACTGGCCGAATCTGGGTTAAGAACGGCCAGAACCTTTTGCATATTGTCATCATTGAGAAGTATGCGCTCGGCGACATACGGGCTGCCGTAGTTGCCGCCGACCAGAGATACGCGATGCGTTGCCGCCGCGATCGGCGTTTCCTTGTCCGTATATACCTGAGCGAAAGCGTCATAAACATTCGGCAACGAAATGACATAGAACGTTGCCACTGCGAAGACCGCGCAGGCAACGCCAGCGACCAGCCAGCGGTAGCACCAAATCCGCTTAATTTCCGCGAAGACCAGTGAAATCGTATTGTCGAACATCGTCAGATTCCACATGCGTGCGCCAGCGTCATGAGGCGCGTATGCGTCTAAGTCTTAACGCCAATGTCGTATTCACTGCTCGACGGGCGAACAGAGCTGGTCCGCAGGCCTTCAGCCTCAGAACCACCGCTCTGGAATCCGCAACACGTCGCCGGGCATCAATTTGATGTTGTCTTTCATGTTGCCCGTCTGCAGGAGATCTGTCAGGTGAAGTGGAAACGTTTTGAAGGAGCCATTCTGTGCACGGATGAGCTCGGCGTCGTTCCCGTCAGCGAAGTTTGTCAGTCCGCCGACCTGTATAAGAACATCGAGCGCCGTAATGCCGGCATGGTATGAAACCGTCTGGGGCTTTACGGCCGCGCCAATAACGCGGATGGCCGACGCACTCGTCGGCGCCGCAAAACCTTTCACCATGACAGTGACAACTGGATCCTTGATGTAGTTGGACAGTTCCTTGCGCAGAGCAGTTGCGAGCTCGGTCGGCGTCCGGCCGAGGGCGTCGATATCCGATACAAGGGGGGTGGAAATCTTGCCGTCGGGACGGACCGGAACCTCGACTGAGAGATCGGGGTTTTTCCACACAAAGATCTGCAGTTGATCGCCCGCGCTGATTCGGTAGCTCAACGCGTTCACGTCGGATGTACCTCGCGCTTCGGAAGGGGTGGGTGCGCCAGCTGGAACCGCCGGCGCACCCGGGGCTGGTGCACCGGCAAGGGCAGCCGACACACCTGGGGGTACCAAGGTGCACATGGAACAGATAACGACAGCTGTAGCTAGACGAACCGGATCCATGGTCACCCCAAATGTCTTCTATCTTTGCGCCATAACCAATTGCGCATCCGCAAAAACTTTAGCAGCGCCTGTGCATGTTGACCGTCTAAAATTGTACAGATCTGCCTAGCGAGCGCTCGAGTTCCGCATGAATTCGTTGGCTTGGTTAACTTGGATAGAAGAGCACCTTTACTGCGATTGTGCAGCAACGCGCACCACGTCAAGTGGTTTCGTAAAACAAACTCATTTTTGTCCGCATAGATTATCGTCTTGATCTGGGCGGTTCTGCGCGGCATAGAATTTCTATGACGTTGAAGTCGTGCGAATGCGCTGCGCGAACGGTACTGACTGGCGGGGGGCAGCGCACGATATGCGATGGCTTGGAGACGCTTCATGATTGCGACCCTTGAGATGCGGGAGGGGAACGGGCCGGCCGCAATCGATCCTGCCGATTTCTCGGCGGTGCCGTTTGACAGCGCCGCAAAGTTTGCCGCCTGGTGGAGCGGCGCGGCTCCGGCCGCGACCTACTTCCGCTTCCAGGATCCGCGGGTGATGGCGGTTTGGGAACAGACGATCGGTGCCGAGATGGGGGCTATGTGCCGCGTGGTGCGTGTCGACGACCGCGATGGCGTACCGTTACTTGCAGTATTCCTATGCGTTGAAAACAGCGGGATACGCGGCCATCGCGCGATCAGTTTCATGGATGGCGGGGTGTGCGACTACAATGCACCAATTCTATTTGACGGACTGCGCGGGCGCAAAATCGATCCCCGGGCGCTCTGGAAACGGATCGCTTCTGCGCTTCCACCGCATGATTCAATTTCGCTAAAGAAAATGCCTCGAACGGTCAAAGGGCTTGATAATCCGCTATTCAGGATCGCCGACACGCAGCACGGCTCAAGCGGTCACAGCATGTCGCTGCCAGGTAATTGGGCCGTCGTGGAACGCGAGAAGGGCGGGCACAAGGTCTTCAAGTCGGCTAATCGCAATTTGCGGCTTTTGGCCGAATTTGGAACGGTGCGGCTCTTGATCGCTACCACGGAAACGGAAAAGAAGTATCTCTTCGACGCCTTGATCGAGCAGAAGAGCCAGCGTTTGCGGGAAATGGGGTTGCGGGACATTTTTACTTATCCAGGAATCGAAAAGTTCTACCGCGGATGTGTCGAGTTGGCAGAGCCGGCTGTTACCCACCTGTCCGGTCTTTGTGTTGGGGATGAGATTTTAGCAACGAATCTTGGATTTATCGATTGCGAGCGGTTTTACGGCGTTCTCACGGCTTTTGCGCGCGGTCGATGGTCACGGTATTCCTGCGGGCATCTACATTTGCACCAGATCGTCCGCTGGGTGACGGAGAATGGATTGTCAACCATGGATTTTGGCATTGGTGATGAGGAGTATAAGCTGTTCTGGGCCGATCAGGACATCGAACTGGTCGATGCAATTCGCCCGATCAGCACGCGGGCACGGCGGGACTGGTTGCTGCGTCAGGTGCGGCGTAAGCTGCAGGATACTCTAGGTCACATACCCATAAAGGGGATTCCGTTTTCTGGCGAACAGTGATTCAAACTTCCAGCCCGGGAGGTTTGGATGGCGCGGTTCGATCTGACGGATTTCGAGTGGTCGGTGATACAGCCCTTGCTGCAGACGAAGTTGCGCGGCGTGAAGCGGGTAGACGATCGTCGGGTATTGAACGGGATATTCTGGCGTCTGCGCAACGGCGCACCGTGGGCGGACATTCCAGAGCGCTACGGCCCCTACACGATCTGCGTGAACCGGTTCAACCGGTGGCGCCAGGCGGGCGTTTGGGATTGTATCCTGCAAGCTGTGTCAAAGGCTTGCGACGGCAAGCTGCAGATGATCGATCCCTCTTCGATCCGGGTGCACCAGCACGCCGCCAACGGCAAAAAAACCGGCGCGATCCCGTTGCATGGGTCGCTCGCAGGGCGGACTGCTACTGATCGCCGAAGAACCAAGACCTAGCGGGTCAATCCGGCAGGAGGTCTTCTCTTGAAGGCGCCAGAGGCGGCGAAACCGGCAATTCTGGATCGAACCGATTTTGGCCGTCGATAATATGAGCCCGCCAAGCGCGGAGGGGCGCTGCCTGCTTTGTCGGCTTAACCTGAGAACCGCCAGAGCCGGCCGCGGTCGTGAGAGGATGTGTGCATTTAGAGGTAGCGCTGGTAGAGGCCGCGCCGGATCGCAACATTGAACATGTCACCAGATAGAACGCTCGTTCGCTGGCGCATGCCAATTCTTACCTGGCGGAGAACTCACCGGTTCTACGTTGCCAAAGGTGCCACGCCCAGTGCAATGGAGGTGGCGAACACCGCGCTTCATTCCGGCGCGTGGTCCAGTATATCCGAATATATGCATGACGAGTGAGAGCCTCGACTTCCGGAGTCGCCTGAGACACATCGGAAAAAATATCGTGTCGACTGGCCATCATCCTGTCCGGCGCGCTGTCAGTCTCTGCCAAAATGAGATTGGCGCAGGATTGCAGCAAGCGTTTTACCGTCGCGGCATCTTCCGAGCCATTGTAAGGGGCATCAAGCGCGAAAGCGAGATAACGCGCCTTTTCCCGCGCATAATGTCCTGCAGCCGCGATCGGCCCGATCAGCTTCAGATGCTCTAGCGAGGGAGCAAGGGCTCTACCCAGTTGAAGTTCGCCAGCCTCGGCCGTTACTGGCGATCGGAACGCCTGTTTTGGCAGAAGAGATGCCATTGCAATCACCAGCAGCATCAGCATGAGAGCGAGCGTTGCTCGTGCCCCCTTTCGGCCACAGAGGCCGGTTCCAATGATTCTGGCGGCTTCAAGGGAGGATGCGAAGACAAAGGGCAATATGCAATAGAAATAGCGCCGCTCGTCGAGCGGAAACGGAGTCATGAAGGGCAGGTAGGGGAGTAAAAGACAAAACGTAGGAATGGCAAAGCTGGCGAGTGAGCTCGTCAGCATGGATCTTCTATGCAGGACCGATCTGCCAAGAAATAGCGCTAAGCCGATGAGCGATAATCCCGTCCAATCATATGCGCGTACGTCGGCCAGAACATTGGGAATATTCTGTAGCGTCGTCTCTAATGAATATATGAACGAGCGGGGGCTACCGAAAGGCGACCATGGCCGCAGCGAGGGAACCACGCTCTCATCTTCCCACTGGCTTCGCCGTCCTTGCTCGGGCACGAAAAATGAACTGAAGGTCGGATAGTCCTGCCGTACGCTCGGTGGCGCGATGACCGCGCTGTTTACGCGGCTAATCGTGGTGAATGTAAACCCGCCATACTTTGATGAAAGGACCATCACCCAAGGGGCAGAAACCACCAGCAAGGCCGACAAACAAATTGCGCATTGCGTAGCGGCCGTTTTCCCGGACATGGTGCGTGTATACGCCGCGGCTGCAAACGACAACGTCACCACCAATATGCTAACGGGGAAGAACACTGCCTTGGCGAGATATGAAATGCCAAATAGGCAACCCGCCGCAAATGGCGGCCATACCGAATTCCTTCGCCACGAAGCCACCATCGCGGTACACGCATAGCAGTACAGGCCGGCGGACAGCAGGTCGGGGGTAATGGCCTCCCCTGCCGCCTCCGCGGCAAGGAGAACGGAGGCTACCATTGCCGCCAATTTCACAGACCGGTTTTCGATGCGGCCAAATACGCTGGCTGCGCCGCCGACAAAGACAATCGCCGAAATCGCCATTGCCAATCGGCCGATCAGCACAGGATCACCGCCAAAAGACAGGAGCGCCGCCAACAACCAGATGAATAGGGGCGACCACGTGCCGGAAACAGCGACCATGAAGTGCCCGTCTACATAATGCCTTGCCAGACCGAGATAGGACACGGCGTCCTGGTTGAGAGCGTCTCTATTGGCGAAGGTGGCCAGTGCGACAAGGACAGTGAAAAGAATAACAAGCAGGCCACGTTCGACAATAGTCCGGACCTTGGATGGATATAACGCAAGATCGTCGGCATTGCGACCTGATCTAGTTGAGGTGATTGCAGTGTCAATGAGCATGACAGTCCAACCTACATATTGGTGCGGCCAGCAGCGACACCACGCAAACCGTTCGACGATTCAAAATGCGTCAAGCGCCTGACATCCGCTAGGTGCCAGAGGCGGACTTTGACGCGAAATCTCGAGCACCATTGGCCTTCAATATTGGCTCAGCTGCTACCGGATTGTGCCTAAACGATAGAAACGTGTTACCGGTAAAGTTCACCGCGAAGGCGGCCGCAATTCCGGATATCTTGGCTATCGCCAACGGTAGGGTGGCGAATTCGGCGGACAGCGATGTTACGCTTGAGTTCACGACGAGGCCGATGAGTGCAAAACAGCTGAACAATGCAAGCTGCTGGAGCGAAGCAAGCGGCTTGTGGTAGACAATGGTTCCGCAGAAGACGTAGTTTAACATCGCCGCGATAGAAAAGCTAAGTGCGGCGGCGACAAACAGCACCCGTACGTGACGGGCAAAAACAAGAAACAGGAAAATGTCGATCCCGGCGGCAACGCTGCCTGCTGCAAGATATCGCAGTGCTGTTCCCGCTAATCTGAATTCTGGAGAGGGGTTTCTGTCCGACATTGGCTGCTTCATCCGATCACGGCGGAGAATGGCGCGGTATCGAAGTGTGCGAACGTCTCCACGCCGTATAGCGGCCGGTCGCTTCGAATCAGGACGCGCACGTTCGCCCTTCGGGCAGCTTCGGCATCCCGGTCGAGGCGATCACCGATCATGAGACAGCGATGGCGCGAGACACCTTCCGAAGCCAGAATATCTTCAAGACCAGCCGGATCCGGCTTCATCCGTCCTATCGAACGATCTTCGGCGCAGCGTATGACGTCGGCGGCAAGGCCCATCGCGGCGATTTTCTCCGCTGCGGGATAGTCCGAGAAAATCGCGATCCGCTTGCCCGCGCGCCGCAAGTCCGAAAAAAACTGCCGAACACCCGGGTATACATACTGGTAAATGGAACACATAGGTCTACGAATCATCCACTCGTCGACAAGTGACGCTACGTGTTGCTGGCTGCAACGTCTTTTTTTCGCTGTAACTGCATATTGCCGCCTGAGAAACTCCGGGTCTTCGTTGTCCGCGAGGCGTTCACGCGTCTTGCGAAATTCCCGTAGTGTCAGCACAGTCTCGATATCGCCGGTACGAAGGCAAATCCATAACAACTGTGTTAGCATCGCCCGGCGCAATCTGCGCTGATCATAAAGGGTGCCGTCGACATCGAACACGACAAGATCTACGGCCGGCCAATCGACCACTATAGGCGCAGACATTACTTGTTCCCCGGAAGCTGAATCAGGTACGGAACCGACAGCATGTTCAGTTCAGGGATGTCGACATACGTTAAGACGATCAAGGTCAGCACGTTAAGTGCCACCAGGGCGACCAATTTTCTTTCCGTAAACAGCCGTTCCGGTTTCTGGGCAACGGAACCGGCACGCATCGACAGAGATAGGTAAAGTGCGAACATCGCTGCCATCAATGGCATCGCCAGCACATATTCGATCCGATACTTGACGAGGAAGACCGCGGCAGCAAATGCCGACAAGATCGCGTAGAGAAAGCATGAAACTGTGAGATTTTCGGCTGTGTAATGGAGAAACGAGCGGCGATACTTGCGCAGCAATCCCAGATGAGGGCCGGCCGCGATTTCGCGATATTCCGACAGCCGCTTCGCCGCCATCAGGTACGCTCCGCCCGCCCAATAGGCGATCACGAGCGAGGAAGGTGGAAGGGTGTTCGGCGAAACCATCGCCCAGCCAAGCATCAGGCGCAATGGATTGTTAACAGACTCGGAGATGACGTCGAGGTAGGCGACATCCTTTGTTCGGAACGGCTTTACGTTATAGATTACACCGGAGAGGAAAAAGATGAACGACGTCGCGGAGAATGAGTTACCCACCAATGTGGCTAGGCCGAGTCCGGCTACCGCCAAGAGTGCATACTGAAAAAAAACAATTCGGGGAGAGAGAGCCTTGTTTACTGCCGTCCGTTTTGATTTTTCAGGATGAAATGCATCGCAGGAACGGTCCAGCCACTCGTTGATCGTGTAATTGGCGCACGCAATTAGGCCAGCGCTGAGAATGCCCAATGCAATGGTGACTGCCGTATTCTGACTGAGCGCCGGATGAACCAAGGCAACTGCGAGTATGATACCAGGAATTATAAAGATATGTTTAGTCGCGTGATCCGGTCTGGCAATAGCGATATAATCCAAGAAAACGGCTTCTCGGTCGACGGCAGGTATGGAGTTCGAAACGCTATGCATGCGCAGCCTTATGCAATTATACGTAATTCGTAGCAGGCCAATGGTGACCGTAAATACCTACAACTTGGTACGGCTGCCGCGACGGTATGCACGCCGTGCCGTCGCGATTGTCTTCGGGCATTTGGTTACGATTATGATGGCGTCTCGGGTACGAGAATGCCGGGGCAGTCGATCGAGAAGGGAGAACTGCGGAGATGGCCGTTCCTGCGCTCCGGCAGCAACAGGCGCCAGACCCGAAATCGACGAACAGAGCATTCGATATCGGTGGTGATGCCTGACTTCACCTTGTTGAACTTAGGCGCGACGGCTTTCGTCCTGGCATCCTCGCCGAGCCCAAACGCAGGGAGAAGACGCCGAACGGAATGTTTGTCGTCCAGGCATTTCCACGTGCGCTTGCGGAATTAACGATATTCGATGGAATTGGCGAGCGGGCCTTCGACTTCTGTATCAAAGGGTACTTCCCGCCTAAATTCAGTTTGGTATTTCTTCTTTCATATCTGGGCGTGTGAGAGAAGGGGCGTGGCTCCCGAACCCATTTATCGATGTTGGAGAGATGCTGGTTTCCGGCCGAAGCCGGGAGTGAAATGCATCGTAGGCGCCATATGACCAGACATAGTTTTTCAACTCTTGATGGACTTCGAGGGTTCGCGGCAATTGCGGTGTTGCTGTATCATTTTTCGATATTTTCAAAAGTGCCGCGCCTCTTTGATAGCGGGTTTCTGGCCGTCGATTTCTTTTTTGTACTAAGCGGGTTTGTGCTTGCTCATGCCTATGAACGACGCTTTCAGGCAGGTATGGGGGTCGGGCAGTTCGCGGTCGTAAGAATAATCCGCCTTTATCCATTGTACGCGCTGGCGACGCTCGCGGATGGCGCGTTCTTTGTCGGGCTTGCGATCGTTCACGAAGGTTACCATAACGAAGGCGCTGTCAATCTGGTGCATACCATTGCACTAAGCCTCCTCTTTATTCCCAGTCCCTCCTTTTTGCTGCCGCAAGCGCTCTACCCCCTCGATGGTCCGGCTTGGTCTATCCTGTTCGAAATGATCGCAAACCTGCTTTATCGCTGCTGTTTCAGGATCGCCACGACGCGTGTGCTGATCGCCGCTGTTTGTATCGCGTTTTTTGGCCTCAGCGTGGCACTTGGCATTTATGGCAGCCTTGCGGGGGTAGGGCCGATCTGGGCGACTTTTTTTCCTGGTCTGTTGCGCGTGGGATTTTCCTTTTTTGCCGGAGTCATTACTTATCGGTTCTGGTGCCGCAGCGCGTTGCGCCCGAGAGTGCCGGTGCTGTTTCTGATACTGCTGGCGCTCGGCGTATTCCTCGTCCCCGATGGCCGGGCCTTTACCCCAATTTTCGATGGCGCCGCGTGTATCCTTTTTCCCGTCATAGTATATTTGGGCGCCTGCAATGAGACGGCCGGCAGGGCACGGGATTTTCTCCTGACGCTGGGTGATGCGTCTTACGCGATTTACATCATACAGATGCCGTTTTTTGAGATCGGACAACACGTTATCGGCCATGTGCTTCATGGAGGAGTGTCAGACGCCTTTCGCTGGAGCTCGTTTTTGCTTTCGGCGGGCGTGGCCTGGTTGGCGGTTCTGGCGCACCGGTATTTCGACGTCCCGGTCAGAACCTTCCTCTCAAGGAACGTGCTTGCACATGTTGCACATAATAGTGCGGGAGTCCGCGTCAGTTCGCACGTTACAGTACGGTCTGACGAACAATAGGGAGCGGCACCAGCTGCCGCGCCACTAGGCGCACGCGCGACGATCTTATCGAACGGGCCCAATATCACGCGCCACCAGGGCCGATGCGGCACGCACCGGCTTGGCCTGTGGATGCCGTCAGCCGGATCGGTGCGCGGCACCGACAACACAGTATCAGATCTCCGATAAAGATTTTCGACAGGGCGCGCGTCGAAGCGCTCGCCGCGAACAAAGATACCAAGCATAGAACAGCCGGTTTGCCGTCATCCGTTAACAACGTTTGATATTAGACGGTAACTTGTACAATTCGGGACAGAATTACCCGATCTGCAATGAGAGTGTTGGAGTGCTACGAGCCAGGAAGACATTAAGATGATGTCAACGACGCCAACTGCCTCCGGCACTGCTCTGCTAGCCGCTCTTTTTGCCCGTTCATCAGATTGCAATCAGGAAACAAGAGAAACCGAGGACTGCGCTGACACAAGCCTGCAGTTGCTCGGCGAGCTAACCGAACGGCTCCATGCCAGCAGAATGTATCTAAGTCTTGCTGCAGCGCTGCGCCGCTTTACGCCCGACGAAGACAAGGCACACGACGCGGCGAGCCGCGCCGAGGTCGAACTGACGGAAGCCGAGAGTATATGCGCGCTCCTGCGGAATCGACTTCTAGCCCTTCCGGAAGATCGGGAGCGTTTGGTCGAAGAAGCCGACAACGTCACCATCCTTTCTGCCCGCAAGCGATTTCACTGCCAAAACGAGTATCACCCGTCAACGGCCAAATTGCCGATGCATTATTATATTCGCAAGGCGCTCGGTGAGAACGGCTCGCTGATCAAGATCGAAGGCGATGCGTGCGCGGACGATGCGACGGCCATCGCGCGCGCTCTTCAAATGGAAATTCAGTCCGGTACGACGACGATCGAGGTTTGGCGTGACAGCCGCCGCCTGTTTTCTGCTCCAGTTTGCTGCAAGCGACAGCGGATCAGGAAGACCTGGCAATTGTTGCCCTTTTCGATCCCACGCCGTCTCCCGCCAGCGATGTCCTAATTCAGTGAGATGCCGAGCGGCAGCACTGGGGGCTTACATCACGCTGCTACTGATTGCGGAATTCGCGTTACAGGAAGGCGCTCAAAATGAGTTCGTTTATGCCCCGAACGCCGATTGCCAAACCGCCGGCACTCATCGTGGGCCTGCGGCAACTCTATGCAGAACAGAGAGCGCTCTCTTGCCGTCGGCGCGCATTCAAAGGAATGCCAATCATTTTCGAGCGGCGCCGACACCGTTAAAGTATAATTAAGCATAAAATTACGGTGTAACAGTTACAAGCTCGTAATGTACCAATACTGCATATACAAATAAAATACTGACAACGCCGGGAAGTGAAGAATGATTAGTCATTCATCAATATTTATTAAAACGCGCGCAATCAATACTGCGGCGTCGAGAAGTTCTATCGTGCCGTCACCGGCGACGCGACAAGGTTCCGACGCCTGGGGGTGCACACTCGCGTGGGAATGGCTCGTTATTTCTGACAACCCCCATCTGATCTTGAAAGCGGACCTGCGGATAGCTTGGACGAACCGGGCCGCGCGGAGCTTTCTCTCGCAGATAGGACTTGAGCTCGATCCAGACGGCAATCTGCGGTCCACTAAGATTCCAAGACGGAAGCTTGACGCATTTCGTGCCGCGGTCGCAGAGGCCATCGCCGTCGCCGATGGTTGGCCGGATAACATCCATGTCGTTCCGTTTTGTGAGCATACGGCTACAGCGTTGCACCTTTACAGGCTCGTTGCCTCTGATGATGTCGTCTTCGGCGGCGCTATCATCACAAAAGGTCTGGACAGCGTGATGATCGAAAGGCGACTGGAGGAATTCAGTTTGACCGAAACCGAAAAACGGATTGTCTTAAGCCTGATGAACGGGCTGACCGTCTCTGACATATCCAAGCGGACCGGCAGCACGCTCCTGACGGTACGAACCCATATCAAGCGAATCTATGAGAAGATGGGCGTCAACTCGCGCGAGAAGCTGTTTGCCCAACTGACCCGCCATTAGGCCCCCCTCGATCGCACAACAAACGTCCGCACGCATCCGCGGCGATCTGCTTGCATCGGCCCAATATCGTGCCGCCGTGACTTGCCTCTCTTGATGGATATCGAACGCCAGATCGTCTGCCTGGCTGTCCTTATCGTTTTGAGCGCCGGCTTGCCCGTTACGCACGCGGCCAGATGCCTATCAGCCGGGGCGTTACCCCGAAGCTGGCTGACTTGCCGAAAGGCTGGCGCTCTCGCCATGATGCCTGGAAACAGCTGGTGGAGCTGAGCGGGATCGAACCGCTGACCTCGTGAATGCCATTCACGCGCTCTCCCAACTGAGCTACAGCCCCGTCCAGATCACCCGGCCTTGGGGAGCCGGGTGGAAACGCATGCGGACCGGCCCTTAGGGCTCGTCCTTTTCGATGTCGGCATCGATGATGCCCGAGACGTCGTCTTCCTCGTCTTCGTCGACCTCGGCGAGCAGGTCATCGTCCTCGTCGTCTTCGACTTCCTCGTCGTCCTCGATGTCGGCGAGGTCGTCTTCGTCCTCGCCCTCGACCACCGACATACCGGCGTCTTCGAGGTCTTCCTCTTCTTCTTCGTCCTCTTCCTCATCGGCGAGGACAGGAGCTTCCACGGTCTCGACCTCGGCCTCTTCGGCTTCCTCCTCGACCTCCTCCTCAGTCTCCTCTTCTTCCTCGCGCTCGACTTCGGCCTCGGTCTTCTGGGGTTCGGGCTGGCGTGGGCGGCGCTGCTTATACAGCGCCTCGGGCTCGAAAGTGAATGCGCATTTCGGGCATTCGATCGGCCGCTTCTGAAGATCGTAGAAGCGGGCGCCGCAAGTCGGGCACACGCGCTTCGTTCCGAGATCCGCCTTGACCAAAGTGCTCTTTCCCGCCTCTGTCGATTGCGAAGGGCTGGTCGTTTGCCACGGCCCGGGCCGCCTGTCAAAGCGATAATTGCGCCCGATGGCGATTAGATTCCAGGCTTGACGGCGCCACCGGTTCCTTTAGGCAATTCCGGGACTTTTTCCACCCCCGCCCGCAAGGCGCCCCGCTATGGCCCATACCGCGTCCTCCCATCCCATGATCGCCCGCGCCGCTGGGCCGCTTTCGGGCACCGCCCGGGTTCCCGGGGACAAGTCGATCTCTCACCGGGCCCTGATTCTGGGCACGCTGGCGGTGGGCGAAACCCGGATTTCCGGGCTTCTGGAAGCCGAGGACGTGCTCAACACCGCCGAAGCCATGCGCGCCTTCGGGGCCTCGGTGGTGCGGGTAGGGCCCGGCGGCTGGCATATCCACGGAGTCGGCGTGGGCGGGTTGGCCGAGCCGGAAAGCGTCCTCGACTTCGGCAATTCCGGCACTGGCTCGCGCCTGGTCATGGGGCTGATGGCGACGTCGCCCATCTCCGCCGTCTTTACGGGCGACGCCAGCCTGCGCCGCCGGCCGATGAGCCGGGTGCTGGAGCCGCTCAGGCTGTTCGGCGCCGAGGCGGTGGCGCGCGAAGGTGGACTGATGCCGCTGACGTTGAAGGGCGCGGGCGATGCCATGCCGGTGCGCCATCATGTGAAGGTGGCCTCGGCGCAGGTGAAGTCCGCCCTGCTGCTGGCGGCACTGAACGCACCGGGCAAGAGCACGATTTCACAAAGCGCGCTCACCCGCGACCACACCGAGAAGATGCTGGCGGCCTTCGGCGCAGAGATTTCGGTCGAGCCGCTGGAGGGGGGCGGGGAGGCCGTTACCGTCACCGGCGAGGCGGAACTGAAGCCGGCCCAGGTGGATGTGCCACGCGATCCGTCCTCCGCGGCGTTTCCGCTGGTGGCGGCGCTGCTGGTGCCGGGCTCGGAGGTGTTGATCCCCGCGGTGCTGCTCAATCCGCGGCGCATCGGGCTGCTCTATGCCCTGCGCGAGATGGGCGCGAATGTAGAAGTCACCAACCGGCGGCTGAGCGGCGGCGAGGAGGTGGGCGATCTCACCGTGCGCGCCTCGGCGCTCAAGGGTTTCGAGGTGCCGGCCGAATGGGCGCCCTCGATGATTGACGAATACCCGATCCTCTCGGTGGCCGCGGCCTTCGCCAGCGGGCGCACGGTGATGCGCGGGCTGGAAGAGTTGCGCGTCAAGGAGAGCGACCGGCTGGCGGCGATGGCTGCCGGGCTCAAGGCCATCGGCGTGCGGGTGGAAGAACTGCCCGACGGCCTCATCATCGAAGGTACCGGCGGCGAGGTGAGGGGCTGCGCCACCGTCGAAACCCACATGGACCACCGCATCGCCATGAGCTTTCTGGTGGCGGGCCTGGCCACGCGCGAGCCCGTCACGGTGGACGACACCGCCATGATCGCCACCTCCTTCCCCGAATTTGTCCACCTGATGCAGAATCTCGGCGCGGAGCTGGTGGAGGGATAGGATTTCGCATTTGCGGCTGGACGGGCTATAATTTGGCCATGACGCCCAAGCCTGAAACCGCCACCAAGCCGGACACCGATGCCGAATATCTCGCGGCGGTGGATGAAGGCCTTGCCGATGCAGAGGCCGGACGCACCGTGAGTTACGAGAAAATCCGGCGCTGGCTTCTGTCCTGGGGCAGCGACAAGGAACTGCCGCCGCCCGAATGCCCGTAATCTTCACGCGCCGGGCGCTGCGCGACCTCGCCAATATCCGGGCCTATATCGCCGACGACAATCCCGCGGCCGCTTCGCGCATGGCAGTGGAATTGGTCGCGGCTTGCGACCGGCTCGAATATTTTCCGGAGCGGGGACGGCCGGGATTGCGGCCCGGAACACATGAGCTTACGACGGTCTGGCCCTATGTGATCGTCTATCGCGTCAAGGACGGGCAAATCGACATTCTTTCGATCTGGCACGGCGCGCAGGACCGTCACCGCTCATGACCGCCATCATCATCGCCGTGGACGGCACGGCCGCCTCCGGCAAGGGCACGCTGGCGAAGAAGCTGGCCAAGCATTTCGGCTTTCCGCATCTGGATTCGGGCGCGCTCTACCGGCTGACCGCTTTGGGCGTGCTCGAAACCGGCGGCAATCCGGCGAACGCAGAAGATGCGGTGAAGGCCGCAAAGGCCATCGATTTCGCCCGCGCCTCCGATCCGGCCATCCGCACCGATGCGGTGGGGGCGGCGGCCTCGAAGGTGGCGGCGAT
Organism: Alphaproteobacteria bacterium; assembly: GCA_018971835.1. Taxonomy (GTDB): domain Bacteria; phylum Pseudomonadota; class Alphaproteobacteria; order Micropepsales; family Micropepsaceae; genus Rhizomicrobium. Next base: position 16,622 of record JAGWZW010000035.1, read on the forward strand.
CCCGGAAGTCCGTGCGGCCCTCTACGATTTCCAGCGCCGGTTCGTGGAGCAGCCGCCCGGCGGCGCGGCCGGAGCCGTGATCGACGGGCGGGATATCGGCACGGTGATTTGCCCGGAGGCCACCGCCAAGCTGTTCGTGGATGCGGCCCCTGCCGTGCGCGCCCATCGCCGCTGGCTGGAGCTGCAGGGCATGGGCATCGTACGGGACGAGAAGGCGCTGGAGGCCGAACTGGTCGCCCGGGACGCGCAGGACCGGGCCCGCGCCGTCTCCCCACTCAAACAGGCCGCTGACGCGACCTTGCTCGACACCAGCAATTTGGGTATAGACGCGGCGTTCGCGGCAGCCTTGGCTTTGGTGGAACCGAAGCTCAAGGGTTTGCTCACGGCGAAGCCCAGGGGTTGAAGGAGACCCGGCCTCGCTTCAATCGAGCTGCCCGCGTCCCAAATTCCTAGTCAACCGAACCTGCCGCGCGGGGCGCTGTTCCTCGTCGCGGAAGTCCGCCGGCTGAAACCGGCCGGCACAAACCTATGTCACCAGGAGAGTTTATGGCTCAAACCGCCGAATCCATTTCCGCCCCGTCCATGTCCGACTTTGAGGCCATGCTGGAGGCCAGCTTCGAAGGCCGCAGCCCCCAGGAGGGCTCGGTCATCCGGGGCACTATCGTTGCGATCGAGAACGATTTCGCCGTGGTCGATGTCGGGCTCAAGACTGAAGGCCGCGTCGCGCTGAAAGAATTCGCAATGCCCGGCCAGGCGCCGAACATCAAGGTCGGTGACGAGGTCGAGGTTTATCTCGAGCGCGTCGAGAACGCGCTGGGCGAAGCCGTACTCAGCCGCGACAAGGCCCGCCGCGAGGAAAGCTGGATTCGCCTGGAGAAGGCCTTCAACGGCGAAGAGCGCGTCACCGGCGTGATCTTCGGCCGCGTCAAGGGCGGCTTTACGGTCGATCTGGACGGTGCCGTGGCGTTCCTGCCCGGCTCGCAGGTTGACGTGCGCCCGATGCGCGACGTCGGCCCGCTGATGAACCAGCCGCAGCCCTTCCAGATCCTCAAGATGGATCGCCGCCGCGGTAACATCGTGGTGTCGCGCCGCGCGGTGCTCGAAGAGCGCCGGGCCGAGGAGCGGTCTTCGCTGGTGGCCAGCCTCAAGGAAGGCCAGGTGGTCGAAGGCGTGGTCAAGAATATCACCGATTACGGCGCGTTCGTGGATTTGGGCGGCGTGGACGGCCTGTTGCACGTCACCGATATCGCCTGGCGCCGCGTCAGCCATCCCACCGAGGTGCTGAGCGTCGGCCAGACCGTCACCGTGCAGATCATCAAGATCAACCCGGACACGCAGCGCATCAGCCTGGGCATGAAGCAGCTGCAGACCGATCCGTGGGAAGGCGTGGGCGCGAAATATCCGGTGGGCGCGCGTTTCACCGGCAAGGTCACCAACGTCACCGATTACGGCGCCTTCGTGGAGCTGGAGCCGGGCGTCGAAGGTCTGGTGCACGTCTCCGAGATGAGCTGGGTGAAGAAGAACGTGGCGCCGTCCAAGATTGTCTCCCCCGGCCAGGACGTCGAAGTGCAGGTGCTGGAAGTCGATTCCAACAAGCGTCGCATCAGCCTCGGCCTCAAGCAGTGCATGGAGAATCCGTGGCAGCATTTCGCCGCCAGCCATCCGCCGGGAACCGAGATCGAGGGCGAGGTCAAGTCGATCACCGAGTTCGGCCTGTTCGTCGGCCTCGATAGCGATATCGACGGCATGGTGCACCTGTCGGACCTCTCCTGGGACAAGCCCGGCGACGTTGCCGTGCAGGATTACCAGAAGGGCCAGACCGTGCGCGCCCGCGTGCTCGATATCGACGCCGAGAAGGAGCGCGTCAGCCTGGGTATCAAGCAGCTCTCCGGCGATCCGATGGAGAAGGTCGGCCCGCTGCGCAAGGGCTCGGTCGTTACCTGCACCGTCACCGAGGTCAATGACGGCGGCATCGAGGTCAGCCTCGCCGACGGCGTGAAGGCCTTCATCCGCCGCGCCGATCTGGCCCGCGACCGGGCCGACCAGCGTCCCGAGCGCTTCGGCGTCGGCGACAAGGTCGATGCGATGGTCACCCAGTACGACAAGGCCGGCCGCAAGATCTCGCTCTCCATCAAGCAGCGCGAAATCTCCGAAGAGAAGGAAGCCGTGGCGCAATACGGCTCCTCCGACTCCGGCGCCTCGCTGGGCGACATCCTGGGCGCGGCCCTCAAGCGGCGCTCGAGCAGCGACGACAGCGCCAGCTGATCGCAGGATCCGGTCCGTCGCCCTGTGCCGGCGGCGGACCGGGTTCCGCTGCACATTTCGATTTTCTGAACTTCGGGCGCCGCACAAAGCCGCGGCGCCCTTTTTATTGCTGCGCATTCGCGATTGCCCCGCGCAGTCTTGGGCTATGTTTCGGATTATTGTCCGCTGTTAACGGCGGATTATCGGTTCGCCCCTAAATTGCACCCGGCATTACCGACAAGCGGCAGTGCGCGCAGGGACCGTGCTGGAGGAAATGAGGCAATGGCCGTATCGGGCAGCCAGGGCAGGGGGCTGGGCATTGCGCCTGTCACCTTCTCTATGCTGCTGCTGATCGCCGCCGTGGTGTTTGTCGGTAGCTGGGCCGGGCTTCTGCTCACCAACTATACGGGCCGGATCGCGGCGATCTGGATCAGCAACGCCGTGGCAGTCGCCGCGGCGCTGAAAACCCGCAGCAAGGATTTTCCGGCGCTCCTGATGACGGCTTTTGCGGCCAATCTGCTGGCAGACCTCGCAGCCGGCGACCCCCTCGTGAACGCGGTGGCGCTTTCGCTCGCCAACATCGTGGAGATCGCCCTGGTGGTGACGGTCTTGCGCCGCCTCAAGATGGACCGTGACTTCAGCCGGCCGAAGACGCTGCTGATCTTCTACGGGCTGGCGCTTGGCCCGGCGCCAGTGGCTTCGGCGCTGTTCGCCGGAAGCTTTCTGCACCTGACCGCGTCGGCAAGCCTGTGGCAGACGGCGCGCGAATGGTACGTCAGCGACGCGCTGGACCTCATCATTCTGGTGCCGCCGCTGGTGACGGTCCGGTTCCGGGATTTTGCCGCCATCTTCTCCGATGACGAACGCACGCTCACCTTGGTGCTCATCGGCCTGCTGGCCGTGACGATCGTGGTGAACATGCTCACGCCCAATTTCCCTCTGGCATTCCTGTTCTTCCCGGTGATCCTGCTGATGACCTTTGTACGCGGCTTTGCCGGCGGCACGGTCGGGCTGCTGGTTTCCGGTGTCTATCTGCTGGTTCCGGTGCTGCTGGGTTACGGCTCCGGTTCGATCGCAGGCCATTCGCTGCCTGTGCAGATCGTGATCGTGCAGATTTTCGGCGCCGTGCTCAGCTTCACGGTGGTGCTGGCAGGGGCCATGCTGGAAGAGCGCCGGCGGCTCGAAAATCATATGGCCGACGCCGTGACCCGGGCGGAGGAGGCGCGGATCGAGGCGCTGGTGGCCCGCGATGCGGCCGAAACCGCCAACCGTACCAAATCGATGTTCCTGGCCAATATGAGCCACGAGTTGCGCACGCCGCTGAATGCCGTGATCGGGTTTTCCGAACTGATGCGCGGCGAGCTTTACGGTCCTCTCGGCCATGCCAAGTACCGCGAATACGTACAGCTGGTGCATGATGCCGGCTCTCATCTGCTCGATCTCATCAATGACGTGCTGGATATGTCGAAGATCGAGGCCGGCAAGTTCGAGATCGAGCGCCGCACGCTCGATCTCTGTCAGGTCGTGGCCGAATGCGTGACGCTGATGGCCGGGCGCGCGGCCGATGCGGGCGTCGAACTGTCGGCCGACATACCGGCATCGTCCATCATGGTCTGCGCCGACCGCCGCGCGCTCAAGCAAATCCTCCTGAATCTGCTTTCCAATGGCCTGAAGTTCACCCCCGCGGGCGGCACGGTGCGCGTTTTTGCGGCGCCCGGACCGGAGCGGTTTGTGTTCGGCGTGCAGGACAGCGGGATCGGCATTCCGCATGAGGCGCTGGAGAAGCTGGGCCAGCCCTTCATGCAGTTGCGCGAAAGTGCCAGTCACACGCACAAGGGCACCGGGCTTGGCCTGGCGCTGGTGCGGTCCCTGGCCCGGCTCCACGGCGGCAATCTGCAGATCGAGAGCCGCCAGGGCGCCGGTACCACTGCTACGGTCGAGATCCCGCTGGAAGACCAGGACGCGGTAGGCCCGGCGGCCGTTTATGCGGCCTGAAGGCGCAGCCTTTGGCCGGTGAAATCTTGTGGCGCTTCAAGGGCTTTCGGGTTGACGGCCCCCCCGGCCTCTGACAAGGTAAATCGGCCTTCGGAGTCCGTTTCTGTGATTCCGGTAGCGGGGATATCCCCTCGGGGGGACGGGATGATCAAATCGGAATTGGTGGCGCGTCTCGCACAGCGCTATCCGCACCTTTACCACCGCGACGTCGAGCGGATCGTATCGACCGTGCTCGATGAAATATCCAAGGCTTTGGCGCAGGGCCATCGCGTGGAGCTGCGCGGTTTCGGCGCGTTTTCCGTCAAGGTCCGCCCGGCGCGCATGGGCCGCAATCCGCGCACCGGCGAGCCCGTGACGGTGGATGAGAAGCGCGCGCCCTTCTTCCGCACCGGTAAAGAGTTGCGCGAGCGCCTCAACAACGGCGGCACGCACCCGAACCCGTGAGGCTCTCCAGCTTTCTCCTCGGCGCGCCTGTGGTCGTGGTGGCGGCCGTGGTGGCGGTGGCGAATCGCCAGACGGTGCGTTTCAGCCTCGATCCCTTTACCCCGGCGGCGTTCGGTCTGGCCTTCGATATTCCCTTGTTCGTGCTGTTGTTCGCGGCGCTTGGGCTGGGTGCGGTACTGGGGGTGGGCGCGGCCTTGCTGTCCCGCGCCGGCCGCAGCGCGTCGCCCGGAGCCAAAACCGGCAGGTCGCTCTTGCCGAAGCTGGGCGGCAGGCCTAAACCGCCCGCGTCCGAATGACTTGAGCCCCAATAGCCTGAGCCATGACTGCTGCGCGATTCGCCAACCCTGTTTTCGTTGCTCTCGATACGCCGGACTTGTCCCGCGCGCTGGAGCTGGCTGCCGCTGTGAAGGGCCTGGTCGGCGGGCTCAAGATCGGCCTCGAATTCATCACCGCATTGGGGCCCGAAGGCATCGGCAAGATCGTGGCACTGGGCCTGCCCGTATTCGCGGATGTGAAGTTCCATGACATCCCCAACACCGTGGCCGGCGCTGCCCGCGCCATCGGCGGGCTCGGCGTGGATATCTTCAACGTCCACGCCGCGGGGGGCGCGGCGATGATGCGTGCCGCTGCCGAAGAGGCCGCAAAGTTCCATCCCCGGCCCAAGGTGATCGCCGTCACCGTGCTGACCAGCCTCTCCGATACGGACCTCGAATCGGTCGGGCAGGCGGCGCCGGCGCGCGCGCAGGTAGCGCGGCTGGCCGGGCTGTCCAAGGCCAGCGGGCTCGATGGCGTGGTCTGCAGCCCGCGGGAGATCGCCCTGGTGCGCGAAGCCTGCGGGGCGGAGTTCCTGATCGTGACGCCGGGCGTGCGGCCCGCAGGCGCGGCGCTGGGCGACCAGCACCGGGTGATGACGCCGGGCGAGGCCGTGCGCGCCGGGGCGGACATTCTCGTCATCGGCCGGCCGATCACCGGCGCCGCCGATCCGGCGGCCACCGCCCGCGCCATCGCAGACGAGATCGCGGCCGCGCGCTGATCGGTTGGTGCGCGCCGCGCGGCCGTTCTTCTTTTTGCCATGATCGTCGATCCCAATAAGCGCCCGGCGAGACGCGGAGAAGTCTCTCTGCGCGGGTTCGATGGGAGCATGACGTGAACAAGGCGATTCGTGCAGGGTTCCTGGCAAGCGCGCTGGCGCTGGGTGCGGCGCCGCTGACGACGTTGTTGGCGGCTGCGCCGGCTTATGCGGATGCCGACGTGGATTTCACCTATTTCCACGATCAGCTCGAAGACTACGGCGACTGGTTCTACAGCGACCGCTGGGGCGAAGTGTGGGCGCCAGCGGATGTGCCGGACGATTGGCGCCCCTTCACCTACGGGCATTGGGTCGATACCGAGGAATATGGCTGGCTTTGGGTTTCCGATGATTCGTTCGGCGATATCACCGCCCATTACGGCCGCTGGGTTGACGATCCGGACGACGGTTGGCTGTGGATTCCCGGTTATGTCTGGTCGCCCGGCTGGGTGATTTGGCATCGCTCCGGTGACTATGTCGGCTGGATGCCCATGCCGCCCGACGAGCGCTTCCTTGAAGGCACAGATGTGGGTGCCGTGTCGGGCGTCGGCATCGCCATTGGTGCCTTCAGTCTCACCTTCAGCGGACACAGTGACGATGACTACGGCTACCGGCGATGGTATGGGCCGGATTATTCCGACGAGATGTATCAGGAACAGTGGCATTTCGTGCCGCTGCGCCATTTCGACGATCCCGATTACCGGCGCTACGAGCCCCCGCGGCAGGAATATCGAACGATCATCAACAAATCGGTGAGCATCACCAACTACACGGTGGTCAACAACTACATCGTCAATCGCAGTGTTTCACCTGAGGCGCTGCGGCGCGCGGGAGCGCCGCCGGTCAAGCCCATGCGTGCGGCACAGTTTTTCAGGCGCCCGCCGCTCGTCATGAGCGTAGTTCGCGGCCGGCAGATGCAGGATCGCATGCGGACAGAGGCTCCGCGCGGCACCGGCGTCGCGCACAGCGCACCGGCGCCGACCGAGGCACAGGTGCGGACGTTGTCGGCGCGGCCGTTGCGCGCTCATCCGGGCGCCGCGCCTGGTGCGCGTCCGAGCCATCTGTTGCTGCGCAGCGAAGCGGCGCCGCTGGCGCGGCCGAACGGCAGCAAGCCTGTACCGCTCACGCCGGCCGCCATTGCCAAGGCCAGGGCTGCTGCCCATGCGGCGCAACCGGCGCAACCGGCGCCGTTTGGAACGATGCCGCGCCCGCCCGCCCCCGGCGCGTATAATCCGCCGGCAAGCACGCCACAACCGTTCGTGGAGCATCGCAACGGACGGGCGGCTGCGCCGGGCAATCCCGCCGCGCTGCCGCCGCAGCCGAAACCCGAGCCGTCACCCTTGCAGAAACCTGCACGGCCGGCGGAGCGTATGCCGCTACGCCCGGCACAGCCTGTGCCCGCGCGCCCGGCAGAGCGGATGCCCACGCGGCCGGTAGAGCCTGCGCCTGCACGCCCTGCAGAGCGTATGCCTGCACGGCCGGCAGAGCGGGCGGTCGAGCCCGCGCCGTTCCATCCGCCTGCGCCGCATGAAGCCGCTCCCCCGGCGTCGAAACAGGAGGGCAAACCGGCGCAGGAAGAGCAGAAGCCCAAGCGCGAACACCAGCCGCATCGTTAGGCGCAATGAACAACGGGCGCGCCGCGCGCAGTTGTCGAGCGCGCCCGGTTCCAGAACGCGTCTATCCAGTAATGAGTTGATATATATATAAGAAAATGAGCTGGCTGGGGCGGCAGGATTCGAACCTGCGAATGCCGGAATCAAAATCCGGTGCCTTACCACTTGGCGACGCCCCAGCAGGGTTCCGGCCGGGGAAATGGCCGGCGGGTCGCGGACCATACTGGCTTGCCCGCGCGCTTTCAACGCGGTTGCGGGCGGAAAGGTGAGCCATTATAAGAGCGCTCCCGTCCGCTTCGCTTCGGGCCGAAAGCCCCGGAATGAAGCGGAAAAAACGCGGGTTTCCGCGGGCATCGGAGAGTAGCTCAGCCTGGTAGAGCACTACGTTCGGGACGTAGGGGCCGGAGGTTCGAATCCTCTCTCTCCGACCAGCTATCCTTCCAATCGCGCGAGCAGGCCGCGGGCGAATTCGCTCAGCGTGTCGTCGCGCGCGCCCATCACCACGATGCGGTCGCCGGGCCGGGCCAGCGCCAGCAGCCGCGTTCCGCATTCCTCGCGCGTGAGGAAGCTTTCCGCCCGCCGACCCTTAGCCACCACGCCCGTGACGATGTCGATGCTGGAGACGCTGCGGTCGGTGGTGCCGCCGTAATAGACCGGCTCGGGCATGACCAGCACGTCCTCGGCCGCCAGATGCTTGGCGAAGGCGGCGATGAATTCGTTCTTCATCAGCTTGAGCGGGCCGAAGCCGTGCGGCTGGAACAGGATCAGCAGCCGGCCGGGGAAATCGTGCAGCGTCTGAAGCGTGGCGGCGATCTTGTCCGGGTTGTGTGCGAAATCGTCGATCACCGTGACGCCGCCAGCTTCGCCCACCAGTTCCATGCGCCGGCGTACGCCCTTGAAGCGCGCCAGCGCGGCGGCGGCTTCGTTCAGCGGCACGCCCACGGCCATCGCCGCGGCGATCGCCGCCAGCGCGTTGGCGACATTGTGCCGCCCCGGCACGGCCAGCGACACCGGGACGGTTTCGCCGCTCTTCCGGTCGCGCACCGTGAAGGCGATGCCGTGCGGTGCGGGCGCTATGTCGGCGGCGACGAGATCCGCGCTTTTCTTCTTCAGGCTGTAGGTGGTGGTCTGCGCTGCGGGCAGGGTGGCGATCAGCGCCGCCGCTTCGTCGTTGTCGAGATTGAGCACTGCATGGCGCGCCCGCGCCACGAAACCGGCGAACAGCGCGCGCAACTCGTCCATGCTCTTGTGGTCGAGGGCGATGTTGTTCACCACCGCCACGGTGGGATTGTAGCGGGCGATGGAGCCGTCGCTCTCGTCCACCTCGGCAACGAACAGCCCGCTGCCGCCCACGCGCGCAGAGGCGAAGGGCACCTCGGCGCTGACGAAATTGTTCATCACCGCGCCGTTCATGATGGTGGGATCGCGGCCGGTGTCGGCGAGGATCCAGCCGGTCATGGCCGCGGTGGTGGATTTTCCGCTGGTGCCGGCGATGCCGAGGCTGCACGGCGCGGCGTTGAAGAGCTGGGAGAGCAGTTCGGCGCGCACCAGCATCGCAGCACCGGCGGCTTTCGCGGCGGCCACGTCCGGCACCGTATCCTCCACCGCGGCGGAGGCGACGAGGATGGTTTGGGCCCCCGCGATGCCGCTGCCGTCCTGCGGGAAGAGGGCGATGCCCTGCTCGCGCAGGAAGGCGAATTTCTCGGGCGTGCGGCCCTGGTCGGCCGAGCGGTCCGAGCCCGAAACCGTGGCGCCTTTGGCCTTGAGGATCAGCGCCAGGGGCAGCATGCCGCTGCCGCCGATGCCGCAGAAGAAATAGGGGCGAGACGTCTCCATGCCCGGACGCTATAAGCAGGAGCAGGCGCTTACAAGCGAGCGAGCGGCATGTCGCAGGACAAATTCAAGATCGGCATCGTGGCACCGGCCAATCGCATCGATGCGGAGGTGGGCGAAAAGATCGCGGCGCTGGCGGCGCGCGACTATGGCGCCCGCGCGGAGATTGTGGTCCATCCGCAATGCCATCTCGCGCACGGCCATTTCGCGGGCGACGACGAGGTGCGGGCTGAAGCCTTTCTCGACATCGCCAATGACGAGAGCTTCGACGCGTTGTGGTGGGCGCGCGGCGGCTACGGCACCAATCGCATCGCCGAGCTGGTGCTGCCCTATTTGAGCGAAACCGCGCGCCACAAGACCTATCTCGGCTACAGCGATGCCGGCTTCCTGCTGGCGGGGCTCTATCGCGCCGGCTTCCCGAATCTGGCGCATGGCCCGGTGGCGCGCGACATCCTGCGCGAGGGCGGGGAGGCGGCGGCCAGGCGCGCGCTCGCCTTCCTGATCGACCGCGATCCGGCCACGCTGGAGCCGCATGTCTCCGCCGAAGTGCCGAGCGGGGCCTTCAACCTCACGATCCTCAGCCATCTCGTCGGCACCAGGCTGGAGCCGGACCTCACCGATCACGTGCTGATGGTGGAGGAGGTGTCCGAAGCGATGTACCGCATCGACCGCGCCTTCTTCCACATCACCGCCGCGCCCGGCATTCAGAAGATCGCGGGCCTGCGCCTCGGCCGCGTCAGCGATGTGACCGAGAACGATCCCGATTTTGCTGAGACTGAAGAAGAGGTGGCGCAGCACTGGTGCGCCGTCTCCGGCATTCCCTATCTCGGCCGCGCCGACATCGGCCACGATGTGGCCAACAAGATCGTGCCGTTTGGGCGCTTCAACCGGAGAGAACCGCAGCCATGACCAAGGAAGAACTGACGGCCTGGGCGCTGGCCAATGGCTGGCAGATAATCGACGGCAATCCCGTGCTGACCAAGCCGTCGCGGCCGTCTGAGGCGATCGTGCGGCTGGTGCTGAAAGCGACGCTCGCCAATGTCGAGGTCAAGAAGCCGGCCGGGAAATGGGAAAAGATTTCGGGCGCGCCCTATTCGAAGATCGAAGCCGATTCGGAAACCGGGATGCCGCTCGGCCTCGGTTTCGACACCATCTCTGGCTTTTCGATGCTGATGGAAGACAACAAGAACCGCGCCGTCTTCGCCAAACTGAATGCCCGGCCGAAAGACTAGACCCGCTCACCCCATCGCGTTCTGTTTCGCGATTTCGCCCAGCCAGTAGGCGGAGGGTTTGGGCTTGCGCGCCTGTGTCGTGCGGTCCACTTCGACCAGGCCGAATTTCGGGCCGTAGCCTTCCAGCCATTCGAAATTGTCGAGCAGCGACCAGTGGATGTAGCCCTGCACGTCCACGCCGTCGCGCACGCAGTTGATCAGGCTCCACAGTGCGCGCTCGGTATAGACGATGCGGCGCGCGTCGTCTTCGGTGCCGATGCCGTTCTCGGTGACGATCACCGGGCAGCCGGAGACGCGCGCGGCCTGGCGGACGGTGGCTTCCAGCGCCTCGGGATAGAACTCGTAGCCCATCTGCGTCGCTTCGGCGCCGTCGGGCAGCGGCAGCAGGCCGGCCTCGCCGAAGCGCACGCGGGTATAGGTCTGCACGCCGACGTAATCGTCGCCCTTCGCCGCTTCGAGGAACTGGCCGTTGATAAGCTGGTCGGCCATGTCGCGCAGGGCTTCGCCGCCCGGCTCGGCCTGGAAGTCGTTGAGCGAAAGCGTGATGCCCACCGGCCCGCTCACCTTCGCCTTCAGGATGTCGTAGCTCTTGCGATGCGCCGCCAGCAGGTTGGGCACGGTGGCGTGGCCGTCGCCGGAGAGATAGGGCGCGAAGCGTTCCGGCCGGCCGCCGCACAGCCGCGCGGCTTCGGCCAGCGCCTTCAGGCGCATCTCATCGCCGCCGCCCGAGGCCTGCCGGATCATGGTCGTCATGATGGGGATGTTGGCTTCGTTGATGGTACAGGCATAGGCGATGAGATCGCCCAGCGCCGTGCCCGCGCGCTCGCAGAAGCGGGCGAAGCGGTCCACGGATTTTTCGTCCTCCCAGCCGCCGCCGCGCGTGAACCACAAGGGCGCGGTGAAATGATGGAAGGTGACCATCGGCGTGATGCGCCGGGCGTGGCATTCGGCGATCATGCGCCGGTAATGGTCGAGCGCGGCCTGCGAGAAGAAGCCTTCTTCCGGCTCGATGCGCGCCCATTCGATCGAGAAGCGATAGGTGTTGAAGCCGAGCCCGGCGAGCAGGGCGATGTCTTCGGAATAGCGGTGGTAATGGTCGCAGGCATCGCCCGAGGGATCGGCGAACAGACTGGGCTTCATCATCTCCATCAGCCAGAGGTCGCTCGCCGTGTTGCCGCCCTCCACCTGATGGGCCGCCGTCGCCGTGCCCCACAAGAAGCCCGCTGGAAATGTCGCCATGTTTGCCTCCCCGTTTGGCGAAGCGTTTCACGGCCGGCGGGGCGGGCGCAAGGGCGGGCAAAACAAAACCCGCGCTTCCGTCGGGAAGCGCGGGCCCTGTCCCCTCACAACATCTGCGCTCAGAAGACCACGCCAGTCTCCAGCATGGCGCGGAACTGGTCGGACTTGGTGCCGCTGGTGCCGAAGCCGAAAGTCTGCTTCGACAGGCCGACATAGGAGAGGTCGCCGCGGATGAAGAACAGGCTCTTCTGCCAGGTCGGCGTAATGGTGATCGACCAGGCGCTGCTCTTGGGCCCGTAGCTGAACGGCGAGCCGGCGCCCGAGGAATCCTCGTATTCGACGCGGCCGTTCACGCTGTAGACCGGCGTGAACTGATAGCTGGCCAGCGCGCCGATGCCCCATTCGGAACCGCCGCTATGGTCGTAGTGCTCGTATTGCAGATAGGGCCCGAAGCTGAGCGGGCCGGAGCTATAAGTGTACATCAGATTGTAGATCTGGTGGCCGAGGCTCAGATGCGTGTCCGAGGTGATGGAGGCATCGAAGGCGATCGTGTTCGAGCTGTCGATGGCGTAGGACGCCAGGCCCGAGAAGGTGTTCCACAGGTTGGTGTAATAGCCGTCATTCCACGATACCGCGACCGCCAGCGGGCCGGATGCGTAGTTGACCTGGACGCCGCGGCTCACCACCGGCTCCTGCCACCACAGCAGGCCGCGCTCGATATTGGCATTGTTGGGCGTGAAGGCCAGTTCCGCGCCCACCAGCGTGGGCAGCTTGCCCGCTGAAACCGAGAACGTGTCGCTCAGTTGCAGCTTGCCGTACGCGACCGGAACCGCGCCCAGGAACGAATTCTGGTCGTTGGCCTTGACATAGGGCTGGCCGACGGTCGGGAAGGAATAAAGCCCCGCCTGCACATAGAACTGGAACATGCCGTCCGACTTCTGGACAGTGACCATCGCATTGTCGGCGTCGAACGAGGTTTCGTTGTCGCCGCGCGAGGCCTGCATCGGGTTGCTCTGGTAGAACGCCAGGCCGCTGACCTCGCCACCTACGGTGATCTTGCCGAAGCCGGCATCAAACGAAATCGGATTGGGATTGGCGGAAATCGCGCCAGCTTGCGCTCCGCTTGTGGCCAGCAAAATCGCCGCCGTACCCAACAATGTCTTCAAACCAATAGACCGCATCGCGCCGTCCTCCTTTAGTCACTATGCCCCGGCGCTTCGTCTATTGTGCAATGCAATAGGCTGCGCCAACGCCTTACGGTTTGGCAAAGCGGGCGCTAAGACAAGGATTCCAAAGGGCTTAACTGTGACATTCCAGTAACAGGCTTGCACCAAATGGCACCATTTCTGTGCGGCGCAGCAGAAGATGATTACCGGATGGGCAAGCCGCTGCCTCTTTGTGCAGCGCTTTAGCGCCGCGCGCCCATCATCAGCGAGAGATGCAGGCCTGCATCGGTGACGAGCAACTCTCCGGTGATGTTGGCCGACTCGGGGCCGGCAAGGAACAGCACCGCGTGGGCGATATCCTCGACGGACGCGGTGCGCTTGAGCGGCGAGGCTTCGGCGGCGCTGGTGGCAATCTTGTGTGCGGCTTCCTCGCCCAGTGCATTCTGGAACCAGGCGGTGGCGACGTAGCCGGGGCAGACGGCATTCACGCGCACCTCTGGTGCCAGCGTGCGGGCGAGCGACAGCGTCAGCGTGTTGAGCGCACCTTTGCTCGCGGCATAGGCGATGGAAGAGCCCACGCCGGAAATCGCCGCGAAGGAAGAGACGTTGACGATGGCGCCCATTCCGGCACCATTTTGGCCGCCGGTCTTCAGCGCCGGGGCGGCGGCGCGCGCCATCTGGAACGGGCCGATCACGTTGACCGCGTAGATGGCGGCGAAATCCTCCGCCGAGAGCGCGTCCAGATCGGCGGCCGTCGCGAATTTGGTGGTGCCCGCATTGTTGACGAGGATGTCGAGGCGGCCCCATTCCGCCAGCGCGGCCTCGGCCAGCCGCCGGCAATCGGCATCGGCGGAGACGTCTGCCTGCACCACCTTGACCTTGGCGCCGTAGGGCGCACCTGCCGCGCGCGCGGCTTGGGCTGTTTTCTCGGCCTCGGCGGCGCTCCTGGCGTAATTCACCAGCACATGGGCGCCGCGACGCGCGAGGCCGACGGCAGTGGCGGCGCCGATTCCGGTGGCGGAGCCTGTGACGATTGCGACTTTCCCGGCCAGGCTTGGCTGTTCCATGTGGCGTCTCCAGTCCCTATGGTGCGTGGTCTTTCGCGCGGGATTCGAGCATGGCGGACAACGCCGCCGCAACCGGGAATATGAAACCGCCGGCCGGGCGGCTGCAGATCGTGCTGATCCGGCACGGCCAACCCGCGATCGCCATCAGCCCGCGCACCGGCCACCAGGGCTTCGGCCGCTATATCGACCAGTATGAAGAAGCCGGGCTTGATCCCCAAAGCCTGCCACCCGCGGAGTTGACCGATCTGCTGGGCGAGTTGAAGGCCGTCTTCACCTCGGACAGAAAGCGTGCCCATGAGAGCGCCCGCGCGCTGGCGCCGAAGGCCGAACTGATCGCCGATCCGCTGTTCGTCGAAGCGCCGCTGGCGAGCCCGCGCATTCCGCTGTTGCGCATGACGGTGCCCAAATGGGCGGTGGTGGCGCGCATCCTCTGGCACGCGGGCTATCATCCCGAGATCGAACCGCCGGCCAAGGCGCGCGCGCGCGCCGGCAAGGCAGCGGATATCCTGATCGCGTGCGCCGAGAAGGACGGCCTCGCCGTGCTGGTGGCGCATGGCTATTTCAATTTCCTGATCGGGCGCGCGCTGCAGGCGCGCGGCTTCCGCCAGAGCGGCAGCCATCGCGCGAAATTCTGGAACGACGTGCTCTACGAAAAGGGCTGATGCAAGAGAGCCCGTGCTGTTCTGTGTCAATGCTGTGACATGCGGGGCCCACATGCGAATTGATTCGCCGTCCTGGCGGTTTTGCGTTTAAGTGGCGGCGAGCCACGGCGAACCCTGCGCAATATCGTTATGTCCGTTATGCCGCTGAGCAGCCTTGCCCGGACCTCGCGCGCCGCCAGCGCGGGGGCGGCGGAGGCTGCGTGTCTGGGCCTGGCGCTCAAGGTGACGGGGCTGGTCGAATGCACCGGCGAGGTGCATGTCCGCGGCATCGTCCGTGGACGGATCAATGCCGCACGTGTGGTGGTGAGCGCGGGCGCCTTCGTCGAGGGCGACATCGTGGCGCGCGAGGTACGCGTGGCCGGCCGCTTCGACGGGCGCATCTTCGCGCTCAGCGTGATCGTGGACGAGAGCGCCGCCGTCACCGGGCGCATCTTCCACAACCAGCTTTCGGTAGAGCGGGGCGCGCGCATCGACGGGCGCACGCCGTGGCGGCCGCCGAACTTTTTTGAATCCCTCGATCAACTTCCGGAGACCATGCCATGACGATGTTCAGCCGCAGCGACAAGCCCGCCGAACCCACCGTTCCCCAGCCACCAAGGCCGCAGGCCGCAGCCCAGCCGCTGTCGTCCACATCCACATCCGCGCCCACGTCCGCGCCGGCACCGGCGCCGTCGCCCGTGCGTCCCCAGTCGTCGCAGACGCCTGGGGTTTCCGTCATCAGCAAGGCACTGAAGATCACCGGCCAGCTCGAAAGCACCGAGGACATCAGGATCGACGGCGAGGTCGAAGGCGATGTGCGCGGGCTCTCCGTTACGGTGGGGCAGGGCGCCAGGGTGAAGGGCACGGTCTATGGCGATGCGGTGGAACTGGCCGGCGCCATCGACGGCAGGATCGAAGCCAAGAAGGTGGTGCTGACCGCCACCGCCCACATGGAAGGCGATGTGGTCCATCAGGATATCCGCATCGAATCCGGCGCCTATATCGACGGGCACCTGAAACCCGAGCACGGCAAGGCCGCGGCCAAGCCCGCGACCAAGCCTTCGGAAAACGCCAAGGCGTGAACGGTCAGAACGAAAGCACCGCCTGGCTGTAGACATAGGTGGTGTTGCCGTCCTTCGGCGCGCCGGGCACCAGATCCTGATAGGAGCCGTGAACCAGATAGGCGCCGCCGAATTCCACGTCCAAATTGCCGGGCACCAGTTCGGCGCGCAGCCGCGCTTCGAACTGGTGGCCGACGAAATTGCCGGAGCGGCCGGTCTTGTCCTGCAATCCCGCAGTGGTCCACTGGTCGCGGCTGGCCGCCAGCCAGATCGCGCGGTAGCCGACAAAGGCGCTGACGCTGTGCGCCGGCTTGACTTCGAGCCGTAGGCCGGGCGTGTCCACATTGCTGCGGGCCACGGCGCCATAGATTCCCGTCGGGCCGAAATCGAAACGCCGCGCGCCGTACAGCGTATCGAAGCGGTTGTCGGTGCCGTCGCCGGGATGCTCGTCGCCGCTGGCGTAATCGTAATCGAATTCGAGGCGCGGCGACCACGGCGCCTGCCAGGTGTAACCGGCATCGACGTGAATGAAACCCGCCAGATGGCGCAGGTTCCGGGTGTCGCTCGCCGCCTTGCTGGCGCGCGAGGTGCCGAACTGCATCGCCGCTTCGATCTGGTAATCGAATGTGCCGGCCTTGGGCTTGGCGTAGAGGCGCAGGCCCGGCGTGTAGAGGTCGCGGTCGGCGACCGGCAGGCCGGGGCCGTCATGGCTGGAGAGGCCGAAGATGTAGGCCTCACCGCTGGCGCGGCCGAGCACGTCCGGCTCGGTGACGCTCACGCCCCAGAACTGCGTATGAAAGCTTTCGCTGTCGAGCTGCACGGTGTTGTCGAGCAGCGCGGCCTTGCTCGTGGGCCGGCGGTTGACCGGCAGCACGTAGAAGGCGTGGACGGAGAGCCCGCCCGCGTCCTGCCAGTTGGCATCGATGCCGGTGAAGGCGTTCAGCGTGTTGCGGAAGCGGTTGCGGGCAACCAGGCGGCGGCTGCCGTCGTCGATGGTCATGCGCCCGCCCTTGATGTCGAGGCTGTCGCCGGGCGCGAAGGCATTGTGCAGTTGCAGGCCCGCGTAGAATTGCAGCGGCTCGAAGGCATCCACGCTGTCGGTACCCAGATGCGTGCCGCTGTCGGCGAGCTGCTGGCGGGAATCCTCCAGCTCGCCGCCGGCATAGAAGGCGCCGAATTGCACGCGCGCCGCCAGCAGCAGGCGCTCGACCAGGATCTGGTCCGAGCCCGCGTAATGGGCGCGGAAGCGGCCGTTCAGCGTCTCATAGCGCAGCCGGTAGCTGCCGCCGAGCGTGAGCCAGTCCGGCGCGTTCAGGCTCGCAGCAAGGCGCAGCGGCGCGGCGGCGCAGGCCGGAGCCGTGAACGGCACGATCAGCGCGCCGAGCGCCAGACCGGACATCAGGAATTTGCGAAAGTACATGGGGTTCCCCGTGATATTTATTTGTATATAACCAATGCCGGGGCGGCGGCCGTAGCGCAAGCGCTATATTCATAAAAATATCACGGTGGGACGGAATGTCGCCGCATGCCGGAATCCGTTATGATCGCCGCTGGAAAGTTTCGGGGGCGATATGTCATGACCAGCCAGGTGATCGAACTGGCCCGCCGCGAGGGCGGCCAGTTCCGCTCTGTGCGTTTGGCGCTGGAAGAAGGCGGCGGCCTCAAGCTGGAGACGCAGGACATCGGTTCCGGCCCCGGCATCTGGGGCGACGGCGACGAATACGAGTTCTGGGTGAGCGTGGCGCCGGCAGCGCTGCCGAAGCTGGCCTTCGAACTGTTGCGCGAAAAATTCGCCGGCCGGCTCGATGCCGTCGACGCCTGCCGCGACTGGTGCAAGACGCACGGCATCGAGCACGAGTTCGGCAACTGGGTTTGAGGCGCGCGGCCGGCGCCGCCTAGTGGAGCGGACCACTAGGGGTGCAGCGCGATCCAGAGATAGACGAGGGCGTACTCGCTCACGTCGCTGATATTGTGGCCGATGGCGGGCGCCAGCACGCTGCCGGATTTCTCCAGCCAGTAGGCGTAGAGCACGCCGAGCGCAAAGGCATAGGCCTGCTGCGCCAGCGCCAGCGGCCAGGCTTCGGTCCAGAAGCTCGAGACATGCGCCAGCGCGAAGATCAGCGCCACCAGGACGCCCGCCGCATTCATGGTGTAGCCGAAGGCGCGCACGCGGCCGGGCATCGTCGCGGCGAGAAAGCTGACGAGCAGGGCGCGGAACGGAATCTCCTCCGTGGGGCCGACATAGAGTCCTTCGAACGCGAGCCAGCCGGTCACGTTTTGCGTGGTGAGCGGATAATCCAGCTGCGGCGCGCTGTGCGCGAGCAGCACCGGGAAGTAATCGCACAGCGTCATCAGCAGGCCGAAGGCAAGACCCCAGAGGATCGCCGGGCCGAGATAGCTCTTGCCGCGCGGAAGGTGCAGGCCGTAATCGGCGGGCACCAGGCGTTTCAGAATGGCGATGGCAATCAGCGCCAGCAACAGCTGGAAGCCGTGATGGATGAAGAGCCAGGCGTAATTGTCCCCGGGCTTCACGGACAGATGCAGCTTGACGATCAGCGTGTAGGCGCTCATCGCCGCCAGCACCGGAATGCCCATGCCGAGCACGATCACGACGATGATGGGAAGAATGCGGATGCGAAACGGCTCCGCGCCCAGGCTCAGTTCCATCTGCCCCTCCGGTCCGGCGGCTTACGGAGTGAAAAGATACCAGCACATCAGCCCAGCCGATAG
>JAGWZW010000036.1 GCA_018971835.1 Alphaproteobacteria bacterium
TAGCCCAGCAGGTACAGCAGCCACAGCCCGCCGGCGAGCGCCATCGGCAGCGTGCCCATCACGATCAGCATCTGCGGCACGCTGCGGAAGGCCAGGTAAACCAGAAAGCCGATCAGGGCGATGGTGAGCGGAACGACCAGCTTTAGGTTTTCCCTGGCCTTCTGCATGTATTCGTACTGGCCCGACCAGACCAGTGAATAGCCCGGCGGCAGCTTGAGCTCCTCGGCCACCAGCTTTTTCGCCGCGGCGACATAGGAACCGACATCGCGGTCGCGGATATCGACATAGGTCCAGCCGGTCAGCCGCGCGCCTTCGCTCTTGATCATTGGCGGGCCGTCACTGACCGTTACGGCCGCCACGTCGCCCAGCACGATATGCGCGCCCGCGGGCGTGACGATGGGCAGTTGACGCAGATGCGCCGGCGAATCGCGCCAGTCGCGCGGATAGCGAGCATTGACGGGATAGCGTTCGAGCCCTTCCACCGTCTCGGTGACGTCCATGCCGCCGATGGCGGTACGCACCACGTTCTGCACATCGCTGATGTTGAGGCCGTAGCGGGCAGCCCGGTCGCGATCGATATGGATGACGAGATAGCGGCCACCGACCACGCGCTCGGCATAGACCGAGGCGGTGCCACGCACGGCGGGCAGTATCTTCTCCAGCTCGGCACCGATCTTCTGGATCTCACCAAGATCAGGCCCGCTGACTTTGACGCCGACCGGGGTCTTGATGCCCGTGGACAGCATGTCGATCCGGGTCTTGATCGGCATCACCCAGGCGTTGACGAGGCCGGGAATCTGAACACGCTGGTCAAGTTCCTTGATGAGTTCGGCGGTGGTCATGCCGGGCCGCCACTGCGATTGCGGCTTGAACTGGATGACAGTCTCGTCCATCGACAGCGGAGCCGGATCGGTGGCGGTCTGTGCGCGGCCCGCCTTGCCGAACACGCTCGCCACTTCGGGAACCGATTTGATCAGCTTGTCGGCCTGCTGCAGGGCATAGGCGGCAGTATCCGCCGAGATGCCGGGCCGTGCGGAGGGCATGTACAGCAGGTCGCCTTCGTTCAGCGGCGGCATGAATTCCGAACCGAGGCGGATGGCGGGCCAGATGCTGGCGAGGATGATGACGATCCCGCAGGCAATCGCGGCCCAGGGACGATCGACCACCCATTCGATGACGGGCTCATAGAGCCAGTGCAGGAAACGGTTCACCGGATTCTTGTGCTCGGGCGTGATCTTGCCGCGGATGAAATAGCCCATCAGCACCGGGATCAGTGTCACGGCAAGACCGGACGCAGCGGCCATCGCATAGATCTTGGTGTAGGCCAGCGGCGAGAACAGACGGCCTGCCTGACCCTCCAGGCTGAGCACCGGGGCGAAGCTGATCGTGATGATGAGCAGCGAATAGAAGATAGGCGGGCCCACTTCCGTCGCCGCCGCCGCCACCATCCGCCAGCGATTGGAATCAGTGAGCGGTTCGTGCTCCTGATGCTTGTGAAGATTCTCGATCATGACGATGGCGCCGTCCACCATCGCGCCGATGGCGATGGCGATGCCGCCCAGCGACATGATGTTGGCGTTCAGCCCCTGCCAACGCATCACGATGAAGGCCATCAGGATGCCGATCGGCAGGCTGACGATCGCCACCAGCGAGGAGCGGAAGTGCAACAGGAACACGCCGCACACCAGCGCCACCACGATGAACTCTTCGATCAGCTTCTCGCGCAGATTGCTGATGGCGTGGGCGATCAGTTCGGAGCGGTCATAAGTGGGAACGATCTGAACCCCGGGCGGCAGGCTGGCCTTCAGGTCGGCGAGCCTGGCCTTGACGCCGTCGATCACCTTCTGCGCGTTCTCGCCATAACGCATGACGATGATGCCGCCGACGACTTCGCCCTGGCCGTTCAGTTCGGCAATGCCGCGCCGTAGTTGCGGTCCCAGCCGGACGGTTGCCACATCCTTGAGCTGCACCGGCACGCCGCCCGCGCCGACCTTGAGCGGAATTTCCAAGAGATCCTTGATACTCTTGATGTAGCCGGTGGCGCGCACCATGTATTCGGCGCCCGCCATCTCGACCAGTGCGCCACCGCTTTCGTGATTGGCGTTCTGGATCGCCGTACGCACTGTCGCGAGTGAAATGCCGTAGGCGCGCAACTTGTCCGGATCGACGACGACCTGATACTGCTTGACCATGCCGCCGACGGTGGCGACTTCCGCCACGCCTGGCACGGTCTGAAGCTCGTATTTCAGGAACCAGTCCTGCAGGCTCGTCAGTTGCGCGAGGTCGTGCTTGCCGGTGCGATCGACCAGCGCATATTCGTAGACCCAGCCAACGCCCGTGGCGTCCGGCCCGAGGCTCGGATGCGCATCCGGCGGCAACCGTGCCGCGACCTCGTTGAGATATTCGAGCACCCGTGAACGCGCCCAGTAGAGATCGGTGCCGTCCTTGAAGATCACATAGATGTAGGAATCGCCGAAGAACGAATAGCCGCGCACCACCGTCGCGCCTGGCACGGCCAGCATCGCGGTTTCGAGGGGGTAGGTTACCTGGTCCTGCACGATCTGCGGCGCCTGGCCCG
The DNA here is from genome assembly GCA_018971835.1 of Alphaproteobacteria bacterium. Classification (GTDB taxonomy): domain Bacteria; phylum Pseudomonadota; class Alphaproteobacteria; order Micropepsales; family Micropepsaceae; genus Rhizomicrobium. The sequence continues at coordinate 2,579 of JAGWZW010000036.1, forward strand.
GATAGGGCGTCTTGATGATGACCTGCACATCGGACAGATCAGGAATGGCATCGACCGGCGTGCGCTCCAGCGCATAGACGCCGGCGATGACGACGAACACCAGCCCCAGAAGGACGAAGCCGCGGTTCCTGATCGACCAGCGGATGAGCGCGGCAATCATGAGCGGCCACCCTTCGCGGGCATCGGCATGTTCATCGGCATGGGCGAAGGCGTGCCACCGGCCGGCATCTTCATGGGCGGGGCGCCCGGCGGCATTTTCATGTTCATCGGCATGTTCATGGGTGCGGGCGCCTGGGACGACGCACGGCAAGCCGGTTTGCCGCCGCTGATGCGTAGCGACGCCTCATCGACATTGGCTTCGGAATCGATCAGGAATTGGGAGGAAACAACCACGCGTTGGCCCACGCGCAGACCCTTGAGGATTTCGACATCGCCGCCGGTTTGGAATCCCGCCACCACCGGGCAGATGTCGAAGCGGCCCTGGCCCAGCGCCAGCGCCACCCGCTCGCTTTGCCCGGTGCGGATCAGCGCAGACGCAGGAATGTAGACCGCATTCTGCGGCGCGGAGTCGATGGTCACATGGGCATACATGTTGGGCTGCAGACGGTAGTCGGTGTTGGCGAAGCGCAGGCGGAGCTTGACGGTGCGCGTCGCCGAAACGAGGTCCGGATAGATGTAGTCAATCGTGCCGGTCCAAACTTCGCCGGGAAAGGCCTCGAAGCGCGCCGTCACGGACTGGCCGGTTTTCAGCGCCGCCGTGTCACTTTCGTCCACCTCGACCAGCACCCAGACAGATGAAAGCTCGGCGATCTTCATCACCTGCGTCGCCGGCATGACATAGGCGCCCTCGCGCACGCCGAGGCTGGCGACGACGCCGGACTGCTCGGCGTAGCGTGCCACGCGGTCGGAAGTCTTGCGCCGCCGAGCCAGTTCGCGAATCTGGTCGGGCGCAAATCCGAGCGCGAGCAGCCGCTCACGCGAAGCGCCAATCAGCGAGGGCATGTTGCTGGCGAGCGCCGTCAGATATTCCTGCTCGGCGGTAGCCAGCTTGGGTGAAAACAGTTCGTAGAGCAGTTCGCCCTTCCTGACTGCGTCGCCTTCGGCCTTGACGTGCAACTTCTCGATCCAGCCGTCGGCGCGGGTGTTGATGCTGGTGACCAGATCCTCGTCGTAGCCGACATAACCCACGGCCTCGATGCGCCGAGCCAGCGGGCCTTCTCTCACCGCCGCGGTCTGGACGCTGAGTTGCTGCACCACGGCTGGCGAGATCGTTACGTCGCTGGCCGCCGCGCCGGCGCTGGCATAGACGGGTACGAGGTCCATTCCCATGGAATCCTTGCCCGGTTTGTCGCGGCGGTAGGAGGGGTCCATCGACGACACCCAGTAGAGCGGCGTAGGTGCGCTGCCGGCAGTCTGCGTCTCGGCGCTGCCGCCGCGATGGCCCAGGAAATAGCCGCCGGCACCGGCCGCCAACAGCGCTGCACCCGCGACGGCGCCGAAAAGGATGGTGCGAGGGCTCATGGCGATACGCTCTCCTGATTGTCCGCAAAGATCGTGCCGCCGCTCTGGTAGTCGAGTGCGGCGAACTGGGTGAAGTAGTCGGCGCGGGCGCGCTCGCGCTCCAGCTCGACCATCAGGTACTGCTGTTCGGCTTCGATCAATTTGGTGAAATCGCCGCTGCCGCTGCTGTAATCCGCTTCCGCGGCGCGCAGGTTGAGGCGGGCGACCGGCACCAGCTGCTTGTCGTAGAGATCGATGGTGCCATGCAGTTGCTTCACCGCCGCATAGGTCTGGCTCAGATCGGCCAGCAGCCGGTCGCGCACCGCATAGTAATGCTGCTGGCTCTGGTTCAGCTTGGCATGGGCCTCGTCGAGATCGCCGCTATGCTTGGCACCGATCGGGATATTGATGGCCACGCCGACCGTGTACTGCATCTGCCACGGCGACATCAGCTGATTGTCGCCGGCCACGATATTGAAGTTGGGCAGAAAGCCGTCTTCGGCCAGTTGCACCCGGTCGCGGCTGGCCGAAATCTGCTTGTCCGAACCCTTGAGTGCCGGGTTTTGCGCCAGCACCGCGTCCGTCAGCGTTTCGAGGTTTGCTGCTATCGGAGGCTCGGGCAGATCGCCCGGCGGGGCGACCGGCGCGTCGGGCAGAGTATCGAGCAATTGGTTGATCTCGGCCTGCACCGTGGTTTCGCGGCGGCCGAGATCGAGCGCCTGATTTTGCAGTCGCAGAAGCTCAAGCTCGGCGCGCAGCACATCCTGCTGCGGCGCCTGCCCGGCAGCATAGGCCGCGCGCGTGACGGATTTCAGATGTTCGACCAGTGCGATGTCGGTGGTGTTGATCGCCAGCGCCTGGTGAACGTAATACCAGTCCGCATAGGCGGCACGCGCCTTTGCCGCCAGGCGCAGGCGCGTATCGGCCAATTGGTATTCGGCGGAGCCCGCCTCCTCCGTCGCCGCGTGCGCACGCAGGCTCAGCACGCCGGGCCAGGGAATGGCCTGGCTGAACGCGATGCTCTGGCGGTAGCCCATCGGCGTACCCGCGGTTTCCGGCGCCGCCGTGTAGCTGACCATCGGATCGTCGAGCGCTCCGGCCGAGTTGATGCGAGCGACCGCGGCGCGATGCGCCTCGTCCTCGGCCTTGATGTCGCGGTTGCTCACCAGCACGGCCTCGACGAACTGCGCCGGATCAAGCGTGTTGTCATGCTGCCGCGAGGGCGATGCCACCGCTGGGCTTGAAATGGCTGGTGCCGCCAGCAGCAGGAGCAGCGCCGCCGGCGTCAGGTAGCTGTGTCTGTTCACGTTGTCGAACTCCGGATTTAGCCCGAAACCTGACCTGCAAGCGTGACGATTTCGTCAGACCTGACGGAGAGTTGGCCAAAGATGTTGAAGCTGCATCGGCATTCCACCGCGCGTGCAGCACACACGGTCGACGCCGGCCGACGCGTCGTGCCCGCATGATTTACGGGCCGAAGGCCGGCGCGCTCAGATCGTCAAGCGATAGGAGGGGGATTGTCAGGTTGCAGCGTAATGCCCGGGCGTTCATCGAACCGGCGCCACACTGGCAGGCGCGCCATCGCCGTCGGGACTACCACACGGGACAGCACCGGCAGCACGGCCGCGACGGAGCAACTCGCCATGTCTGGACAGTTGCCCATGCAGTTGCAGGGCATGCCGGGACGCTGTTGGGCTTTCGCCTGCATGCGCGCCATTTTTCCGGCCATCGCGCAATCGTTGCTTGCCGCGGTGCTGGCTTGCGCCATCGTCTGATGTGGGGCCGGCATGGCCATCACAGTCGATGACAACGAAAGCGTCATCAACACCGTCACAAAGACGGCGACGAAGCGCTTCGACATGTTGGCCCATTGGCACATAGGGCGAAGATAGGACGGGGCCGCCGCGTTCGCAAGCCGTGATCGCGCCGCAGGAAACGCCGCAGGTCTGTACCATTTCTGTATGGCGCTTGAAGCGTCCGGCGAGGCGGGGGCTTTATTCCCCGGAACAGCAACCCGCCGCGCCTGGCGCGGCATCGGGCGATTGCCGCGGCGGGCATACGACCGAACCGAAGGAACAGAAGACGCAGCAATCGCCCGGCTTCGGCCGGAGCAGGGTGTGGCAGTGCTGGCATTCGTAGAAATAGAGGCAGGCGTCCTGCGGCATGCTCTCCGTCTTGGCGAAGCCGCAATTGGGGCAGGTGATGGTCGATTGTTCGATCATGGCTGGTATCCACGCTTCTCGCGTACCGGATAGTCCTTGATGCGCCGGTTCCGAAAGCCGTTACGGGGGTCAGCCGGTGCCACCGGTGCAGGAGCCGGCGCCCGAACAGGCTGACGAAACGAATAGCACGAGCCGGGGGCAGGTGTAACCTTTCGGACAGTCTTTGCGAATTGCTCTGCATAACGGGCCTTTCCGGTTCCGCAATCCAGCGCCGCCGCGGTAACGGCGGCGTTTCATGCACCGCAAGACAGGAGTTTCGAATGCTCAATACCATGCCCCTTCGTTCTTCGTTCATCCTGGCCGGCGCCGTCGTGGCGACGGTTGGCTATATGACCGCTGCGGCGGCCGCGCCGGTCAAAATGACGCCACAGCAGATGGCGTCTATGGAGAAGTGTTACGGCGTCGCGCTGGCCGGCCAGAACGACTGCAAGGCCGGGCCCGGCACCACCTGCGCCGGCACCTCCAAGATCGACTACCAGTCGAATTCCTGGAAGCTGGTGCCCAAGGGCACCTGCATGAAGATCTCCACTCCGGTCGGTCACGGCTCGCTGACGTCCTCTGGTTCTCATCTTCCGGCCTGACCTAGACGATGCGCGCACAGTTTCCCCACCTCTGTGACCGCGCCCCCCCGATTCCCGCGAAGGCGGGAATCGGGGTCAAGCCGGCGCATTACCGCGAACTGCTGGCGGATCGGCCAAGTCTGCCTTTCATTGAAGTGCACACGGAAAACTACATGGGCGAAGGCGGGCCGCCGCACGCCTATCTCGAAGCGCTCGCGGAGATTTACCCGCTGTCGTTTCACGGGGTGGGGATGTCGCTGGGCGGTGCCGAAGCATTGGATCGCGGCCATCTGCGGCGCTGGCGCGCCCTGGTGGAGCGCTATCAGCCGGCGCTCGTCTCCGAACACATCGCCTGGTCGCGCTTCGGCGGCCTCGCGCTGCACGATCTGCTGCCGGTTCCCTACACCCGGCAGTCGCTTGGCATCGTGCGCAATCACATCGACGCGATGCAGACGGCCCTGGGCCGGGCCATTCTCGTCGAAAATCCTTCGACCTATATCAGCTTCCGCGAATCCGAGATTGCCGAGCCTGAATTCCTGGTGGAAGTGGCGCGGCGCTCCGGCTGCAGGCTTTTGCTGGATATCAACAACGTTTATGTCAGCGCGCATAATCACGGCTTCGATCCTCGAAACTGGCTAAGCCGCATCCCCGGCGACCTCGTGGGCGAAATCCATCTCGCCGGCCATTCGCTGATCCGCGACGGCGACTTCACGATCCGCGTCGACGATCACGGCAGCCACGTCTGCCCGGACGTCTGGGGCCTTTACGCCGAAACCGTCGCCCGCATCGGCCCCAGGCCCACGCTGATCGAATGGGACACCGACGTGCCCGAACTTGCGGTCCTGCTGGAGGAAGCCCGCCGTGCCGACACGGTCGCCGAAGAGGGGGACACGCGCCATGCCGCCGTTGCCTGAGTTCCAGTCGGCCATGTCCCGCTATCTGACGTCCGCGCCTGGTCCCGAAGTCCCGGCGCTGCTGCGGAACCTTCTGCCGCCGGGTTCGTCTCGGCCGGACAAACGCTTCGCCGTCTACAAGAACAACGTCTATGCCCGGCTGGTCGATGCCCTGCGCGACACCTTCCCGGCAATCGAGCGCCTGGTTGGCGAGGAGTTCTTCCGCTACGCGGCGGTCGAATACATCGCTCAAACCCCGCCCGTCACAGCGTCGCTACTGGCTTACGGTAACGGCTTTCCAGAGTTCCTTGCGGGATTTCCTGCCGTCGCGCAGCTTCCCTATCTCGGCGATGTCGCGCGGCTGGAACTGCTCTATCTGGAGGCCTATCACGCCGCCGACGCCGAGCCGAGCGGCGATGCTTCAGCGGTCACGCCGGACGACGACATTTTCCCGAAGCTTCATCCCTCGGCGCGGCTGATGACCTCGCCGTTCCAGGTCTCGCGAATCTGGGAACTCAACCGCGGTGCGGCCGCCTTCGAGGAGGTCGCGCTCCCGCCCTTGCGTGAGTATCTGCTCGTCATCCGTCCCGCCCGCGAGGTCGAAGTGCGCCGTGTGCCATTTGGGGTTTATGCGGCCCTCTTCGCCTTCGCCCAAGGTGCCTCCTGCGCCGGTGCCCGCGACGAGGCCGAATGGGCCGAGCCGGGCTTCGATTTTCGGGCCCACTACGAATCGCTGGCCCGCGGCGGAACCTTCGTTGCGGGAACGACCGAAAGGATTCACCGCTCATGAGCACCAACGCGATCGCGAGCAATGACAGGCTGCCGCTTTCACCAGCCAGATTGTACCTTGCCGTCATCGAACGGCTGGAACGCGTATCCTACGACACGCTGTTCGCTGTTCCAGCGCGGCTCTTCATTGCCGTCACCTTTTTCCTCTCGGGCCGGACCAAGGTGGACGGGCTGCTGACGCTCAAGCCTGCCACATACTACCTGTTTCAATACGAATACCGGATTCCCGTCATTCCACCGGACGTCGCGGCTCACATCGCCGCCTTGAACGAAACGCTGTTCCCGGTCCTGCTGGTTCTTGGCCTGGCCTCGCGCGTCAGCGCGCTCGTCCTGCTGGGCATGACGACTGTGATCGAGGTCTTCGTTTATCCCGGTGCCTGGGAAACCCATCTGGGCTGGGCGACGGCGCTCGCCTTCATCGTCTTCCGCGGCCCCGGCGCGCTGTCGCTGGACCATCTGATCCGCCAGAAATTTGCGCGCGCGCCGTCAGGACGGATTTAGCCGCGGGACGTGTTCGATGTCAGCCTTTGCCTGCGCGGTGCCATCGTCACAATCCGCTCTCGCCGGGAACCGGATGGACAACCGGTTGAAAGCGCACCGCTAGCTCATCCGCAGTATAAGGCGCACCAGCCGCCTGGGCCAGCGGCTAAAGAGCTTGGGCGAATAGAAGGCGCTTGCGGCAGCTTTCGAGATTTCACTGCGCGTCGGGTAGGGGAAGATGAGGCCGGTCAGCGTGCTCAGTTTCAACCGGCGCGTGATGGCCATGCTCCAGACGGGAAGCAGTTCGCCCGCGCCCCTGCCCACTATACTGGCGCCGAGCACCATGCCGTTTGCGCGGGTGATTACCTTGATGGCCCCGGCCGTATCGCGCTCGGCCTGGGCGCGGTCATTGGCTTTGAACGGGGCCGTCACCGTACGCACGTCGTTGCCGTAGCGCGCGCGGGCTTCGGCCTCGGTCAGGCCGACATGCGCCAGTTCGGGATCGCAATAGGTGACCCAGGGCAGGGCGCGGTAATCGGTTCTGGCCGGCAGCCGGAAGAGTGTATTCCGGATGACGAGCCCGGCGTGATAGCCCGCCACATGCGTAAATTGCGGCCCGCCGGCGGCATCGCCGATGGCATAGATGCGCGGGTTCGACGTGCGCAGCCGCGCATCCACCGTGATGCCCTTGGCGGTGGTGGCGACGCCCGCTTTTTCGAGGTCAAGCCCGTCAAGGCGCGGCCGGCGTCCAGCGGCGACCAGCAGATGCGTACCGGTAATCGGCTCGGTTTCGCCCGAAAGCGTCAGCGCGATACCGGCTTCGGACTTTGTCACGGCGTTGATCTGAACGCCTTCGCGAAGGGCAATCCCTTCCGCGCTCAACTGGCGCCGCAGGATGTCCGAGAATTCCGGTTCATCGCGTTCCAGAAGGCGCCTTGCCTCCAGCACCGTGACCCGGCTGCCCAGCCGGCGGAAGGCCTGCGCCATCTCCATACCGATCGGACCGCCGCCGATGATAACGAGGTGTTCGGGCCGCGCCGTTAGCGAGAAGATGGTTTCGTTGGTGAACGGCGCCACCGTGCCGATGCCCGGGATCTGGGGGATGACGGCTCTCGAGCCGGTCGCGATCACGATCCGCCTGGCGCGCACCTGCACGCCGCCGCCGCTTACCTCGCGCGGCCCGGCGAAGCGCGCTTCCGCTTTCACCACGCGGACGCCGAGTTCCTCGAAACGCGGCACCGAATCGTGCGGCGCAATGGTGGCAATGACATTCCGCACATGGGCCATTACGGCTGCAAAATCGATCTCCGGCTCCGCGCAGTGAATACCGAAGCGTTCCGCGCCGCGAATTTCATGCGCGGCGTGTGCGGCCGCCAGCAACGCCTTTGACGGCACGCAGCCGTAATTGAGGCAGTCTCCGCCCATCTCCGCGCGCTCGAACAGGATCGTACGGGCGCCGAGCTGGGCCGCGCCGGCCGCTACCGACAAACCGGCCGATCCGGCCCCAATGACGCAGATGTCGTAGTCTTCAACCTTCGGCATCAGGTTTGCCCTTCGGATCGCATCGACCTCAAGGAGTAACGCACTCAGCAACAGTTGGCGGGCAGTTCGTCGCCGTTGCCGATGGAGGGGCCGCAATCGAACAACCCGTAATGCACGCTTTTGCCGCCGACGATTTCGAAGTGCGGCGCAAAGCGGGTCTGAGAGAGCATGTCGGCGGTGTTGCCGCAGACGGTCATGGCCTTGCCGGTTTCGAAACGATGATGATCGTCCAGCATGAAGGCGTGCGGCGCCTCGGCAACGGTGCCGCGGTAGATCGCGGCCTGGCCGTAATCCTCGCAGCGGTCTTCCAGGTCCAGCTTGAAGGCACGCACCGTCACCGAGCAGAAGACGATGGCGCCGGTCCGGCTCTCGATATCGGGATTGTTGATGGCCAGCCGCCGGCGCTCCATCACCCGGGCGTCGGCGCAACCGATGCTGGCCAGAAGCCGGCGGAAATCCTCCCAGTAGAGCGCGCCGCCCAGGCACTCGCCACGCAGGACCGGATCAGCAGCGAGATCGGCAGGAATCCGCCGGTCCGCGAACACATCCGAAAAATAAAGCTCGCCGCCGGGCTTGAGCACCCGGAAAATCTCCCGGAACACGCGCGGCTTGTCGGGCGAGAGATTGAGCACGCAGTTCGACACGACCACGTCCATGCTGGCATCGGCGATGTCCGCCGTGCGCAGATCCTCGATATAGCCTTTGCGGAAGTCCACATTGGCGTAGCCCAGCTTTTCGCGGTGGAACCCCAGATGCCTGCGCGCTACCTCAAGCTGGGCCTCGGTCATATCGACGCCGATCACGCTCCCATCCGGTTCCACCAGCTGCGAGAGCACATAACAGTCGCGGCCGGCGCCGCAGCCCAGATCGAGAACCTTCGTGCCGCCCAGCGCAAACGGGATCGGTGAACCGCAGCCGTAGAAACGGGCCTTCACCTCGTCATGGACATGGTCAAGCGCCGTTCGGATATGGGGCGCCGGCGCACCGTCAATACAACAGGCTGAAGTCTGCAGATCGGCTGAGGATTTCAGAACCTCTCCATAATACCGCTTGATGGCGTCGAGCGAGGGAACATGGTCGTTCATGAAGCGTCTTTCCCGGTCTTGGAGTTGCACTTCCTGTTCGTTAGTGCAGGGCACAAAGGTTTCGTCGGACGGCAGGGGCCGAACAGAAAAAAGCACGGACCGCAATCCCGCCTGTCTTATAGTCCAGAATGCGGCGTCTCGGCCGGCTGGTGCAACAGAATTTGTCTTTGGAACACCACATAGGAGGCGGCACCGCGATAGTGCAGGCGGGCACGGTGCGACGCGTCCATGAACTCGTAGCGCACTACGGCCTCGACGCTGGCCGGCCGGATCGCATTGCTGCTGAAGGCGATGCTGTAACGCCGCGGTTCGCCCGGCTTGAGGCGGGTGTCCCACAGATCGACGATGAACGGCCGCCACAGGACCGTCCGCTCGATCGCATAGGTTTCCGATCGTAGTACGCGTCCGGCGGCATCGAGCAACCGCAAATCCACGTTCAGGTGGCGGTCGGGAACGCCCGTGGGAACGTCATGTTCGGCGCCGGTGTTGGTGAGGGTCAGCACATAGCGTTGTTGGCCCGGCGCCGGCGCACCTGCTTCAAATGTGGCGCGCAACACCGCGGTGACGGTCCGGGGATCGTGCCCGCCGCGCCAGAGATGCTGCCGTCCGGCGCGCGGTGCGCCGCCGGGCACCAGCGGCCGCTCGACGGCCGGCATATGGCATTCTACGCAGTTGAGCGCCGCTACCTTGCCTGCCGGAATACCGGCACCATACCCGTCATCGGCAAGCGTGGCCGGAGCCGCTGGTGAGGGTGAAATGCGGAAGGTCGTCTCGATATTCTGATGGCGGAGCGCGAAACGGCGGCGGGCGCTGGCAATCTCTGCCACGGTGCCGCAGGGCGGCAGGCGGTAGAACACATCCCAGCGGCGGTTGTTGACGACATGGCAGCGGACGCACACTTCATTGCTGTTGTTCCAGCGTGCAGTCGGATGTGGCGCCTTGAGCCCAACACCGTAGGGCCCGTAGATGACGCCGTGGCGAAGATGGCAGGCCGCACATGTCACGCCCTCGCGCTTCGCCACCGGATCAAACTGCGGATTGGGGGCCAGAACGGGGTTCCATTTGTCGCCGACGTGAAAGCCGATGACTCGGAATTTCTGCTGGCGGTCGAGCGGTGTGTGACAGTTCAGGCAGATTTGTTTGTTCCCCTCATTCTTGTAATCCGCCTGGAAATAGGGATCGCTCCAGGCTTGGGCGTGCATGCTGGTTTTCCAGTCGCGATGAACAGCCGTGTGGCAGGCGCCGCAGGTTTCCGCACGCAGGTTTGGGAATACCGTTGGAATATTTGCCGTCGCAAGGGGGTATTCGAAGCGGGGCGAGACGGAGAAGATCTCCAGTGGCCGCACCATGCGCCAGCCAAGAAACGCGATCAGCGTCGATGCGGCGGCGGCGATGAGGATCGTTTTGTGCTTTATCTTCATGGAACGACGTCGCTGGACGTGTTTCTTTGGGCCCGGCCGCCACCGTCATGTATTCTCGGTCACGAAGCCTTGGCGATTCCAGCCGGCCATGCCGTCTTCGATCAGTATCACCTGGCGGAAGCCCGCATCGCGCAGGAGCACGACGGCCTGACCGGACATGCGATTGGTGTTGCAGACCACCGCCAGCGGCCGGTTGCGGTAGCATGACAGCTCGCCAAGACGGGCGGACAATTCGGCAAGGGGAATATTCCTGGCGTTTGGAATGTGTCCGCCGGATCCGGCGTAGTCCTTGAGGGAGCGCACATCGAGAACTGCGATATCGTCCGGGCCCTGGTCGAGCCGCTCTTTGAGTTCTGCTGCCAAGAGCTTGTCCGGTTCGGGCGCTTTTGTCTTGCGGATGCGTTGAATCAGCCGCGGCAGCAGGGCGACAGCGGCCAGAAGCGCGAGCGCCAGCAGGCCCTTCTGAATGAGGCCGGAGTTGCCGGCCGCCGCTTCGCGCCCGGCATAGCCGAGATAGGTATAGGCAAAAGCGCCAGGCAGCATGGCGACGTAAGAGGTCACGACATACCGGATGAGCCGGATGCGCGTGAGACCAAGTGCGTAATTGAGCAGATTGAACGGCACCAGTGGCACCAGGCGCACCAGGGCCACAAAGCGCCAATCCTCGCGCTCCACGCCTTCGATGATCTGGGCGGCGCGCCCGCCGAGGCGTGCACGAAGCCTGTCCAACCCCAGGTGACGGCCGGCGAGGAACGCCAGCGTGGCGCCGATGGTTGCGCCGGTCAGGCTGTAGAAGGTGCCGGCAAGCGGGCCGAACAAGGCCCCGCCCGCAAGCGTGAGCACCGAACCGGGAACGAATGCAACGGTCGCCGCCGCGTAGATCGCCATGAAAGCGAGCGGCGCGAACACGCCGGCGCTCTGGACGGCCTGCATGATGCCTTTGGCATCGAGCGCGTCACGGTGGGTATAGGCCAGCAGCGCGGCCATACAGAGCAAGATCAGCAAACCGATCCGGGGCAAGTACCGGACGGCCGAGGTACTGTTCGTCGTCATGTTGCTTCACCTTGCAGGACTGGCAGCCCGGCATTTTGCCATTCGGGATATCCGCCATCGAGGCGGCGGGCTTCGTAGCCGTGCTTGCGCAGGAACGAAACCGCCTCGAAGGCCAGCACGCAATAGGGCCCCCGGCAGTACGCTACGATTTCCCGCCCTTGCGGAATTTCGCGTAACCGGCGCCCCAGCGCTTTCAACGGAATATTGAGCGCTTGCGGCAGGTGTCCGGCGGCGAACTCATCGGCGGGCCGTACGTCAAGCACCACGACCGCGTCATCCTTGATCCGACGCGTGAGTTCCTTGCGCGAAACCGGCTCCATCGCGTCGCGCTTGCGAAAATAGCCATTCAGCACTTCGCGAACCTGGGCCAGGTTACGCTCCGCGACCTGCTGCAGCGCGCCGGTCAGGGCCAGCACCGATGGATCGCTTGGCGCATAATAGATGTGTTTGCCCGCGCGGTGCGATGCGAGCAGGCCCGCCTGTCGCATCAGCCGCAAATGCTGCGAAACGTTGGCGACCGGAAGATCCAGGCGTTCGGCCAGCGCTTCTACGCTGCGCTCGCCTTGGGCCAGCATCTCCAGAATCTCGAGCCGCTGCGGATGGCCCAGCGCCCTGGCGACGGCGGCGAACCCCACGAACAGCGCTGCTTTCGGGCTTGTCCTTGACATTGCCGATCCACAACATTATCACATTCAATGTAATCGTTGAATGATATCTTGTTTATCCCGTCCGTCAAGGGTATCTGTGAACGGTATCGACGTCATGCCGCAGACTGCCTTCGCCTCCGAACCCCTGATCCGCCTGAGTGCGTTCCTCGGTATCTTTGCACTGATGGCGCTCTGGGAACTGGCGGCGCCGCGCCGCGTGCAGGCGGCCGGGCGTCTGCGCCGCTGGCCCAGCAACCTCGGTATCGTGGCATTCAACACGCTGGTTGTCCGTCTGATCTTTCCGACTGCGGCTGTCGGGCTTGCCCTGGTGGCCGAGGCGCGGGGCTGGGGTTTGTTCCATGCCGTCGCTCTTCCGTACTGGTTTGCGGTCGCCGCCTCGGTGCTGCTGCTCGATCTGGTGATCTACTTCCAGCATGTGCTCTTCCATGCCGCCCCCTCGCTCTGGCGCTTCCATCGCATGCACCACACCGATACCGATTTCGACGTCACCACGGGTCTGCGCTTCCACCCCATCGAGATCATCATCTCCATGCTGATCAAGCTGATGGTGGTGGCAGCGCTGGGGGCTCCGGCGCTCGCCGTTCTGATCTTCGAGGTCGTGTTGAACGCGACCTCGATGTTCAATCACAGCAATGTGCGCATTCCGTTGGGCCTCGATCGCGTGCTGCGCTGGTTCCTGGTGACGCCGGACATGCACCGCGTGCACCATTCCGTCGTGCCGTGGGAGACGAACAGCAATTTCGGCTTCAACCTGCCGTGGTGGGACAGGCTGTTCGGCACCTATCGCGCCCAGCCGGCCGCCGGTCACTCGGGCATGACCATAGGCATAAAGGATTTCCGCGATCTGCGGGAGCTATGGATCGGCCGCATGCTGACTCAGCCGTTTCGGGGCAGCCCAGGCTCTTATCCGTTGGGCCATCGGGAGAACGTCCGCTAAGAGCCATTTGCGGCGCGCCGGCCTTAGCGCGTGGCAAACCAGCCTGCGCCCGCCAGCAACAGCGCCGGCACCGCATAGACCGCTTCGCGGCCGGCGCCGAAATGCACCATCGCCGCGGCAGCGGCGACCACGCAGCCGACGAAGGCGAGATTGTAGATGTCGCCGAACAGGATCTTGAAAAATGCGTTCATGACAGCGCCTCCCGCGCCCGGCGCGCACGCAATACGCTTGCGGCTGCGAGCCCACCCATGAGGTAAAAGCCGAACAGCAGCAGCAGCGTCCAGTCTCCCGCAGGCCAGACGCCGGGCGACAGCGCTTCTAGCGTCCAGAACGTGCCGAAGCTCACGATCATCGCGCCGACCACGAACTTGATGGCGTTCTCCGGCACCTTGGCCAACGGCGCGCGGATGATGGCGCCGGCCAGCACCACCGCGGCGAGTGCGGCCAGCGCGCCCTCGATCGCCGAGAAGGGATGGCTGCTCTTCACGCCCAGCGCCACCACGATCAGCCAGACTTCCAGCCCCTCCAGCATCACGCCCTTGAAGGCGATCAGCCAGGCGGCGTGGCGGTCGCCGTGGCCGAGCGCGTCGCGCATTTCGGCGAATTCCTTGTCCTCGTCGTGGAAGGCCTTGAGGCCGGCCGCGCGGGCAATGGCCTTGGCCAGCCAGCGCACGCCGAACAGCAGCAGCAGCACGCCGATCAGCAATTCCAGCGCCGTCATGCCTGCGCCCAGGTTGAGCACGCCGCCGGTCACGACGGTCATCGCCGCCAGGAAGACCAGCGCCGACGCCGCCGCGCTCAAGGCCCGCGGCCAGCCGATCGAGAGGCTGACGGCGAGCACGATGGTGAAGGCTTCGACCCATTCGACCGTGGCGGCCAGGAAAGTGGGAACGAAGATGGTCCAGTCAGTCATGTGCGGGCTCTCCGTTTTCCGGATAAATCAGGATGTGCTCGGGCGCCAGCGAAAGCCTTGCCGTGGCGGCACGCGGCATGGCCGGTTCGAGGCTGCAGAGTGTGACGTCTGTCTCGGGCAGGCGCCAGTAGAGGCGATGCTGGCCGGCCTCGAAAGCGCAGAACATCAATTCCGCGGCAATGCCGTCGCCAAGATCATTGCCGACCGGCCGGATTCCCTCAGGGCGGATGTAGACTACGCCGCGCGTACCGGGATTTACGCCGATGGCCGTGCCGGCGCAAAAGCGCCCGCCCAGGCGGACCCCCGCTCGGCCGTCCTCGGCCACCACCTCGGCGGCAAAGCCGCCGGCGGCGCCGATGAAGCGCGCCACGCGCGCCGTCGCCGGGCGGGTATAGAGTTCGGCAGGCGATGCGGCCTGCGTCAGCCGCCCGCCTTCGAGCACGGCGACGCGGTCGGCCAGCCGCCAGGCATCGAGCGGATCGTGGCTGACGAACAGCGCTGCCGCGCCCGTCTCATGCGACAGGGCGCGGATTTCCATGCGCAGGCGCTCGCGGATATCGACATCGAGGCTGGAGAGCGCCTCGTCGAACAGCAGCAGCTCGGGCTTGGCGGCGAGGGCGCGGGCGACGCCCACGCGCTGCTGCTGGCCGCCGGACAATTGATGCGGGCGCATCCCGCCATATCCCGCCATGCCCACGCGCTCCAGAAGGTCCAGCGCGACCTCGCGGCGACTGCGGCAGTTGGGGCGCACGGCGGCCTCGACGTTCTGCAGGCAGGTGAAATGCGGCCACAGCGCGTAATCCTGAAACACCATGCCCAGATTGCGCCGCTCCGGCGGCACGAAGCGCAATTTCGCGGGTTCGTCCACCACCTTGTCGTGCAAGGCGATGCGGCCCTTGTCGGTGCGGGTGAGCCCGGCAGCCAGACGCAGCACGGTGGTCTTGCCGGAGCCCGAGCCGCCGATCAGCACTACGAATTCGCCCGGCGCCACTTCAAGGGACAGATCGCTCAGGACGAGCTTCTTGCCATAGGATTTTCGGATGTTCTCAAGACTCAGCATCGCGCTCATGCCGGATTGCCGGCTGGTTCTCCGGCCAGTTGCAGCGGCGCGGCCAGGCGCACCGCCCATGTGATCAGCCCCGCCACCACGAAGGTGACGGCGATGGCGGCCAGCGCCAGCCGCGCCTCCTGCGCGTAGTGCAGCGACTGGTTCAGCCACACCAGCGCCACGCCCACGGGCGGCCGGCCGGCCGGATAGAGCAACTCGGAAATAGGAAGTTCGAAGAAGACCTGCGCAAAGGCCATCATCCAGCCCCAGACGAAGGGCCGCGCCAGCAGCGGGCCCTCGACATCCAGCACGCGCGCGCTCCACGCTACGCCGTGCAGCCGTGCCGCTTCGGAAAGGTTGGGATGGATGTGCTCGATCGGCGTTTGCAGGAAGCGCAGCAGCATCGGCACCTGCACCGCCACATAGGCAATGACGAGCAACAGCGGCGTGCCGTAAAGCGGCAACGCATCCGAGTTGAAGGCGATGAGATAGGCCGCGCCCAGCACGACGCCCGGCAGCGCCATGTTGGCTAGCGAAATCGCATTGAGCAGATGGGTGAAGCGGCCGGCCCGCGCCCGTTGGCGCAGCAGCACTGGCGCGGCGATGGAGACGGCGGCGAGCGCCGCCAGCACGGCATACAACGTGGAATAGACAAGGCTGTCCCACGGCACCGGCCGCGCGGCCAGATCGCGCACCGGCGAGAGGGCGGCGATCACGATGTTGGCGCCCGGCACCGCAACGCCCAATCCGGCGAGCAGCAGCAGACCAAGACAGGCCAGCATACGCTCGACCACCGAACATGAAGGCGGCGGCACCACGCGGCGGCGGCCATGCACCAGTGCGCCGGAATAGCGCCCGCTGAAATGAAGCTGCACCAGCGCCGCCAGCACCGCGAGGCCGACAAGTTGCCAGCTCAGCAGCGCCGCGCCGCGGAAATCCACTGGCGTCGTTGCCAGCCGTTCGTAGATGGCATAGGTCACGATCGGCAGATGAATCTGCGCACCCAGCGTCGCCGGAATGCCGAATTCCTGAATGTTCTCGACGAAGACGATGGCGAAGGCGGACGCGGCGGAGGGCAGCAACAATTGCAGCAGCGTCGCACGGCGGCGCAGCGCGCTCTTGATGTGCAGGCTGGCGGCGTCGCCCAGCTCCGCGCCAATCACCCGCCAGCTGTTGCGCGCGGCGAGCACCGCGAAGGGCAGCCCCTTCAGTCCGAGCAGGAAGACAACGCCCGCCTCGCTGAAGAACACACCGGCCAGCCACCCATGCGCAAAAGCGGGCAGGGTGAAGAATATCTGCCAGCCCGTGGTCATCAGATAGCTCGGCGTGATGAAGATCAGCCACAGCACCAGCATCGTCAGATGGCTGCCGGCCCAGCGCCGGCGTTCGAACACGAAGGCGATCGCGATGCCGGCTGCCAGCGCCCACAGCGTGCTTTCCAGCGCAATGCGGACGCTGTTCGTCAACGCATCGGCGCTCAGCACGCCGGCAAAGGAAAGCCCGCCGCTCGAGCCGCTGAGGAAGGGCAGCAGCAGGAAACGGATCACCGGATAGAGCGTCAGCCCTGCGAACAGCTGCAGCAGAAACATGCCGGGCAGCGAGCGTGTGAAGGCGCGTACAACTGTCACCTGGCCAGTACCGTCTTGCTGAACCACGCGTTCACTTCATCCTCGCGCGGGCCCCAGAGCGCCGGATCGAGCACCGTGACCGAAAGCGAGCCGAGCGGCGGCAGAATCTTCGGCGCTGCGACATCCTTCGTCAGGGGCCAGTAATTGCCGTCGCCTTCGCCTTTCTGCTGGCGCAGTTTCTGAATCGCGGGCGACATGGCAAAGCGGATGAACTTCTCCGCCGCGGCGCGCATCTGCGGCGACAGGCCGGGCGCCGCGCAGATCACGCTGGGCAGCGCGAACGCCGGATCGGGAATCCGCACCCTGAGCATGGGATACTGCGAGGCCGTGTACCACGCTGCCGAGGACTGCGTGACGGCGAGCCCTATGTCACCACCACGAAGCGCTGCCAGCGTGTTGGCGTTCTTGGTATAGACGTGCAGGCCGTTTGCCTTCAGCGCCAGCACATAGGCCTGGCCCTTCGGCCAGCCGCCCGCCTGCTGCAACATGCCGGCGAGCAGCGGATACATCGGCCCGGAGATCGCCGGATTGTTCATGCCCACGGCGCCTTTCAGCGCCGGCGAGAGCAAAGCCGCCCAATGCGCCGGCGGAGCGGCGAGCGTGGCGTGATAGGTGAAGGCGCCGGCCAGCGTCAGGCCTGTCGGTGTATAGGCGCCATCGGCTGGAATCAGCGCGCGGCCGGTCTTATTCCAAGGCAGATCGGGCACACTGTGTTTCGCCAGCAGACCCGCGCGATCGAGCGCCGCGGCGGCGAGGTCGCCGTCGAACCACAGCAGTGACCAGGCCGGGCGATGGCCCTCCGCCGAAACTTTGGCGAGCAGCGCGCCGGTGGAGACATCGACCAGCGTGACATCGATGCCGGTTTGCTGCTTGAACGCCGCCGCTACGGCCGGGCCGTAATCCACGGCGCTATAGAGCACCAGCCCCTGCGATTGGCGCGGCCACAGGACGTAGAGCGCCCCGGCGACAATCACCGCCAAAACAGCCACGATCACCAGAATACGCCTCATGCCTCACCGGTCTCCCGACGGACCTGACAATTCAATCTACAGGTCACAGTTTTATGACACGTCCAGCGGCGGACCGGCCGGGCACCCGGGCAGGGGAAGGCCCGATCGATGCCCGGCCGTCCCCCCGCTACCAGAACTTCTTCGAAACGGAGAAGAACACACTGCGGCCCGGCTGCGTCCAGTAGAGCGGATCGCCGTTCTGCACCGTGTAGCCGGCCAGATTGACGATCTTGGTGACGTCGGTCAGGTTCTGGACCTGCAGCTTGAGCGAGGTGCCATCCAGCGGCGAACCGGTGTTCTCGACATTGTAGCCGAGCGAGCCATCGACGGTGAAAACCGGCGACAGGCCCTGAGTCTGGCCCGAATCGCCGTAGCGCGAACCGACCCATTTGCCGAGCAGCGAACCGTAGATGCCGTTCTGATTGTAGATCACGCCCAGCGCGCCGGTAGTCTCCGGTGCATTCGAAATCCATTGATGGGTTTGCTTGTCCTTGGCGCTGTTGAGCGAACCGTTGGCATAGACGCTAAAGCCGTAACCGAGGAAATAGGTCGCCTCGGCTTCGAGGCCCTCATAGGTCACGCCGCCATTGTTGATGCATTTGGGCTGCCCGCCGACGTTCGTGCAGGTAATCAGGTTGGAAAAGTCGATGTAGTAGGCATCGGCCGCCGCGACGAGATTGGGCAGGTGCAGCGAGGTGCCGATCTGGTAGTTCCACGTCGTATCGGGCGCGTAGTCGGTCTTGTTCGGCGTGTTGTGGTCGAAATAGTTTTCGTTCGGCGCCAGGAAGCCCTTGGCGATCTGGCCATAGACCGCCCAATTGGGCTGGATGAGGTAATTGGCGGAGATCGAGGGCAGCACCGAATCGAAGGTGTTGTCGTAGACTTGCGGGTTGCCGGTCTTCACATTGACCGGTGCATTGACGCTGCGGTTGAAATAGGAATAGCGCAGGCCCGGCGACACGGTGAGGCCATCGAGCGGTTGCCAGTCGAGCTGCAGATAAGGCTGGAGCGTCGTCAGGTTCTGGGTCAGGAGCCGGTCGATGCCGTTCAGTGTGATGTAGCCGCCCAGACCGTTCGAGACGTTATATTGTGCGCCCGTATTGGGATCGATGTTGCGCACGCCGTTCTCCGGGCCCATCGTCATGTCGACTTCATAGAGCGAACGCGCATTGAACTGGTGGTCGTACCAAAGACCGGTCTTGATGTCGCCGAAGGCGAATTCCTTGGTCAGCCGGAAGATGGTGCCGACAGAGCGGTAGTCCATCTGCAGCTTCTGTCCGGGTACGTCATTGGGATAATATGTGCCGCCGGTTCCGCCGGTGCCGGAGGCCGGGTCGCAGTCCGTGCCTGGCGTGCCCGGGCCGGTGCCGACGCAGGTGCCGTTGGGGAAGCCGCTATTGGGGTTGGTGCCAATAAAGCCGTTCGGGTCAAAACCGTTGAAGCCGCGGTGATAATAGGCGTAGGTGTAGGCCTTCATGTCCAGCGACCAGCCGTCGCCGAACTGCGAGGCGAGGTCGGCATATTCGAAATCGGTGGTGATGCGGTCGTAGTTGTAGCCGTAGTAGTTCTGGTTGGCGGGGTCTTTCGACAACCCGAAATTGGGCCCGAACTGGGCGATCTGCTGGGCCGTGGCGCCGATCGAGATGTTCTGGTGGACATGGTTGAGAGAGGCTGCGATCGCCAGCGTCGTATGGTTGCCGAGCGGTTGGACGATCTTGAGGAACAGGTTCTGGCGGGCCTGCTTCTCATTGGTCAGATAGCCGTCGCTGCTGAGCCCTTCGGCGTTGAGCAGAACGCGGGTGCCGCCGGTAGCCCCGATTGCGCCGGTATTGAATTCCGCGCCATAGACCAGCGTGTTGAAGCTGCCATAGCTGATATAGGGGGTGACGTTAAAGGCGTCGGTCGGTGCCTTGGAGAGAATCGAAACCGTGCCGCCGAAGTTTGCCTCGCCGATCGTCGCCGCCGTGCCGGGACCGCGATCGATGCTGATGGCGCCGAAGTCGTGCGAGACGAAGAATGAGGTGGTATGGTGCGTGAAATCGTTGGCATCGCCCCACGGAATGCCGTCATACGTCACGTTGAACTGCCCGTCCTGGAAGCCGCGGATGGTGATGTTCTGGCTCTCGGCGAGGCCGGGGCCGTTGGGCGCGGTATCGAACACGCTCGGCGAATACTTGATGGCTTCGTCATAATTTCCGGTCTGCGGCAGGTTGCGGTTGATGAAGTCCTGCGAGATCAGCGAGGTCGGCTGAATGGCATCCAGCGGCGTCGAGGTCGGCGCCGCGGCCAGCGCCGGGTTGGTGACGCGGCTGCCGGTCACCGTGATGGTTTCGACCGGCGAGGTTTGTGCCAGCGCCGGTGCCGAAACCAGCGCGGTTGCACATGCCCCCAAATAAAGTGCTGTTTTAAGAATCTGTCTGACGTCCTGCTTGACCCTAGCCATTTGACTTCGTGCCCCTCGCGAATGGTTGCGGTTGGAAACCGCGCGGGAACCTAGCGATGGGCCAGGCAGGCTGCCTGACGGAAGGCTGGCGAAAATTTAAATTGAACCGGATTGTGCAAGCGCGGCATATCATTAGCCACATGTCTGATTTCGTTGAATATTTTTAGACAGTTTTGTTACAGCGGTGGAGATCGGCCATGCCGCGCAGTCTGCTCTTCGTTGAATTGGGCGCGAAACCTGCGCGCGAACTCCGGCGCGGGTTCGCCGCCGAAGGCTTCAAGATCGATACGGCAACCGGCGCCCACCATGCCAAGAACATGGTGGCGATGCGCCGTTACGACGCCGAGGTCTTGTTTGGCGACGGCTTTGTCATGTTGCAGCGCTGCCTGGAGCGGCACGGCCGGGATATCGCAAACGCCGGTGTTCCATTGATTGCGGTCGCCAGCCTGACGGAAGATGAAGAAGTACGCCTTCTGGATGCGGGTGCCTCGCTCTGTGTGTCGCCGGAGGTATCGTTTGCCGAGGCGCTGTCCCGGCTGCGCGCGCTGATCGAGATCGCCGAAGGATTTCCGCGGCATTACCGGATACGCGATCTGGGTATCGATCCGGTGGCGCGCCGCGCAAGCCGCGGCGGGGTAGCACTCAACCTCAGGCCGCGCGAATTCGACCTTCTGGTTTATCTCGCCGAGCGCACAGGCGAGACCGTTTCGGGCGCGGAACTGCATAGCGCCTTCTGGTCAAGTCAGCCGTTTTCGCGCACGCGCGTCGCCGTGCAGGTTCACAATTTGCGTCGTGCGATCGGCAAGACACGGCAGGCGCCGTTGCTGCATACGGTCCGGCCGGACGGCTATGTGCTTTGCGCCACGCCGCCTGCGCGGTTGCGCAGGGCGTCGTGAGTGGAGCATCGGGGGCAAGTAGATCATGCGCTGTCTGCTGATCGGTGAGGATGTGCCGCCATTGCAGCGGCTCGCGCGCGTATTCCGGGAACTGGGCTGGGATATTCACACCATTTCGTCGCTGGCGGTGGATGCGCAACTCCGCAAGGACGCGGAACTGGCGGCGATCTGCACGCCGCAAGGCGCCGATCGCCTCGAACGCGAACTGGTGCAGGCGCGCCGCCTGCTGCCGGCGGCCATCGTTGTGGCCGTGGGGGATTTCTCGGTGGATGCGCGCATGCGGGCGCTGGCGCTGGGTGCGAGCGACTATCTGCCGATCGATGTTTCGAGTCGGCTTCTGTCTGCGCGGCTGTCCGCTCTGATGCGGCTGCGCCGCGATCCCGCAGGCGATGTGCTCGATGCCGGCGGATTGCATGTCGACATACAATACCGGCGCATCCGGGACGACGCCGGCGAACTGACGCTGTCGCAGAAGGAGTTCGAGCTGTTGGCATTGTTCGTGCGGCATATCGGCTCGACATTGACGCGCAGCGAACTGATGGAGAAGTTGTGGACGGGCGGCGCGTTGATCGACGACAATGCGCTCGAAGTCCACGTTTCACGCTTGCGCCGCAAACTGCATCCGCGGTTCGGCGGGCGCATCACCACGGTGCGCGGGGTCGGCTACCGGCTGGACGTTCCTGAGGCGGTGCCCAGGTCTTAGAAGCAATCCGTTACCGATGGCTCCCGGCCGGGCAAGGACTGAACTGGCGGGCAGGGAGCCCGCTCATTGTTCGTTTTTTCAGCATGATCAAATTGTTATAGAGTTCTTTATACAAAAACGTTCCATGCCGCAACAAATCCGCAAGGATGACATCATCCAGATTCGCGCCCGCCGAGACCAAGGCGATGCTGAACCGCGCCGCGCAGTCGCGCGGCCACAACCTGTCGGGGTTCATGCTGGAGAGCGCAAGGCGGCAGGACGAGGAGGCGATCGCGCGGGCGACAATGCCTTGGCAGCGCGCTACGAGGCGCCGCGCTGGCCGCGGCCTTCACATACTGGACCTGTCTGTGGATCACTTGCGGGCCGCAGTGACCGTCGCATACCAGCCATTCCCGGCCTCCGGGGTCTGCAGATTGCGGATTATGTCGAGTAGCACGCATCGCTTACGATAGTTTCCCGATATGCCGCAGGATCGGCGATTCAGCGGTTGATCGCCGATGTACGGCAATGGATCAGATCGACGTCGCTCTGATACTAATGGCTCAGAACCTCCTTCAGCACAACGGCCTGATTGTGCTCTCCGTCACGTGCGCCATAGAGGAGCGTCAGGCGGCCTTGGCGCGCCAGATGTCGTAACCTCTTCAACTCCTCAGATGCCGAGGCAAGTTCCGCCTTGTATCTCTTGCGAAATTCGCTCCACCGCCTCGGGTCGTGGCCGAACCACTGACGCAGAGCACCGCTGGGTGCGATTTCCTTGAGCCATAGGTCGATCTCGGCCTTCGATTTGGGCAACCCGCGCGGCCAGAGGCGATCCACCAATACCCTTGTACCATCGTTCGCCGCGGCGGGTTCGTAGATTCTCTTCAATCGGATATCGGACACGACATCCTCCATTGTATATTTCAGTTCGGCATTCGCCAGAACCACCAATGATAACTTATCATTCTTTTACGTTACGTCTTTGTGGGCGGACAAAGACACTCCAAAGTCAGTACGTTAAGTAGAGTCCCTAATACCATCATGAACAGTGCTCTTGCCGAAAATCACAACTGAACAGAAATGGGTATGAGATGCTGATACAGGGTAGCCGAATAACAGACGTACCCGCCGACGGAAGAAGCGCTCACAGAAAGAGGAAGATCACGCCTTGCTGCACAGGAAGAGGGTGGCCGCCGCCCCACGAAGGACTTTCGGCACTGGTTGATCTCGGAATGTCTGACGAGCAACTCGCCTTCTATTTTTGCGTCGAGCCGCAACGCGTAAAGCGCTACCGCAAGAGATTTGGAATTGGCTTTAGTCGAGATGCACAGTTACGATCCGAGTTCGATGGTGCCGCGCCATTGGCCACCCCAGACTGCCCAGTGATTCAGCCGCAGATCCGGATCAACGGCCATGTTCCCAGGCCGCGACGCACGGCAGGCGAATATCATGTTTGAACGGATGCCGGCCAAAATGACTGTAACGCCGCATTAGCCCTGGTCGTCGGATGCTGTGGAGCGCGAGGCAAACACCTAAGCGACCGCTTTCGAAAGTTCAGGGCGAGCTTCGTCAGTCGCCTTTGCGCGTGCTTCAAGCGAAACCAGAAAGCGCCATGCAAAGGCGAGAGTCGTCAGAAAAAGTCCGGGGTAACCCACGCCCGTCAGCAAATATGGCAACGTCGGATCGCCCAACACACGCACGCGCGCGAGGTTGAAACTCAGCAAATCTAGCGTGATGACAGCGCCGAAGATCCACATCGACATCAACCAGATACCCGCCTCGAAGCCGGTCAGCGGCCGTCCCCAGCCCGTCGCCGCGCGCTGACGGTAGGGCGTTTCATGAGGGTAGCGGCCAGCGTCGCCCGTCGTCAGCAACCTTTTCCGCCGTCCAAGCGTAAACAGATCGTAGCCGAGAATCCCGGCTCCTGCGGCAAAAACGATGCCGAACAATGGGAGCAGCAATTTGAAGACACCCATATGGTCGCCGACCTGACTCGTTGCGGAAGATTGGCCTTGGCGGATGCCCCCTGTCTTTGTTCGCCAACAAAGACGATCAACATCGACACCGGCATATTGACTGCCGATTAATGCCCTACTCACTCTATGGCATGAGGCGGCTGACATAGAGGCTGGTGGGCTTGCCCAGACGAAGTTAAACGCTAAGCGCCATCCCAAATTTCATGCCCAACCGCCTTCACGACCACACAAATTCCTGAGTGATGACATGACCAGACGCCTCGATTATCGTACCACATCACCTGACGCTTTAGCCGCCATGATGAGCGTGGAGCGCCATGCACGCAGCAGCGGCCTTGAAACCACGCTTGTGGAACTGGTGAAAACGCGCGCCTCGCAGATCAACGGCTGCGCCTATTGCCTCGATATGCATACCAAGGATGCGCGCGCCGCCGGCGAAAGCGAACAGCGGCTTTATACATTGGCGGTTTGGCGGGAGACACCCTTCTTCAGCGACCGCGAACGGGCCGCCTTGGCGTGGACGGAGGCAGTCACCCGAATTGCGGACGGTGGCGTTCCCGACGCACTCTACAGGTCCGTGCGCGAACAGTTCTCGGAGAAAGAGTTGGTCGATCTCACCATGGCGATCATCGCCATCAACGGTTGGAACAGGCTGGCGATTTCATTCGGGGCCGAAGCGGGCAGCTACCAACCTGCACATAGCTGAACCGCTGAACTTCTGACCACACCTGTATTTGAGGCGGGCCCATGCGAGCTTTCCTGCCATTGAATTTCGGCACTGATACGGCATCATGGGTTGCCAAAGGCAAGATCTGGAATACGCCCGCAGGCGCCAAGGCGACCCGTGTCTTCGAGATCTATCGTTACGATTCCGAGAGCGGCCGCGGGCCGCGGCTCGACGTCTACCACATCGACCGTGGGTCATGTGGTCCGATGGTCCTTGACGCTCTCATCAAGATCAAGAACGAGATCGATCCCACTCTGACCTTCCGCCGGTCGTGCCGGGAAGGAGTTTGCGGTTCGTGTTCCATGAGCATCGGCGGCCGCAACTGGCTGGCCTGCACGCAGCGGATCGACGATATCGAAGGGTCGATACGGATCTTCCCGCTCAACCACTTTCCGGTGAAGAAGGATCTGGTCGTCGATCAGCGTCACGTCCTGGCGCAGCACCAGATCATCCAACCCTGGCTCAAGACCGCGAAACCTGCTCCCGAAGGTGAATGGCTGCAGTCGCCTGAAGATCGCGTCAAGCTTGACGGCTATTACGAGTGCATCCTCTGCTTCAGCTGCACCGGCGGTTGCCCGAGCTACTGGTGGAACGGCGACCGTTATCTGGGCCCGGCAGTCCTGTTGCAGGCTTATCGCTGGATAGTCGATTCGCGCGACGAAGCGACGGGCCAGCGCCTGGACACCTTGGAGGATCCCTTCCGATTGTATCGGTGTCACACCATCATGAACTGCACGAAAACCTGCCCCAAGGGCCTCGAACCGGCCAAGGCCATCGCCCGGATCAAGGCGATGCTGGTCGCGCGGCAACATTAACGGAACGAACCATGACCGGCACCGCCGCACCAACGCCTCGCATACCGATTGCGCCCCATATGCAGGTCTACCGACCGACGCTGACCATGGTGATGTCGATCATGCATCGCTTGACCGGCACCGCGCTCTACGCCGGCACGGTTGTGTTTGTCTGGTGGCTCGTCGCTGTCGCGGCCGGGCGCGTCGCCTACGAAACGTTCCTCGATGTGTTCGGATCTGTCCCCGGTCTTGTCGTCTTGTTCGGACTGACCTGGGCGGTGCTCCATCATGCCCTCGGCGGTATCCGGCATCTCATTTGGGATGTGGGCCGCGCGCATACCTATCCCTGGCGTGAGTATCTTGCCCGAGCCAAT
Source organism: Alphaproteobacteria bacterium (assembly GCA_018971835.1). Lineage (GTDB taxonomy): Bacteria > Pseudomonadota > Alphaproteobacteria > Micropepsales > Micropepsaceae > Rhizomicrobium. The sequence goes on from JAGWZW010000036.1 coordinate 28,220, forward strand.
CTCATAGGGTCTCTGACGCTGTCGGCCACCCTGTGGGTCGTTTTCTATCCATGGTGAAGAGGCTTGCATTGGAGGATTTCCGTACACCGACCGCTCGCGCCCGTGGCCTCGGCGCTGCCCGGGGTGGCACGCGGGACTTCTGGTATCAGCGCGTCACCTCCGCCCTGGGCGTGTTGCTGATAACCGGCGCGATCATCGTCGTCATCGATAGCATCGGCGCGGATTATGACGATGTCCGCGCTCTTTTGAGCAATCCAGTCGTTGTGGCACTTTTGCTATTGGCGCTGCTCAACTTCTGTATTCACATGCGGATTGGCATGCAGGTCATTATCGAAGACTATGTCCATCAGCCGATGGCAAAGGTATTGTTACTGATCGTCAACGCTGGCTTCTCGACCGTCATAGGTGTGGTGGGGGCCGTTGCCATAATAAAGATTGCCTTCTCGGGTTGAGAGGAAGCCGTCAGCGGCACAGCGCCCGAACCCGCCGCCTCAAATATGGCAGCACTTCGTGCTCAAACCAGGGATTGGCGGCAAGCCATGCGTTGTTGTGCCAGGACGGATGCGGCAACGGCAGGTAACGCGGCGTGTACTCGCGCCATGCCCGCACCGTTTCGGTCAAATTCGCCTTCGCCCTGTTTCCGAGGTGCCCGGCCTGAGCGTATGCTCCAACGAGAAGCGTTAGTTCGATAGAGGGCATCGCCAAAAGTAACTGCTCGCGCCAGAGCACGGCGCATTTGCGGCGCGGCGGTTTGTCCGCGCCGTTCGGCAGGGAGCCCGGAAAGCAGAAGTCCATGGGCACGATGGCAATGTTCGGGCTGTAGAATGTCTCGCGGTCCATGCCCATCCATTCTCGCAGGCGATCTCCCGAGCGGTCATTGAAGGGAAGTCCCGTTTTGTGCGTCCGAATGCCTGGCGCCTGGCTGGCGATGCAGAGCCGCGCGGTCGTGCTCACCTGCAGGATGGGGCGGAAACCATGCGGCAAGTCATTTCTGCATTCGCAGTTTCGAATTTCCGCGAGGATACGCTTCAGCGAAACATCTGGCCCGATTGTTGGCCTTCCTCATAGCCGACTTCGGAAACGCGCTCTTTGTCGGCGCGCAAACGCGCCGTTCGCCGGCCGTGTTATCGTCCATCTTGTTGACGACAAGGCCCTCTACCGTGCGCCTTGCCCGAAGAGGAGGTCCGTCATGCAAGCCGCCCGACAATTCCAGGTTGAAAAGTCCGCTGTCACATCGCAGTCACGTCGCAGGTCCGGGCCTTCCAACTCTCATACCGCTTTTAAGAGCCCACAGGATGTCGTGGAAAATCGCAATCTGACATCGGCGGAAAAGGTTCTGCTGCTGTTGGACTGGGCCTACGACGCGTGCGAGTTGGCTGTCGCGGAAGAAGAAGGGATGGCCGGGGGCGTGGCGAGCGAAATTTATTCGGTGATGTGTGCGCTCAATGAGGTTACCGCAGGGTTCGATGTCGAGCACACATGCCCCACAAAGCACGCCGCGTTTTCCGTCGGCCGCAGATCGGGGTCCGGCGTGAGGACTGGCGACGAAATCGCAAAGCCGATGGCCACAAAGGCGCGCTGTCCACACCCCCAAACGCCAGGAGCCTAACGTGATGACCATCACACCGATTTGTTTGAACTCTCTTGCCCCTCGTGAAAGGCCTGTCGAACTGCTGGTAACCAACAGATCACGACATGCTGCAGCTGCGGCGCTTACGCGCTCTGAGGGAATTCTGCCGACGCTTATTACCGCTGCGGTGTTCACCTTTGTCTTTGCGATTGTTCTGGGCGCGTTGTGAAGGTTCCTACGGCAGCAGGCCGCAAGTCGCCTGCTGCGTTTCCGCTCGTGAGGACCAGTAGTGATCCGTGACATCACCGCAGGCGGCGCCATCGGCCTTCGGTTTGCGTCCGCTCGCCACCTCGCGATGTTCCCGGCCTCTTCCGGCAGGGCCGCAATTCTTGGTTCGCTGGGGTCACGGTGTCGCAGCCGGCTGTTTGCGCGCGCACAACAAGGCATCCCACGGGCGCTGGCATACTGTCGGCTGGAAACCACGATGACCGGCCTCTTGTGGCAGGGTTGTTGCTTCAGTTGGGAGAAACGACATGGCAAGTCTGCTGTATCCGCCGTCCTCAAACGAAATCCGGGCCAAGAGGCGCGAGTTGGCACCCGATGCCCTGGCGGCGTTCGAGGCCTTCAGTCAGCGGGTGTTCTCGGATGGAGCGCTGTCGCACAAGACGAAAGAGATCATTGCGCTCGCGGTTGCGCACGTCACACAGTGTCCATACTGCATCAAAGGACATACCCGTTCGGCACTGCGCGCCGGTGCCACGCCACAGGAACTGATGGAGGCGGTATGGGTTGCGGCAGAGATGCGGGCGGGCGCCGCCTATGCGCACTCGACCATTTCACTCGCCACGATGCAGGAAGACGAAGCGGCGGCGCATCCGCACTGAAATTACCGCTCGTTTTGGCGATGGCAAGACCATGACCACCAACAAGGCCGATAGGGTATCGAAGACATACGTCGACGAGCCTAGCATTCATGCGCCGGTTTGGCAGGGTGCGCCGACGCATAGAAAAGTCGAGTCCCGCGGGGCGGACCATTTGAGCAGAACGGCTCTGCGCGTGCGAGGAATCCTCGACGCGGCGCGACGCAGGCTCGTGACAATCCTGTACGATGCCCGACTGCCAGAAGCCGCACAACTGCTCACCACGCGAAATACGAATCTGCTCGTCGTGTGTGACCGTTCCGGGCGTATGGCCGGGGTTGTGACAAAAACCGATATCGTTCGCAGGATCGGCCGCTGTCATGGCCATGCGTGCGGCCTGTCCGGCGCCGTCGTGATGACGCGTGATGTGTTCTGCTGCCGGAGCGATGATCTACTGGAGGACGTGTGGGCAACCATGAAACTCGCCGGTTTCCGCGAAGCGCCGGTCGTCGATCAACGGGGGAGAGCCATTGGCATCGTTGCCGCACGGGATATCCTCCATGCGCTGTTCGAGCGGCTGGGCTACGAAGAAGATCTGCTCCGCGACTACGTTATGGGAAACGGGTATCACTGATGGTACAGGCGGGCTCCAGGTGCTGCAATTCCACGGTCGGCACAGGCATGCCTGTACGTTGGAGCCGTCCGCGCTTGGTATGGTGGCGCAAGGCCGGTCGGCGTCGAGCGTATGTTGCGGGTTCCTGAGATCTCCGTTAGGCGGACAGCGCCAAACATGACCTCGAGATCGGCAACTATTGAAGTCAGGGGCACGATAACCTATATAGTTGATGCATCAATGCGGGTTGAGGGGGCGTCGTTGGACATCCTCGAAATTGAGAGCACTATTCAACGGTTCGCGATCTTTGCGCAACTCGATCGACAGGCGATTGCCGACGTCGCGCGATCGTCGAAGCCGCGGTGTATCCTGCGGGGACAGGCGGCGTTTGACCAGGGCGAGCAGGCGAACGCCATTTTTCTGGTGCTGAACGGTCGGTTCAAGGCGATCCAAATGGACCCAGACGGCAGCCAGATTGTCACCCGTCTGGCCGGCGCCGGCGATCTGATTGGGCATCTTTCGGCATTCAACGAAACACCCTATCCCGTGACCGCCGTCGCCATTCTCGATGGCGAGATCCTCGCCTGGGGCAGGCGGACATTCGTTGATCTGTTGCTGCGCCATCCGCAACTTTCTTTGGCCTTGATCCGCTATATGGGGCTCTCCATCGAAGAGGCGCATAAGCGGTTGCACGAGGCCACGAATGAACATGTCGAACGGCGCATCGCGCACGCAATCCTTCGGCTGGTGCGGCAGGGCGGTCGCCCTGTCGAAGGCGGCATAGAGATTCCCTTTCCGATTACGCGGCAGGATATCGGGCTGATGTCGGGAACGACGCTGCAAACCGTTAGCCGGACATTGAGCGCCTGGCAGAAGAATGGAATCGTTGACGGTGGCAGACAGCATCTCGTCCTGCGCGATCCACACGCCATCGTGGCGATCGCTGAAGAACAGTGACGCTCGGGCGGCACATGAATCTGGATTAGGTCGAAATAGGTCCGCAGTTATTCCGTCTCTGCGTTGGCGATGCCGGATAGCTCGCGAAGGAAGGCGCCGCTCTCAAGGCGATACTCCTGACAGACGTCTTCTAGCGTGTGAAACGGCGCGATCGGGCAGCCCACGCACGCCATCCTGTGCTTCAAGAGCGTTGCTACGGTCGCAGGCTCCGTCCGCATGACGTAGTCTATCGTATCGCCAGGCGCGAATGAAATTGTCAAGCTGACCTTTGAAATGTGCGAGCTACGGGCTGCAAGCTAGCGCTTAGGCTCTCGAATGTCTTTGTTCGTGCGCAAGGAGGGAACAGGCAGTCCATACTGGCCACGGCCGGCAAATCGATCGCATCTTCGGCTTGCACCATACCCACGCGCCGGAGTTAACCGTTGTCCCGAAAGCGCCAGGACCGCCTTTTAGACAAAGCAACATGGGGACGACGCAGCTTGACACGCGATCGCCATGCTCGTCACGCCACTTCGGAAACAGCGACGTCTTCGTCGCTGCAGCCTGGATCGGGGCTGAAATGCTCTGGATATTTGTTCGGGACACCGTCCCATTGCGCGGCATCCGCCGGCGGAGTCCCTTTGTACGTAATGTTCGGCCATTTCTTGGCGAATTCGGCGTTCAGCGTCGGCCATTGTTCTAATCCCGGTTCGCTGTCCGGCTTGATGGCCTCTGCCGGGCATTCCGGCTCGCAGACACCGCAATCGATACAGATTTCCGGGTTGATGACGAGCATGTTCTCGCCTTCATGGAAGCAATCTACCGGACACACCTCGACGCAATCCATGTACTTGCACTTGATGCATGCATCGTTCACCACATAAGCCATTTCGTCCTCACTATCCGCGCACATAGACCGAAGCAGAGGCCCGGAATTGTACCAAAAAAACGGTATAACAGATATATCGTTGTCGATTACCTGACCGTACCGTCGTGCAAATCCGTGCAGATCGTGATGTCAAGCCGGTTCGAAGAGGGTGGTCTTGACCGGATATATTTGCGCCGCCGCGGTGTAGCTTCCAGATGTTGGCATGTACGGCGCGCTGGCGACATCACTATGAGGCCGGGACACCTGGAGGCGGCTTAGGCGGCTGATAAGATGGCCTTGGACGGTGCCGGTACGATCTCGCTTCCGTCCTCCAGAACCGCGCAGACGACGCCCTCCGGTTTGCTGTTGCCGGAATCGGACTGGTCGATCCGCTGCACCCAATAGAGCTTGGCATCCTCGAAGCCGCTGCGGAAGCAGTGGCTTTCATTGCCCATTCTGTGGGGTTGGGCCGGTCGGTCGAGTTCGAGGGCAATCACGCGCGCCATCGCTGCCGACGACGCACACACCACGACGTCCTTCCAGATCTTGCGCCCTTGCCAACGCGCATCGCTTCGATGCGCCACCGGATAAATGCGCCAAAGCGGCATGCCTGTTCCCTTTCCGACCATAAATGTCGGCGCTGGAAATCCCGCGATGGTGGCAATGTTGCGGTCTTCGGACACGACTGTCTTGCCATCGCCAGAAAGAATGATACACTATACATGTTTGAGAGAGCGATTCCAGGTGGCAGACAGTCACATGTTCGAATCGGCCATTTCGCACTTGCCACCTGCATCGCAGAAAAAGGAACAGCAAGTGACCGTCGAGCTACGCCATCTTTGGCATTTCACCTCGCGCGCATTCCGGCACAATTCGATGACCGGAAATGTCCCACCGAGCATCAGTGCCTTTGAAACATCAGCCCTCTTTGGCCGCCGGATCTGGAGGATCACATGAGTTATCAGCCAAGCCTGCGCTCCGGGCCAACGGCACCGATCTCGCTTTTTCGGATCACGCTGGAGGAGCTATCAAGTCCGCCCGTCGTTCGCGGCGTGGCTTATTGGCGATCGCTTCGCGGCACGCGGCGGTTTCCTTCGCGTCATGCGCTCTCCACCCGCGAGATGTTGCCGTTCCTGCGGTATGTTGCACTTATACAGGTTCTCAACGGGGGCGAGGACTATCGTTTCCGCCTCGTTGGCGACGCCCATATCGACGCGAGAGGCTATGATTTTAGCGGCGAAACGATTGCCGAGATGCGAGCTGAAGCGTCATCTTGCGCTGACAGAAGTTTTGCTCTGTGCGAATACATCCGCACCACGGGCGTGCCGTATGCGCTCCGTGCACCGATTACAACCGGCGGCACCGGCTGGTACGTCGCAAATCGTGAATGCGCCTTCCTGCCGCTTGGGCCCAATGATAGCTTGGTCGATTATCTCTTCGTCGTCGGCGCATATGCTTTCCAGGCACTGGCTGATTGAGCCGCGGTTGGTTCGGCGGCGGTTGACGTTTCCTATCGCCGCCCACGCAACCGAGCGTGGCGACTGGGATCGTCCGGGTTCCTCATGGCCCGATCGGGAGGGCATACGCGGAGCCTCTTGCGCATATGCGGTCTTGGTTCGGCTTGGCTAGATCGTGCCCAAAATTGGGGCTGGAAGTGGGACCAGCGCGCATGTCTGAAAATTCTATCTTTGAAATCAGGCGCTTGTAGAGCGCGCTGGCGGACAGGGAG
>JAGWZW010000037.1 GCA_018971835.1 Alphaproteobacteria bacterium
GCTATATTCAGGATCTCGAAGTGCCCGGAGCGCTGCATGGCAAGATTCTGCGCTCGACACAGGTTCACGCGCGTATCGTCTCCATTGATACCAGCGCCGCCAAGGCGCTGCCCGGCGTCCATGCGGTGATCACGGCCGCCGATGTACCCTGGCAGCGGCCGATCGGGGTGGGCAAGGATCATTTGCCGCTCAAGACCGATCGGGTGCGCAGCCTGCGCGACGAGATTGCGGCGGTGGCCGCCGACAACGAAGCGATCGCCGAAGCCGCGCTCAAGCTGATCAAGGTCGAATACGAACCGCTTCCCGTACTCGCCGACTACGAAGCCGCCATGAAGCCCGACGCGCCGCTGTTGCACGAGGGGCGCGCCGGCAATGTGGCGATGACTTTCGATTATGCGCAGGGCGATGTGGCCGAGGGTGAAGCGCAATCCGACGTGATTATCGAAGACGTGTTCCGGCTGCATTACGTGACGCATTGCTGCATGGGTGTCTCCGGCGTCATCGCCGAATTCGATCCGGGCGGCAATCTGCTGCTCTATTCGAACACGCAGGTGCCGTTTTTGCACAAGCGCGAGTTTGCCGAGTTGCTCGATATCGATCCGGCGCGAATCCGCATTATCCAGCCGCCCATCGGCGGCGGCTTCGGCTCCAAGCTCGATATCTATCCGTTCGAACCGATTGCGATCTTCCTGGCGAAGATCACGGGGCGCCCGGTCAAGCTGGTCTTCACGCGCGAGGAAGAATTTCTGGCCTCGCCGACGCGCCAGCCGGTACTGGCGAAGCTGCGCTCGGGCTGCAAGAAGGACGGCACGCTCACCTTCCGCTCCTTTGAGACGGTGCATGACAACGGCGCCTACACGTCGTGGGGCGCCACGACGCCATTCGTCATGATGCAGACGATCTCCTCGCTGTATCGGGTTCCGCACTGCAACTATCGAACGAAGGCCATTTACACCAATAATCCCTATGCAGGCTCCTTCCGAGGCTATGGCAATCTGCAGGCAACCTTCGCCGTCGAAGCGCATATGGACAAGCTGGCCGAGGCGATCGGCATGGATGGGTTAAGTTTCCGCCTGAAAAATGCCCAAGAGCCCGGCGAGGTCACGCCCCAGGGGATGCACTTCAAAAGCTGTGGCTTCAAGGAATGCCTGGAAGCGGCAGCGGAGCGTAGTCACTTCCTCGTGAAACAGGCAGCGAACAAATCGCTCTGGAGCGATCCGAATCCTGTGAAGCGCGGCGTTGGCATAGCGTCCATGCTCCATGTCGGCGGCGGCGCCAAGATCTATCCGTCCGACGGCTGCGGCACCATTCTCAAGATTGATGATTTCGCGCATGTTACGCTGATCACCGGCGCCTCGGAAATCGGGCAGGGATCGGAAACAGTGCTGGCGCAACTGGTCTGCGAGGAGCTGGGTCTGCCGCTGTCGGCGGTCTCGGTCGTCAACAACGATACCGACATCACGCCCTGGGACGTGGGCGTGCATGCCTCACGCACCACGTTCATCGCCGGCAACTCCGCGATCGGCGCGGCGCGCAAGGCGAAAGCGAAGATTCTGGCAGCGGCTGCGGCAAAGGAGGGCTATGCCGACGGTTCCCTGGACATGCGTGGCGGATATGTCATCCGCAAGGACAGCGGCGAGCGGCTATTCGATCTCGCGAAATTCCTGCGCATGCTGCATTTTTCGGATCGCGCCGAGCTGGTCATGACCACCTTCTATTACGAGCCGCCCAGCCGCCATCAGGACAAACAGTACAAGGGCGATGTTTCGGCGGCCTATGCCTGGGCGACGCAGGTTTGCGAAGTGGAAGTGGATACGCAGACCGGTATCGTGCGCCTGCTGAAGGTAACCGGCGCGCATGACGTCGGCCGGGTGCTGAATCGCCTGGGGATCGAGGGCCAGATCGAAGGCGGGATTGTCATGGGGCAGGGCTATGCCATCACCGAAAACCTGATGGTCGAGAACGGCGTGGTGCGAAACCCGAACTTCCGCGATTACAAGCTGGTGACGGCGCCCGAGATTCCCGAAATGGATATCACGTTCATCGAAACGATGGATGGCGAAGGGCCGATGGGCGCCAAAGGTGTGGGCGAAGCGCCGGCGATCTGCATTGCCGGCGCGGTGGCCAATGCGATCTATAACGCCACCGGTACGCGCATCTATGCGTTGCCGTTTACGCCGGAAAACGTCTATCGCGCGTTGCACGGTGCAGTCGAGGCGCCGGTCTGGAGCGCCAAGGCGTGAAAAAGCGCACGGTGCTAAGCCTCGAACAGGCGCTCTCCATGCCTTACGCGACGCTGCGCTTTGTGCAGCTGGGCTGGCGCGTCATCCGGATCGAGGCGCTTGGCTCGGGCAAGGGGCTGCCGGGCGATCCGAACCGCTATATCGGAAGCCGTGTCGTCGATGACGACCGCCGGAGCTACTACGTCGCGCCCAATGTGGGCAAGGAAGCGATCGCGCTGAACCTCAAGGGCCGCGAGGGGCAGGATGTGCTCAAGCGCCTGCTGCGCGAGCTGGATGTGGATGTGTTCTGCTGCAACACGATGCCTGAGCGTTATGTGCCGCTCGGCATCGATTACGCGACGCTCTGCGCAGTGAAGCCGGACTTGATCTGGGCCGGCATCTCGGCGCTTGGGCCGGATTATCCCGAAGTGCCCGGTTACGACCCGGTAATCCAGGCAATGGCCGGTTATGTCGAACTAACCGGAGATCCGAACGGCATGCCGATGCTGTGCGGCGTGCCGGTGATCGACCTGAAGGCGGGCGACGAAGTCTATGCCAATGTAATGCTGGCGCTCGCCGAGCGCGCGGAAACCGGACGCGGACGGGAGATCCACGTTTCCATGTTGCAGGCGGCGGCATCGTGGCTCATCACCACCCTGCCTTTGCTGGATTTCAATTGCGAACCGTGGGAGGTCACGCGAGCAGGCAATGAGCATCGTAAATTCGTGCCCACCAATGTCTATTCGGCAAGGGACGGATTCTTCTACATGGCGATTGGCAGCGACGTGCAGTGGCGGCGCTTGACGGCGCTGCCGCGTTTCGCGTCGCTGGGCACGGATCTGCGGCTGACCAATGAAGGGCGTATCTGCGATCGCGCAAATCTGCGCCGCGATATCGGGGCGATAACGGCGGACTTGAGTATGGTGGAGATTACGCAGGATCTGCGCGCCGCGGCGATCCCCCATGCGCGGATCAACAGCGTGGCCGAGGTGGGCGCCCTGGACGCGCTACGCGAGCACCTGACCATCACACATACACCGGACGGACAACGGGTCCGCATGCAGCCGATGGCCGTTGATCTTCCGGGCGTAACGCGGGAATTCCCGTTCCCGCCGAAATATGGCGAGCAGACGCGCCCGCTGCTGCATGAGGCCGGTTTTTCCGAAACGGAATGCAGCGCGCTGGCTGCGGCGGGAGTCATACCGGATTGAGTAAGGCCGCCATCTGGTCCAGTGGCTTCCGGCCGTTCTTCCTGGCGGCCGCGTCCTATGGACCGCTGCTGCTCTGTCTGTGGTTCGGTGCGCGCAGCGGCTGGTGGATGGTGCCGGACGGGGGGCTTGGGCTCCCGATGCTGCATGCGCATGAGCTGCTCTTCGGCTTTGCTGCGGCGTTGGTCTGTGGCGTGCTCACCACAGCCTTGCCGAGTTGGACGGGCGCGACCGAATTGCGCGGGCGGCCTCTGGTGGTCCTTGCTGCGCTGTGGTTTGCAGGACGGCTGGCGATGTATGTCGCGGGCTGGCTCCCCCAGCTGTTGGTGGCCGTGCTGGATTGCGCGCTGCTGCCTGCCTTGTGCGTCATGCTGCTGCTGACCATTGGCGCGTCGCGGCGGCGGCTGTTCTGGTGGACGTTGCCGCCGCTGGCTGGGTTTGCGGCGGCAAATATCGTGTTTCATGTCGCAATCCTGAGAGGCAACAGCGGCGGGGCGCAATGGGCGCTGATGCTGGGCGTCGATATGCTGGCCTTTCTATTTGTGCTTTATGCCGGTTTGTTCGTCCCGGCCTTCACGCGCCGGTGGCTGCGCGCGCGCGGCGAGAAATCCGCAGCGATCCTGATGCCGCTGGAATATGCCACGGCCGCGGTGATGGTGGTCTTTGCCGGGGCCGATCTGTTCGGCGCGCCAAGGGCCTGGATGGCGGCAGTGGCGCTTGCAGCCGCCGCGATACATGCGTGGCGTTTTGCGCGTTGGCGGGGGTGGCGCGTGCTCGGTGAACCGCTGTTATGGTGCGTGCATCTGGGATATCTGTGGCTGATCGTAGCGTTTCTGCTGCGCGCGGGCGCGGCGCTGTTTTCGGGCGTGCCTCGGGATGCCTGGATTCACGCATTTACCATTGGCGCGTATAGCACGCTGAAAATCGGCTTGATGACGCGTGTGGCCTTGCGGCATACGGGCCGCCCGCTGAAAGCCTCGGTCGCAGTGCAGGTCGCTTTCATCATGATGTCCGCGGCCGCATTGTTGCGGCTCATATTCGCGCTGCACGGTCTGGATCAGCGGGCTTTGGACGCGGCCGCGCTGCTCTGGGCTTCCGCGTTTGTCATCTATCTCGTGATTCATGGCCCAATGCTGTTGCGATCGAGCCTGCCGCGTCCTTCCACGCAAAGTCTGCGTGCCTTGTCATTCGGTGCCGAATGACGCGGATTCGAATGTGCGATGCGCGACGAGGCGCAGCGCGCATAACTGTTGCTGCAAATATCTTTGATTGCCGTATCGCGAAGAACCGGTAATTCGGGTTTCCGCGATTGTTTCGCAATCAGTAGTTGGCTGTTTAGCCGCCAACTTCGCGGGATCAGACTGAACAATACTGCCTTGGGCAGTGGCTATTGTTGTGCCGCCGGTAATGGAACCGATTTTGCCCGGCAGCCGCACAACATAATTTCAAACGGCGGCGCGAAAGCGCCTGGCTGAGATGTTTTTCACTTGAAATATTTTCATATGAATATAATTTTCGTTTGAGGGAGACTGGATTCGTCAAACCGACGGAGGGGGCAGTGCTTAATTTCAAGAAACATGTGTTGACAGGATCGGCAGCGCTTCTGCTGCTGACTGCGGCAGGAGCGGGGCAAGCGATTGGCCAGGGCGCCGGTGCGGCGCCGGCCCAGCGCAGCAGCGCGAACGCCGATCAGGGGAAATTGGAAGAGGTGATCGTCACCGCTGAAAAGCGTAGCGAGAATCTGCAATCCGTGCCGTTCAGCATCACGTCATTGACGTCGCGGACACTGGTGACGCAGGGCATTACCAGCTTCGTCGACTATGGCACCAAGGTGCCGAACCTGGCCTTCGCGAACACGGGTGACGGTATCGCGCAGGCGCGAACGATATCGATCCGCGGCATTTCGGGCGATAACACCACCGGCTTCTATATCGACAATACGCCGGTTCCCGATTCCGTCGATCCGCGCATCATCGACATCGACCACATCGAAGTGCTGCGCGGGCCACAGGGCACGCTCTACGGCGCCCGCTCGATGGGCGGCACGGTCCGCGTCATCACCAAGCAGCCCAATGCAGACGATATGTCGGGGAGCCTGGATGCGAACCTGTCCACCACCCATCTGGGCGGAACCAACTATTCGCTCAACGGCGTCTGGAATGCGCCGCTGGTGGCGGACAAGCTGGGCCTGCGTATCGTGGGGCTCTACGATTTCGAGTCGGGCTTCATGCGCCGCTCCTATCCGGATCCGACCAATCCGGCGGTGACCGACGTCAGCAATCCTGAAGGTGACACCAGAACCTATGGCGGCAGCATTTCCATGCTGTTCAACGTCAACAGTCACTTCTCGATTTCGCCGCGCATCATGTATCAGAAGGAGAGTTATAACGGCTTCCCGCTCGCGGACGGCGTGCTCAACGCGAACAACCAGTTCGAGCCGCTGACGGATGCCAGCCTGACGCACAAGGAAGTCATCAACGATCCGCAGTTCGGGACGACGCACTGGACGTTGTACAGCTTCGATATGAAGTACAATACCAGCTTCGGCGCCTTCACCTCGTCAACCTCCTATTTCGACCGCTATATCAACGAAACCGGCAGCGAGGCGAACTTCATCACTTGGCTGGCACAGAATGCGCTGGGCGATCCGACCTACCAGCCGGTTCACTCCCCGATCACGGAAATGCGCAAGTTCAACCGCTTCGTCCAGGAATTCCGCTTCATTTCCGATTTTTCGGGGCCGTTCCAGTTCACCGGCGGCCTGTACTACGCCGAGACGCATGAATGGCGCATCTACCCGCCGGCCTATGTCTCCAATCTCAGCGCGTCCACCGGCATTCCGGGCGCCGATTTCATTTTTGCTGATGATGAGCGCGACGCTATCAAGGAGCCGGCGGTTTATGGCGAGGGCTCCTATCAGGTCACGGACAAGCTGAAGGCGACGGTCGGCCTGCGCTGGTATTCCATCAAGTATGATTTCCTCCGGGGATACCAGAACGGCTTTGCCGCCAACGGCATGACCGATCCGCCGCCGGCCTCGGAAACCGAAACCGGTTACACGCCGAAATTCAACCTGCAATATCAGATCACGTCGAACGACATGGTCTATGGCACGATCTCCAAGGGCTTCCGGCCGGGTGGCGAAGTGGCGCCGGTGCCGGCGGGGCTTGGCTGCGCGGCCAACCTGGCGTCGCTCGGGCTGACCGAGGCGGACACCGCACATTACGGCTCGGACAGCATCTGGAACTACGAAGTCGGCGCCAAGACCGGCTGGTTCAACAACCGTCTGACCGTTGATAGTTCATTGTTCTGGATCGACTGGAACAACATCCAGCAGCAGATCCTGCTGGCTTGCGGCTTCCAGTTCCGCGCCAATGCCGGCGCAGCGGTGAGCCGTGGCGCCGAACTCGAAGTGCATGCCCTGCCGGTGGATGGCCTGCAGCTGGACTTCGGCCTCGGCTATCAGGACGCCCATATCACCAAGGCCAGCGCCGGTTCTCCGCAAAAGGTCGGTGACCGGGTGTTCCAGACACCGAATTGGACGGTGTCGGGCTCGGCAACCTATACCGTGCCGCTGACGAGCAAATACGACATGATCGTCAACGCCACCTATAGCTATGTCGGCAACAGCACCAGCGCCAACAATGATCCCTTCAATCCGCGCGTCCGCCCGGCCTATACGCTGGTTGGTACCCGGCTCGGGATCGAGTGGGACAGCTACTCGCTGACGCTGTTCGGCAAGAACCTGACCAACGAGCATGCCAACTTCGCGGATTATCGCGACATCGCGGCTGAAACGCCCGGCCAGCCGTTGGTTGTAACCAACCAGCCGCGCACCTTCGGCGTCGAGTTCCGCGATGATTTCGACTAGGTATGCCAAGCCATCCTGCGTTGGATGAACGGTAGCCGTCACAGCCCTTCGATCCTTGCGATCGGAGGGCTGCTGCGTTTGCGGCGCGTGACACGAAGGCGCTAGGATGAGCCGCCCGGAACGCGCCCGGAAATACCACGTCACGCCGTTGCCGTCGGCGCAGGCTACAGGGGGGATCATGCTCGGTCGTCGCACATTCCTGACAGGCGCTGCTGCCGCGGCCAGTGTCGCCTCGACGTCTTTGACGCCCGCGGCCCGTGCCTCCGCAAAAACCTGCGCGCCGCCCTCGCTGCCGGCACAGAAGCCGGGCGAGGTGCTGGACGGCGGCGCGCGCCTGATCCTCATTCCGGGCGGCTACAAGGTTTGGACCAAGCGCGTCGGACATAGCCCGGTCAAGGTGCTGCTGCTGCATGGCGGGCCAGGCTTCTGCCACGATTACTTCGAATGCTTCGAGGATTTCCTGCCGCAGGCCGGAATCGAATTCTACTATTACGATCAGCTCGGCTGCGGCTATTCCGATCATCCGAACGACGACAGCCTCTGGACGGTTGCCCGCTATGTCGAGGAAGTTGAAGCGGTGCGCAAGGGACTCGGCCTCGAGAATTTCATTCTCTATGGCCATTCCTGGGGCGGCATGCTGGCGATGGAATACGCCCTCAAATACCAGCAGAATTTGAGCCGGCTGGTGATCTCGGACATGACTGCCAGCGTCGCGGCCTATGTCCAGTATGCTGCGGTGCTGCGCCGCCAGCTTTCTGCCGCCGATCAGGCCACGCTGGCGAAGTACGAGGCGCTGAACCAGACCGACGCGCCCGCCTACCGGGCGGTGATGGACAAGGTCTATGCCGAGCATTTCCTGCGCCTCACGCCGTGGCCCGAGCCGGTCAGCCGGACCTTCGCGAAAATGAATACGCATATCTACAACGTCATGCAGGGCCCGAACGAGTTCGTGATCACGGGCAATTTCCGGCATTGGGATCGCTGGGCCGATCTGCCGAAGATCAAGACCCGCACGCTGGTCATGGGTGCCAAGTATGACGAGATGAGCCCGGACCAGATCCGCCGCGAGGGCCGGCTGATTCCGAACGCCAGCACCTGGATCGGCGAACAGGGCAGTCACATGTGCATGTATGATGATCAGCGCGCCTATTTCATGCGCCTGCTACCGTTCCTGCTCAACGGCTGCTGAGCGGTTCGCGGGAATGGTCGCGCGTGGCGGCGCGAGCGATGCGCCGATATAGTTTAGGCTTGAAGTAATTGCCGGCCTGTGCCAACACTTGGCCGACCGTTCGGGAGACAGATCATGAGGATCGCCTGCGTCGGCGGCGGTGCGGCCGGCCTGTATTTCGCCATCTCGATGAAGCTGCGTGATCCGGCGCACGAGATCGTCGTGCTGGAGCGTAACCGGCCGGGCGACACCTTCGGCTGGGGCGTGGTGTTTTCCGACCAGACGATGGAAAACCTCGCGTGCAACGATTCCAGGAGCGCCGACGCGATGGTCGCCGAGCTGGCGCACTGGGATGATATCGACATTCATATCAGGAACGGGGGCGACGAAACCAGCATCCGTTCGACCGGTCACGGCTTCATCGGCATCGGGCGCAAGCGCCTGTTGAACATCCTGCAAGACCGGGCGAGGGAATTAGGCGTGGAGCTGCGCTTCGAAGTGGAGGTCGAGCCCGATGAAGCGCTGCTGGCGAATTACGATCTTGTCATCGCGGCCGATGGCATCAACAGCAAGCTGCGCCAGATGTTCGCCGAGCATTTCCGGTGTGATATCGAGGTGCGGAAGAACAAATATGTCTGGCTCGGTACGCGTCAGAAATTCGACGCGTTCAAGTTCTTCTTCGTCCATACCGAACATGGCTGGATCTGGGCCCACGCCTATCAGTTCGAAGCCGATACGGCGACCTTCATCGTCGAATGCGGGCCGGAGACATATGAGCGCCTCGGCTTCGAACGGATGAGCCAGGAGGAAACCTGCCGGACCTGCGAGGCAATCTTTGGGGAGTATCTGGGCGGCCACGAATTGATGACCAATGCCGCCCACCTGCGCGGTTCAGCCTGGCTCAATTTCTCGCGCGTGTTGTGCGAACGCTGGCACTACCGCAACTGCATCCTGCTCGGCGATGCCGTCCACACGGCCCATTTTTCCATCGGCTCGGGAACCAAGCTGGCCTTCGAGGACGCCATCAAGCTGGCCGATGTGTTGAGCGACTCCTCGCTGTCGCTGGACGAGGCGTTACGGCAATATCGGGAGGAACGGCTGCTCGACGTGTTGAAGCTGCAAAGCGCGGCGCGCAATTCGACCGAATGGTTCGAGAATGTCGAGCGTTATCTTGATCTGGCGCCGCCGCAATTCGCCTATTCGCTGTTGACGCGCAGCCAGCGCGTGAGTCATGAAAACCTGCGCCTGCGCGATCCCGAATGGGTGGGCGGGCTGGAACGCTGGTTTGCCGAACAGGCCGCCGGTGCGCCGGTGGCGGAACCCGTGCCGCCGATGTTCGCGCCGCTGCGCCTGCGCGGCATGGAACTCAAGAACCGGATCGTCGTCTCGCCGATGGCAATGTATTCGGCGGCTGATGGCATGCCGAACGATTTTCATCTGGTGCATTATGGCGCCCGCGCCCTGGGCGGCGCCGGCATGGTCTATACCGAGATGACCTGCGTGTCGCCGGAAGGCCGCATCACACCCGGCTGCACCGGGATGTGGTCGGACGGGCAGGAGGCCGCGTGGCGGCGTCTTGTCGATTTCGTCCATGTCCATACGGCGGCGAAAATCTGCATGCAACTCGGCCATAGCGGCGCCAAGGGCTCTACGCGTGTCGCCTGGGAGGGCATGGACCGGCCGCTGGAAACCGGGAACTGGCCGACGATGGCGCCGTCCGATGTGCCGTGGTCCGCGGCCAATGCCAGGCCGGTGCCGATGACCCGCGCCATGATGGATGAGGTCCGCGGGCAGTTCGTCGCCGCGGCAAAGCGGGCCGAGCGCGCCGGTTTCGACATGATCGAACTGCATTGCGCGCATGGCTATCTGTTGTCGGCTTTCATCAGCCCGACCCAGAACAAGCGTATGGACGAGTATGGCGGCGCGCTGGAGAACCGCTTGCGCTATCCACTGGAGGTCTTTCGGGCGATGCGGGCAGTATGGCCGGAGCACAAGCCCATGTCGGTGCGCATCTCGGCGCATGACTGGGTGGGTGAGGCGGGCGTGACGCCGTCCGAGGCGGTCGAAATCGGCAAAGCCTTTGCCGCTGCCGGCGCCGATATTATCGACGTTTCGTCGGGCCAGGTGACCAGGGACGAGAAACCGGTCTATGGCCGCATGTTCCAGACTCCGTTTTCGGACAGGATTCGCAACGAAGCCGGAATCAGGACCATGACGGTCGGCAACATTTATGAGATCGATCACGTCAATTCGATTCTGGCGGCGGGGCGGGCCGATCTGTGCGCGCTGGCGCGCCCGCACCAGATGGACCCGAACTGGACGCTGCGCGCGGCCGCGCAGCAGAAATATGCCGATCCGCCGGTGCCGCACCAGTATCAAAGCGGTTACAACCAGCTCGTCATCAATCTCGAACGGGCCGGTCAGATGATGCTGGTGGTGTAGGGCATGGATACGCCGTCTCACGCTGTCGTCACCGGGGGCGGAAGCGGGATCGGCCAGGCCGTTGCGCGCGCGCTCGCGGCGGATGGCCATGCCGTGACGATCATGGGCCGGAATGCCGAGCGCCTCGCGGCCTGTGCTGCGGAATTTTCCGGCACTGCAGTTTGCGATGTGAGCGACGAAGAGAGTGTTGCGCGCGCTTTTCGCGCAGCGAAGGAGGCCTGCGGGCCGGTCGGGATATTGATCAACAACGCCGGCGTTGTTCGCACTGCGCCGTTCCAGCGCCTGAGCGCGCAGGATTGGGAGGGCCATTGGCGGACGAATGTTCTGGGGTCGGTTCATGCCATCGCTCAGGTGCTGGAGGAGATGAAGCGCCGCGGCACTGGGCGGATCGTCAATATCGCCAGCACGGCGGCGCTCAGGCCATATCGTTACGTTTCGGCTTATGTTGCCACCAAACATGCGCTCCTCGGGCTTACCCGTGCATTGGCGCTGGAGCTTGCCGGCTCGGGCGTGACGGTGAACGCGGTGTGCCCCGGTTACACCGATACCGACATGATCCGCGACGCCGTCGGTCGGCTGGTCGAAAAGACGGGCCGCACGCCGGAAGCGGCGCTCGCCGGCTTTACTTCCGCCAATCCACAGGGAAGATTGATCGCCCCCGATGAGATCGCCGAAACGGTGCGCTGGCTGGTTCGCGATAGCGCGCAATCCATAACGGGACAGGCAATCGCGGTGGCAGGTGGAGAAGTGATGTGAGCGGGGCGCGATTGAAACTGGGCGGTGCCCCTCAGAGCAAGCAATCGCTCCGCCTGTGGCTGCGCCTTCTCAGTTGCTCGATGATCATTGAGAAGCGCATCCGCCAGAAATTGAGCGAGGATTTCGGAACCACGCTGCCGCGCTTCGACGTTCTCGCCGCGCTCGAGCGCAACCCCGGCGGTCTGAGGATGGGCGAATTGTCGGACTGGTTGCTTGTTTCCAACGGCAATGTGACGGCCATTGTCGAGCGGCTGATCGACGAGGGCCTCGTCAAGCGGACGCAGAACGAGGCCGACCGGCGCATTCAGCGGGTTTGCCTGACGCCGCTTGGGCGCAAGCGCTTCGCTGCGATGGCCGCGCAGCATGAAGCCTGGATCGAGCACATGACGCGCGATCTTGGAACAGAGGATGTCCGGGTGCTCCTTGGTGCGCTCGATCGGCTCAGAACCTCTATCGAGCGGAATCCGATATGAAAACCCTGAAACCGGATACGTTTAAGCCCAGGCATTTTCTCTGGTCGTTCGAAGGCGGCGTAGCCCAGGTCACGCTGAACCGTCCCGAGCGCAAGAATCCACTGACCTTCGAAAGCTATGCCGAGCTGGGCGAAATGTTCCGTGCACTGAATTCCTGTCCGGAGGTCAAGGCGTTGGTGCTGACGGGGGCCGGCGGCAATTTCTGCTCCGGCGGCGATGTGTTTGAGATCATCGAGCCGTTGACCAGGCGCGACATGGCGGGCCTTCTGGCCTTCACGCGGCTGACCGGCGATCTGGTCAAGGCGATGCGCGGCTGCCCGCAGCCGGTCCTGGCGGCGGTTGATGGCGTCTGTGTCGGCGCCGGGGCGATCATGGCGATGGCGTCGGATTTGCGCCTCGGCACGGCGCGCAGCAAGACGGCGTTTCTGTTTACGCGCGTGGGCCTGGCGGGTTGCGATATGGGTGCCTGCGCGATCCTGCCGCGCATCATCGGCCAGGGCCGCGCCAGCGATCTGCTCTATTCGGGCCGCGCCATCGGCGGCGAGGAAGCCGAACGCTGGGGTTTTTACAACCGACTGGTGGCACCCGAAGCGCTGCTCGATGCGGCGCTGGACTGGGCGCGGGAACTTGCCGCGGGGCCCACCTTTGCGCATGGC
This sequence comes from Alphaproteobacteria bacterium, assembly GCA_018971835.1. Taxonomy (GTDB): domain Bacteria; phylum Pseudomonadota; class Alphaproteobacteria; order Micropepsales; family Micropepsaceae; genus Rhizomicrobium. The sequence continues at coordinate 12,797 of JAGWZW010000037.1, forward strand.
ATCACCAAGACGCAGCTCAACGCGGAGTGGAATGTGGGGCTGGAAACCGCCATCGAGATGGAAGCGCAGGCGCAGGCGATCTGTATGCAGACGCAGGATTTCCGCCGCGCCTTCGAAGCCTTCCGCGACAAGCAGAAGCCGCATTTTGAGGGAAACTGAACGATAGCGGAATGCAGCTTGCGCGGCTGGAGATTTTTGACGATGTGCGCGTCAGTGCCGCCGCCTGACTGACCGAAAGGAGAAACCATGCAAATCCTGCAGCCGCCCGGCTGGCCGCGCCCGAAGGGCTACAGCAACGGCATCGAGGCCGAAGGCCGGTTGATCTTCGTGGCCGGTCAGGTCGGTTGGGACGAACAGGAACGATTTCGAGCCACGGATTTTCCCGGTCAGTTCGAACAGGCGCTGCGGAACATCCTGGCGGTTCTGGCGGAGGGCGGCGCGGGGCCGGAGCATGTCGTGCGCATGACGTGGTACGTCACCGACAAGCAGGCCTATCTCGGAAACCTCAAGCAGATCGGCGCTATCTATCGCGATCTCATGGGCCGCAATTACCCGGTCATGTCGGTGGTGATGGTCGCGGGCCTGGTGGAGGACGGCGCGCTGATCGAAATTGAAGCCACGGCCGTTGTGCCACGGTGAGGCAGCATGTGGCGGCCACCCGAAAAGATCCGCCACCGTCCGGCGTCGGGGCTGTGGCCCACACGCGATGAAGCGGCGCGGGCGCGGCTTTTTGCACCGCTCAGATATCGGGCGCTGGAACTGGCAGAACGAACCTGGGTTCCGGCCATGGTGCCGTGGCGCGCGGCGGAGGACGGCAGCGTCACCGACGCCGTGCTCGACTGGTATGCCCGCTTTGCGTGCGGCCAGCCGGGCGCCATCGTGGTGGAAGCGACCGGGATTCGCGATGTGCCGAGCGGCCCGCTGCTGCGGATCGGCGATGACCGGTTTCTGCCGGGGCTGGAAAAGATCGTGCAGGTCATCCGTGAGGCGAGCGGCGGCCGGACGCGGGCGCTGATCCAGCTTATCGACTTTCTGACCGTGCGCCGCCGTCTGCCGCGCGAGGTTTATCTGGCGCGGTTCCTGCGCGTGACGGAAACGCACCGCCTGCGTCTCGGCATGGACGGCGCCGAGGAGGCGGCGGTGCGCGAGCGGCTGCTTGGCCTCGACGAGGCGGCGCTGTTCGATGTGCTGTCCGATCGCGAGCGTGACGATCTGGACCGGGGCTATCGCGAACGGGTTACCGATACAGACTTGCCGCATATCGCCGATTTGCCCGCGCGGCTTCCCGATTTGTTTGCGCGCGCGGCGGCGCGGGCGAAACACGCGGGCTTCGACGGCGTGGAGCTGCATTACGCCCATGCCTATACGATGGCATCGTTTCTGTCGGCGCGGAACACGCGCGCCGATGGTTACGGCGGCGATCTGTCCGGCCGGCTGCGGCTTCCGCTGGAGGTCTATGCCGCGGTCCGTGCCGAAGTGGGCTCGAACTTTGCCGTGGGTGCGCGCTATCTCAGCGAAGAATGTATTCCCGGCGGAAATGCGCTTGCGGAAGGCTGCGAGATCGGCGTGACGTTGGCGCGGGCGGGCATGGAATTTCTTTCTCTGTCGCGGGGCGGCAAATTCGAAGATGCGTTGCAGCCGAAGATCGGCGCCGCGGTCTATCCCTATACGGGCCCCAGCGGCTATGAATGCATGCCGTCCTATATCTCCGATGCCAGGGGCCCTTTCGGACGCAACGCCATTCCGGCGGCGCGCATCCGCCAGCGCTTGCAGGCCGACGGCTTCGAGACACCGGTGGTGCTGGCGGGCGGCTTTCACGGCTTTGGTCAGGCGGAGGCGGCATTGCAGGAAGGGCAGGCGGACATCATCGCGATGGCGCGCCAGTTGCTTGCCGATCCCGACTGGCCGCGCAAGGTCCGGCTCGGCTGTGGCGATGAAGTCAGGATTTGCGAATACACCAACTATTGCGAAGCGCTGGATCAGAAGCACGCACCGGTGACCTGCCAGCTCTGGGACCGTATTCCGGTCCAGAATGCCGCGCGAACGCAGGACGGCAAGCGCAACATGACGGCCCCGCCGTGGTCTCCGGAGCATCGTTAGTCGCGACCGTCGCCGGACGCTCAGAGCCCGAAGGGGTAGGTTTCTGGAACGCCCTTGGGCTTTTCCGGCCCCAGCGGCGTTACCGTGTGGCTTTCCTCGAACCAGACCAGGGCATCGAACTGCTCGGAGAGCACGGCGCGGAAATAGTGGCTCAAGAGTTCGCTATCCGGCCGGTAGACCACGCCGATGGCGCGCTCCAGCCTCGGCCGCGAAAGCTGCTCGCGCAGCAGATGGCGCCTCGGATCGCGCCAGTCGGTGAGGGTGCGGACGCGGCCGGTTCGGCGGAAGAGGTGCTCGCAGGAATCCGCGCGTGCGGGGCGCACCTGTTTGATCTCCATCGCGCCGTCCCAGTCCGAGGCGGCGGCCACGGTGCCGCGGTCGGTGAAAAAGCCGATGGCTACGGCCTCGCTGCCATAGGCCGTGCGGCAAAGTTCCCCGATATTGAATTCGCCTTCCCAGCCCATCGAAGTGGCCGCGGCATTGCCGATATGCGAATTATGCGCCCAAACCACCGCCTTGGCATCCTTGCGCCGCCGCATCAGCGCCTGCAGCGTGTCGAACATGTGCCTGTCGCGCAGGTTCCAGCTTTCGCGCGCGCCGCGATACATGATGCGGTAATATTCCTCGGCGGCGCGCACGATGCGCGCGTTCTGCGCGGCGTCGAAATAGGGATCGCCGTCCTTCATCGCATATTCGAGGCGTTTGTCGAGCAGGTCGGTGAGCTGCGCCGTCACCACGTCTTCGCAGGTATCGGCGCCCATCAATGCGCGATGGCCGTAATGCGCCGGATCGTCCTGCCAGGGTGTGAGGCAGCCGTAACGCGCCCGCGCCGCGGCATCGGGATCGACGCGGTCGAGATAGGCCAGCACCGCCGCGATGGAGGCATGGAGGCTGTAAAGGTCGAGCCCGCGAAATTCGACGCGCGAAGCATCGGCGTGCGGTGCGTTCTCGGTGCGCAGCCATTGGATGAGTTCGAGCACCTCCTCGTTGCGCCACATCCAAACCGGAAATCGGACGAAAGCCTCAACGCGTGTCGGCTCCGGCGTGCGATGGCGGACGTAGCGGTCGATGCGCGCGGCATCCGGCCAGTCGGCTTCCACGGCCACGATGTTGAAGCCGTGATGGCGGATGAGATGACGCGTGACAGCGGCGCGGGCGCGATAGAACTCGCTGGTGCCGTGCGTGGCCTCGCCCAGCAGTACCACGCGCGCATCGCCGTAGCGGTCGAAGAACGTGCCGAATTCTTCGGCCTTCTCTGGCGGCGGCAGGTCTTCAGCCGCGTCACGCAGGGAGGTTACAATTTCGTCATCTGCTGGCGCTCCGGACCGGCGCACGAGAGAAGTCTGGGACATGGATGCCTCCATGATCGCCACCGCGTTCAAATTGACGCGTCGATGCGGGGATTTCGCTGATCGGGGTCAAATTCGGCCGAGCCGCACGGCCGCCGTTGCGCGAGGTCAAGGTTCCGGCCGCACATGCGGGGCATCTTGGATGCAATCCACGAAAGGCGGGCCGCATGCCGCAAACGAGCATACGCTGGTTCCAGGATTTGCGGATGGGCGACGTGCCGCTGGTCGGCGGCAAGACGGCCTCGTTGGGCGAGCTATATTCCGCGCTGGCGCCAATGGGCATTGCGGTGCCCAACGGCTTCGGCATCACCGCCGGTGCCTATCGCGCGGCGCTGACGGTTGCCAAGGCGTGGGAACCTTTGCGCGCGCTGATGGAGGGCCTGAACAGGGACGACGTGCGCGATCTGGCCGAGCGCGCGGCTAAGGCGCGGCAGATCGTCTATGCCGCCACCGGCACCGAGGCGCTCAAGAAAGAGATCGCCGCCGCCTATCGCGAGCTGGAACAGCAATACGGCCGCAATGTTTCCGTCGCCGTGCGCAGTTCCGCCACCGCGGAAGATTTGCCCACCGCCAGCTTCGCCGGCCAGCATGAAAGCTATCTGAATGTGCGCGGGGCTGCGGCCGTGTTCGAGGCCTGCCGGCACTGCTTCGCCTCGCTCTTCACCGACCGCGCCATCGTTTATCGCAACGACAACGGCTTCGATCATTTCAAGGTCGCGCTCTCCGTGGCGGTGATGAAGATGGTGCGCTCCGACAAGGGCGCCAGCGGCGTGATGTTCACCATCGACACCGAAACCGGCTTCCGCGACGTGGTGCTGATCAACGGCATCTACGGGCTGGGCGAGAACATCGTGCAGGGCCGCGTCGATCCCGACGAGTTCTATGTCCACAAGCCGACCTACCGCGATGGCAAGCGCGCGGTGCTGCGCCATACGCTGGGCGGCAAGGCGCTGACGCTGGTGTTTGCCACCGGCAAGGACACCACCCGCAACACCAAGACCGCCAAGGCGGCGCGCGAGCGCTTCTGCATCGCGGACGAGGACGTGTTGCAACTGGCCGGACACGCCATCGCCATCGAGGATCATTATTCCAAGATCAACGGCCAGCTCACGCCGATGGACATCGAATGGGCCAAGGATGGCGTGGACAACAAGCTCTACATCGTGCAGGCGCGGCCGGAGACGGCGGCCTCGCAGAAGAAGGCCGGGCAGCTCGAAGTCTATACGCTGAAGGAGCGGGCCCGGCCGCTCGTCACCGGCCGCGCCATCGGCGAGAAGATCGCCGCCGGCCTCGTGCGCGTCGTGGCCAGCGAGGCGGAGCTGCAAGGCTTCCAGGCAGGCGAAATCCTGGTTGCCGCCACTACCACGCCGGACTGGGAACCGGTGATGAAGAAGGCCGGCGGCATCGTCACGGACCGGGGCGGGCGCACCTGTCATGCCGCCATCGTGGCGCGGGAGCTTGGCATTCCCGCCGTGGTGGGCAGCGAGAACGCCACCACGACGCTCAAGACCGGCAGCACCGTTACGATTTCCTGCGCCGAGGGCGATATCGGCCATGTCTATGAAGGCAAACTCGCTTTCGATGTAAGTGAGGTCGATCTGTCCGGCCTGCCGCGGCCGAAGACCAGAATCATGATCAATCTGGGCGATCCCGATCTCGCCTTCCAGAGCGCGCTGCTGCCCAATGACGGCGTGGGCCTGGCCCGCATGGAATTCATCATCAACGAGTTCATCGGCATCCATCCGATGGCGCTTGTTCATCCCGAGCGGGTGAAGCAGGCCGAGCGCCGCAGGATCGAAGCGCTTACCGCAAATTATGCCCGGCCGCAGGATTTTTTCATCGAACGCCTCTCCGAAGGCGTGGGCATGATCGCGGCGGCGTTCTATCCGAAGCCCGTGATCGTGCGGCTGTCCGATTTCAAGACCAACGAATATGCGCGGCTCTTGGGCGGGGCGCCGTTCGAGCCGGTGGAGTCCAATCCCATGATCGGCTTCCGCGGCGCCTCGCGCTATGCCCATCCGGCCTATGCGGAGGGCTTCGCGCTGGAATGCGCGGCGCTGGCGCGGGTGCGCGGCGAGATGGGCCTGACCAATCTCAAGATCATGGTGCCGTTCTGCCGGCGCGAGGAGGAGGCGCAGCGCGTCGTCGCCACTATGGCCGCGCGCGGCCTCAGGCGTGGCGAGAACGGTCTTGAAATCTACGTGATGTGCGAGATTCCCAACAACGTCATCCGCATCGACGCCTTCAGCGAGGTGTTCGACGGTTTCTCCATCGGTTCCAACGACCTGACGCAGCTCACGCTCGGCGTGGACCGCGATTCTGAAATCGTTGCCTTCGATTTCGACGAGCGCGATCCGGGCATGACCGAGATGCTGCGCCTGGCAGTGGAAGGCGCGCGCCGCAATGGCCGCCATGTCGGCATCTGCGGCGAGGCGCCGGCCAATTATCCTGAGGTCGCCGCGCGGCTGGCGGGTTGGGGCATCGATTCCATCAGCGTCAATCCGGGCAGCGTCATCAAGACATTCAAGATCGTAGCGGAGGCGGAACATGGCAACACGGGCAAGAAGTGATCCGGAAGCGGCGCAGGCACGCATCGCGGCGCGCGCCTATGCCATTTGGGAAAGCGAGGGACGGCCGCATGGCTGCGACACCGAGCATTGGCTGAGAGCCGAGCGCGAACTGGCCGCCGGCCCGCTTACGGCGCCGGCGAAGCGGCCCGCGAAGAAAGCGGCGGCGAAGAAGTCGAAAGCTCAGAGATAAGGCAGAAACAGCCGCGCCGCCGCATCGCGCAGGCGCATGAGCACCGGCCTCGCTGCCAGGGCCGCCCGGCCGAGTGGACGGCTCCTGGCCAGCCTGCCGTCGATCAGCGCGTCGATCTGCCCGGTCAGCGCGCGATCATAGCATTCCACGTCGAGTTCGAAGTTGAGGCGCAGGCTGCGCGTGTCCCAGTTGGAACTGCCCACCAGGCACCATTCGCCGTCCACCGTCATCAGCTTGGCGTGATCGAAAGGCGCCGGGCAGACGCGGACCAGGTCGGGCGCCTCGCTCAGGAATTGGATATGGGCGCGCATCGCCCAATCGATGAAGGCGGAATCGCAATGCTCGGGGATCAGGATTTCGACGGCCACGCCGCGCAGCGCCGCCTGCGCGATGGCGAATTGGAGCTTCTGGTCGGGCAGGAAATAGGGCGTGACGATGCGCACGCGACTGCGGGCCTGCGCCAGCGCCGCGCCCAGTATTGCTTCGAGCTTGCCGATATCGGTATCGGGGCCGGAGCGCACGGCGCGCGCGCAGACGCTTCCAGTCTGCGCCAGCGGCGGCCACCAGATTTCCTGATCGAGGGTTTCGCCGGTGGTGAAGGCCCAGTCCTGCGCGAAGCTCTCCATGAACTGGCGGGTGATCGGGCCATGCGCGCAGATGTGGACGTCGTCGGCGTAATCGCCGCGCGCCAGCGTGGCCGCATATTCGTTGCCGATATTGAGCCCGCCCGTGAAGCCGATCGCGCCATCCACGATCAGCAGCTTTTTGTGGTTGCGCAGATTGAGGAACGGCATGCGCCAGGGCAGCCAGGTGTGCAGGAAGCGCGCCGCGGGAACGCCGCGGGCGTGCAGCCGCCGCAGGGCCGAGGAATAGACGTAGCCGCTGCCGACGCTGTCGATCAGAACCCGCACGGCCACGCCGCGCTCCTGCGCCCCGGCCAGCGCATCGATGAAGTCCTGGCCCGCGCGGTCCCCTCGGAAGATGTAGGAGGCCAGCGCAATGCTGTGCCTGGCCTCGTGGATCGCCGCCAGCATGGCGGGATAAGCTTCGTCGCCCCCGCGGAACAGGGCCACGGCATTGCCGGGCGCCAGCGCGTGGCCGGTCACCCGGCCGACGATGGCGGCGAGGTCCGCGATCTCCGGCAGCAGGGCGGGCGGGGCAGGGACCGCCGGCGCGGGTGCGCCCTGAAAGGTGCCGATCCTGGTGGCGCGCCGGCTGACGCGGTTGATACCGAAGCCGTAATAAATGAGCGCGCCGACGGCGGGCGTCAGCCAGGCCAGGGCGATCCAGCCCAGCGCCGCGCGCACGTCGCGCTTGGTCAGCAGCACATGGACCGTGACGGCCAGCGCTGCCAGCGCGTAGGCCAGGGCGACCAGCGTCTCCAGCCAGTCCGGCGAAAGATCGGGCACGCCCGTCAGCATGTGCGGCCTTTGTTCATCATGTCCGGCTTTTATATCAGCAAGGCTTGAAATGCTGTGAGCAAGGTCTAAATAGAGAACAGTTTGGTCGGCCGTGCCACGGTTTCGGGCCAGGGTTCCGCGTATGAGTCTTTCGCCGTATCGTTCGCATTCGGAAGCGTCCGAAATGCCTGCCGCGCACCATGCGCCCTCCGGGAAGCTGAAGGTTATCAGCTGGAATCTGCTGCGCCTGATCGGCGCCCGGGTGGAAGACGTGGCGGCGCTGATCGAGCAACAGCGTCCCGATCTGCTCCTGATGCAGGAAGCGACCGAGGAACTGCACCGCCTGCCGGCGCTGGCGGGTGGCCATTTCTACCGCGAGCCGATGCACGCTCGGGTCTATGGCCTGGCCGCCTGGAGCCCCCGTCCGTTCGCGCCGCCCCGGGCGCTGCCCTTGCCGGTGTCCACCATGCCCGGCGCGGTGCCGCCGCGGCTGGCACTGCTGGTCGAGTTCCACGGCATCACTTTCGCCAATGTGCACCTGTCGCACGGCCAGTTCCTCAACCGCTGGCAGCTGGCCCACGCCGCCCGCGCCATCGAGGGGCCGGCGGTGCTGGTGGGCGATTACAACGTGGTGGGGCCAATCCGGCTCGCCGGCTTCCGCGACATCGGCCCGCGTGAGCGCACGCACCGGGCCGGCAATGTGATCTCGGTGCGGCTTGACCGCTGCATGGCGCGCGGAGTGGTGAGTACGCATACCGGCGTGCTGGAGCGCGGGCCGTCGGACCATCATCCCATCCTGCTGGAGCTGGCCGTGGCGCCGGAGGTCCATCCCCTGCATGGCCTGGATCGCGAGCCTTTGCCCGGGCGCGTGGAAGGCTGGCTGCGCACGCTGGCCCAGTCGCCCGAGCGTATCCAGGTGCGCATGCCCAGGCGCATCAAGATGCCGCGCCATTTCGCAGCGGTGCGCAGCAACCTGGCCTCGCTGCGCCGCCGCCGCGGCGAACGCCCCCACCCGCCGGCGCCTTAGAACGGTCCTTTCAGCTCATTGTTGCCGCGGTCCGCGTCGGGAATGGCGTGATCGGGATCGAGCACGACCTGGGCGATCTTCTTGGTGCTGTAGACCGGCACGCTCACCTCGGTCTTCTGGATCCAGGCTTCGGCTGGGATGCGGATGCTGTCCTTGGTGCCATCGGTGAAATCGACCTGCAGCGTAGCGGGCAGGATCAGCCGGTCGAGACTGGACACGGTGACGGTGGCGCCCTTGGTGGGATCGCCGGCATTGTAGGTCACCTTCTTCACCGCCAGGTCGGCATTCCAGTTGTTGAAGAACCAGCCGCGCCAGAACCAGGCGAGATCCTCGCCGCCGGCGCTGTCCATCGCGCGGAAGAAATCGGACGGCGAAGGATGCCGGTACGCCCAGTCGCGGATGAATTTGCGGAAGGCAAAGTCGAAGCGCTCCGGCCCCAGGATCTGCTCGCGCAGCAGCTTCAGCCCCAGCGCGGTTTTGAAATAGGTCACCGGGTGGCGATACTTCTCCTTGATGGCGTCGGCGCGCGTCACGATGGGCGGCGCGTCCTTGTCCTTCAGCACGGTTTCGATGTCGTCGGCCGGATAGCCGCCCTGGGGCGCGAATTCGGAATCGCGCTTGGGGCCCCATTCGCCGTGGTTGAAATCGTCGGACTCGTAGGTGTCGATGAAGGTGTTGAAGCCTTCGTCCATCCAGGCGTTGCGCCGTTCGTTGAAGCCCACGATCATCGGAAACCAGGAATGGCCCAGTTCGTGCGCGGTGATCCAGAACAGCGGCGCGTTCTTGTCCTCCACGCCGTCGAAGGCCATGCCCGGATATTCCATGCCCGAAGCGGGCCCGGCGATGTTGATCGCGGTCGACCAGGGATAGGGGAACCAGCGGCGCGAGAAATTCTCCACCGCGTCCTTCACATATTGCGTCGAGCGCGGCCAGGCGTTCTTGCCCTGGCTCTCGCGCGGATAGAACGACATGGCCAGCGCGTGCTTGCCGTCGGGCAGGTCGATGCGCGCCGCATCCCAGATGAAGGCGGCGGAGGCGCTGAAGGCTACGTCGCGCGTGTTCTTCATATGGAAGCGCCAGGTCAACTCGCCGGAGGTCTTCGGGCGGCTTGAGGGGTTGCCGATTTCGTCGGTGCCACGGATGGCCACGGTCTTGTCGCTTTTCGCCGCTTCGGCCAGCCGCGCGCGCTCTGTCGCGGTGAGCACCTCTTTGGGGTTGAGGAGTTCGCCGCCCCCCGCCACCAGCATGTCCGCCGGCACGGTGACGGCGTAATCGAAGTCGCCGTATTCCAGATAGAACTCGTTGCCGAGATAGGGTTGCGTGTCCCAGCCGCGCAGATCGTCGAACACGGCCATGCGCGGATACCATTGTGCGACGTCGTAGATGGCGCCGTCCTTGTAGTTCGCCCATGCGGTGCGCCCGCCGAATTTGCCCGGGATCGTATAATGGTAGGTGATGAGCACGCGCAGCTTGCCATGCGGTTTCAGGGGCTGCTCGAGCGGGATCTGCATTCGCGTATCGCTGATGCGGTAATCGGCCTTCGTCGTCTTGCCCCCTTCGTCCACCGCCACACTGTCGAACTGAAAGCCCTCGGTGTGCTCGCTTTGCGGCCACTCGGCGAAGGAGGCGCGGGAATATTTGCGATAGGCGTTCTGCTCCAGCCGCAGCCACAGGCAGCCCAGCGTCTCAGGGCTGTTGTTGGTGTAGGTGATGACTTCGCTGGCCGTCAGTTCCTTCTGCGCCGGCAAGAGGTGGGCGCGGATGGTGTAGTCGGCGCGGTTCTGCCAATAGGCCGGGCCCGGCGCGCCATTGCCGGCGCGATAACTGTTGACTGCTTGCGGCAGCGTCAGCTTGGTAAAGGCCTTGAGCGGGTTGTAGCGCGCGGCAGCCGGCGCGGCCTTGGGCGCGGGCGCCGGGGTAGCCGTGACATGTGCGCAGCCCGGAAGCATCAGCAGGGCGGCGAGGAGGAGGCCATTGGTCGGTTTTGTCATGAGATGAATCCGGTCTGGGCGGGTACACACTATGATGGCGTTGGCGGTGCGTTGGCCAGAACCGAATCGCATGCTCACGCGAAACTGAGCCGGTTCAAGGCGTTGACAGGTGGCCCAGGCGCTTTCCTATTGCGCATGGTGCGGTGTGGGATGATTCGCTGGTTGACGAAACGGGTAGCGGTCGAGCAGGCGGCGGAGGTCGCCTTCTGGTTGGTGCTGCTGCTGGCGGTTCTGCTCGGGGGCGTCCGCGTGGGTGAAGGCTTCGTGCCGCTGATGCAGGCGATTCTGCCTGCGGGCTTCAGCCGCGCCGAGGCCGGCGTGCGCATGCCGGGCACGCAGGTGCGGCTGGCGCTGCGTCTGCCGGACCTGCCCAGCCGCTTTGCGCCGGAAGTGCTGACGCCGGTGCCGTCGCACGGGTTTCCGCCCTGGTTGCGTGCGCGCCTGCACCGCGCCGCGCTGGGGACGGGCACACCCGCTCAAGCTACGGCCCGGCCTGCGCCCGCCATCGCTATCGTGATCGACGATCTGGGCAACGATGCGCCGGAAACCGAAGCGGCGATCGGCTTGCCTGCAGCGGTGACGCTCGCCTTCCTGCCTTATCCCGACGAGGCGCCGGTCTTCGCGCGCGCCGCCTTGCGCGCCGGGCATCAGGTGGTGCTGCACATGCCGATGGAGCCCGAAGGGACGGACGATCCCGGCCCGATGGCCCTGCGCACCGATTTATCCGCGCCGGAGAATCTGATGCGGCTCGGCTGGGCCTTGTCGCGCGTGCCCGGCGCCACGGGCATCAACAACCATATGGGCAGCCGCTTCACTACCGACCGCCCGGCGCTGGTTCCGGTGATGGAGGCGCTGACCGAGCGGCATCTGTTTTTTCTGGATTCGCGCACCACGGCGGCGACGTCGGTGGTGCCGCTGGCCCATGCCTTCGCGGTGGCGAGTGCGGGCCGCGACGTCTTTCTCGACGATGTGCAGGCACGCGGCTATGTCGAGCAGCAACTCGCCGAAACCGAAAAGCTGGCGCGCGAAAACGGCGCGGCCATCGCCATCGGCCATCCGCATGCGGTGACGCTTTCGGTTTTGAAAGCGTGGTGCGCGGCAGTGGCGGCACATGGCTATCGCCTGGTGCCGGTGTCCGTCGCCATCCGCATCAAGACCGAACGTGATGCGCAACGTCTCGCGGTTGCGCGGCGCTAGCGTCATGGCGCACAGGGCTTAACCGTTCGCCGCAGCAAAGAAAGATCGCTCGCGCGCACGCTAAGAATCTTGTGCCCTTTGTTTGTCACACAAGTCCGTAAATTCGGTACGGATGCCTGCGGGCAAAATCGCACAACACCTTGTTGCCCATATTGTTTTGCGTCTTGCGCCATTTAATTTGCACGTTGCGCAAATACCACAAAGCGCAACCTTCGACTGCTGACACAAAATTGTCCCTGTCACCTTTTCACGACCTGCAACGGAATGCCCGGCAGGCCCTCATTCGAAGGACCAGTATTTCCAATATTCATTCAGAGAGGATCCCATGCTGACCAAGAAGACCGATAAAATCGTACCTCGCCTCATGCTCAGCACAGTCATTTTCACGCTCGTGTCGAGCGCAGCTCATGCCCAGCTCGAAGAGGTTATTGTCACAGCGCAGAAACGCAGCCAGGACGTGCAGAGGGTTCCGATCACGGTCGACGCCTTCACGGCCAAGGATTTGCGGCAATCGAACATCAACACGGTCAACGATCTGCAGAAGATTTCGCCGAGCCTGTTTGTCTACACCACCACGGCCGGCGCCTCCGATACCACGGTCAAGATCCGCGGCGTCGGCACGACTGGCAACAATCCCGGTCTGGAAGGCGCCGTCGGCACCTTTATCGACGGGGTCTATCGGAACCGCAGCGGGCTGGCGCTCGGAGATCTCTTCGATGTCCAGCGCATCGAAGTGCTGGAAGGGCCACAGAGCACGCTGTTCGGCAAGAACACGTCGGCCGGCGCGCTCAGCATCATCACCAATTCTCCCGACCAGAGCCACGATGCGATGCTGCAGGCCACCGCCACCAATTACGCCGGATACAAGCTCGAGGGCTATATCAATGTTCCGATTTCCGAGGAACTGTCCACGCGCTGGGATGCCCTGTATGACAAACAAAACGGCTTCATCACGGACCTGAACTCCGGCAAGAAGATCAACAGCCGCAATCGCTATTACATAAAAGGCCAGGCACTGTGGACGCCGAACGACGATGTTTCGCTGCGCGTGATCGCCGATTACTCCAACGGTAACGAACGTTGCTGCGGCGCCATCCGTGTTGTCAACGGCGCGACGGCCCCGATCATCAATCAGCTCGCCGCGAACAACGGCAGCGCGCCGAGTGTGCCCAGCCGGACAAAATACCACACCTCGATGAACGGCGGCGCGGCCGGGGATTTCCCGCTTCACTTCCAGGACATGGGCGGGTCCGCCGAACTCAACTGGCAGCTCTTTCCCAGCGTGAAGCTGACCAACATCGTCGGCTACCGCAACTTCATGCAATCGAACAGCGGCGATTTCGATTTCACGGGCGCCGATATTTTCCGGATCAACGGTGCCGACTTCAAGGACGATGTCGCCAGTGAAGAATTCCGCCTGTCAGGACATGTGAACTTCGGCTCGCTGTTCCAGCTTGGCGACCTGCCGCTTTTCGAATCGATGGACTGGATGGGCGGCTTCTACTACACCAACGAACACATCAACGTGAACGCCAATTACCGGAACGCATCCCAGACCGGCAATTACTGGTGCGCGGTGTTCGTTGGCCAATTGCCGGCTGCGTTACAGGCACTCTATATGAACCAATGTTTCGCGGGCAGTGCGGCGAACAACACCTTGCCCGTCGTCTTCCTGCCGGGGCCGCCGCTGACGCCGGTTCCGACTCTCGATTTCAACCTGTTCCAGCCCAACACCGGTGACAGCGAACACTTCTCACAGAACGGCAACAGCTGGTCGGCTTTCGGGCAGGCGACGATGCACGTCACCGACAAGCTCGCGGTCACTGGCGGCCTTCGCTACAGCGAAGACTACAAGCACGGCGGTTCGTCGTTCGTGAACAACAACCCGACGCAGAGCGCACCTCCGGGCTACTACAACTTCCCGTTCTGGATCGGGCTGGTGCATGACTGGCACCAGAGGACCGCGGCCCACGCGTTGACCGGCACCGCGAGCGTTCAGTATTTCTGGACGGATCAGGTCATGACCTATGCCTCCTGGTCGCGGGGCTACAAATCGGGTGGCTTCAACCTCGATCGTACGGCCGGCGGTATCGTCAGCTACGCGCCGACGCTGCTCGATCCTGCTTACAAGCCGGAATTCTCCACCGATATCGAAACCGGCCTGAAGTCGAAGTGGTGGGACAACAAGCTGCTCGTCAACGCCACGATCTTCACGGAAACCTTCTACGATCTGCAGGTGCTGAATTTCGACGGCGTGAACTTCCACATCTTCAACGTGCCCAAGGGCACCTCGCAGGGCTTCGAGGTCCAGTCGCAGGTCACGCCCTTGCCGGGGCTGGCGCTGAGCGGCAGCGTGACCTACGCCGACACGCGCTATGACTCGGGCTCGTTCCTGCCAACGCAGGACATCTTCGGCAACGTGACGAACGTAAGCCTGTTCGGCAAGCACTTCACGAACTCGCCGGTATGGAGCACGAGCGAAGGGGCGACCTATACTTTCCCGCTGCTGGACACGGGTTACACCGGCATCGTGCATGGCGACCTGTTCTACGGCAGCTCCCGCAACACCGGCTCGGACCTGAACCCGGTGAAGGAGCAGGCCGGCTATACGCTCTACAACGCGCGCATCACGCTGATGAATCCGAGCGACAGCTGGGAACTGGCCGCCTTTTGCAGCAACTGCACCAACAAGAAATACCTCACGGTGGTCTTCGACTCCGTGGGCCAGAACGTGCCGGGCCTGCCGGGCAGCTACGATTCGTTCGTCGGCGATCCGGCGATCTACGGCCTGACGGCGACGCTCCGCTTCTGATCGCCGGGGCAGAAGCACGACGGCCGGGAGGCGAGACCCTCCCGGCCGTTTGGTGCTTGAGCCTTCCCTGAAGAGAAGGTGGTTGTGTTCACTGTCCGCGTCGTGCAGCGGAGGCGTAGCGCACGGCTTCCTCGGCGGCGGCCATCAGCGCCCGGGCCTTGTTGACGCTCTCCTGATACTCGCCTTCGGGTGTGGAATCCGCCACCACGCCGCCGCCGGCCTGCACATACATCATGCCGTCCTTGACCACGGCGGTACGCAGCACGATGCAGGTGTCCATCGAACCGTCGGCGGCAAAGTATCCGACCGCGCCGGCGTAGACCGCGCCACGTTTTTCCTTCTCGAACTCGTCGATGATCTGCATGGCGCGGATCTTGGGGGCGCCGGTGAGCGTGCCGGCGGGCAGCCCGGCCGCCAGTGCGTCCACGGCATCGAGGTCCGGCCGGATTTCGCCTTCGACGTTCGAGACCAGGTGCATCACGTGGCTGTAGCGTTCGATGAAGAAGCTGTCGGTGACGCGCACCTTGCCGGTGGCGGCGACGCGGCCGACATCATTGCGCCCCAGGTCCACCAGCATCAGGTGCTCGGCGCGTTCCTTGGGATCGTGGATCAGCTCGTCGGCCAGTGCAGCATCTTCTGCCGGCGTGGCGCCACGTTTGCGCGTGCCGGCGATCGGGCGGATCGTCACCTTGCCGTCGCGCAGGCGCACCAGGATCTCGGGGCTCGAGCCGACGATGGCGAAGCCCGGAAAGGCGAGGTGATACAGAAACGGCGAGGGGTTCAGCCGCCTGAGCGCGCGATAGAGCGAGAACGAGGGCAGGGTGAACGGCCGGCGGAAGCGCTGGCTCGGCACGACCTGGAAGATGTCGCCGGCACGGATGTATTCCTTGGCGCGTTCCACCACCGCCAGATATTCCGCATGGCTCATATTGGAGTCGATGGCGGCGTTCGCCGGCAGGTTCTCCGGCGGCGCGGGGCTCAAGGGCAGCGGCCGCTCCAGATCGGCGATGGCGTCCTGCAGGCGCTCGCTCGCCCGCGCATAGGCGGCGCGCGCATCAAGGCCCGCTTCGGGGAACACCGGCGAGACGACGATGATCTCGTCCTTCACCGTGTCGAAGATGGCGGTGAGCGTGGGGCGGACGAGTGTGGCGTCGGGCAGGTTCAGCGGATCGGGCTGCGCCGGGCCAAGGCTTGAGCGCTCGATCAGGCGCACGATGTCGTAGCCCAGATAACCGAACAGGCCCACCGCCGGCGGCGGCAGCGCCGGCGGCAGTTCCATGCGCGTGGCTTGGATCAGCCGGCGTAGCGACTCGAGCGGCTTGTCCGCGAGCGTGTCCGGCACGAAATCGTCCGGGTTGGCGCGGGCGTTGGTGTTGATCTCGGCCTTGCCGTTCTTGCAGCGCCAGATGAGGTCGGGTTTGAGCCCGATGATGGAATAGCGGCCGCGCGTCTCTCCGCCCTGCACGCTTTCGAGCAGGAAGGCGTTGTCGCGCCCGGCCGCCAGCTTGAGATAGGCGGAGACGGGGGTTTCCAGGTCGGCGATCAGCCTGGCGTAGAGCGCCTGTGGCTTGCCCGCCTCGTAGGCGCGGGCGAAGCCCGAAAAGTCCGGTTCGATGGCCATGCCGGGCTCACGATCCCGAGCCGCCGCCAATGACGCTATCAACCATCTTCTGATTGACGGTCACGCCCTGGCGTGCGCGCGCGGCCACGGCGAGCGATACCGGAATGTCCTGACCGATCTGGTCCGCGATCTGCATTTGGAAATTCCGGTAGGCCGGATTGCTCGCGCTCTGCTCCGGCGGATGCGCGACACCGGTGATCCGCGCCACGATATAGCCGCCCTTGATGCTCTTGCCGTACACCGCGGTGCCGGGCGGCGCATCGAAGATGGCATCGATCAGGCTCTGGGCGAAGACATCGTCCTTCTTGCTGCGCTGGAGCGGCGGGCTGTCGATTTCCTTGACGTTGAGCGTCTTGGCGAGGGACGCCAGGCTCTGGGCTGCGGTGGCCTCCTTGGCGAGGGCAGCGGCCTTGGCGTCCAGCGCCTTCTGCCCGGCATCGGCCTGCCAATCGGTCGTGGCGGCGGCGCGCACGGCGTCAAGCGGCTTCAGCTTGGGCGGCGTATCGCCCTCGACCAGGATTGCGAACATGGTGCCGTCCGCGAGCTGCACCGGATCGCCCGCCACACCGACGCTGGCCTTGAATACCTCGGTGAGGAACTGCGGATTGGCCGGCAAATCGGCCTTGGCGCCGCTGGGGGTGAGCCCGTCCTTGTCCACTGCCGCGACATGAACCACGTGCATGCCGACGCTCTGGCCGGCCTGCGCCAGCGTGTCGCCGCCGGCCATCGCATCTTCGAAGCGGTTGGAGATATCGGAGATCTTGTTCTGGGCCAGTTTGTTCAGCGCGTCCTTGCGCAGGGCGTCTTTGACCTCGTCGAAGCTCTTGGAGCTGCCCGGATTGATCTTGGTGACCTTCAGCAGCACATAGCCGAACGTTCCCTTCACGGGCTTGGAGACACCGTTCAGCGGCAGGGTAAAAGCCGCCGGGCCGCGGATCGTACCGAGATCGGCCTGGTGGATGGTGCCGAGGTCGATATCGCTGGGCTTCAGGCCACGCGATGTGGCGATCTCTTCGAAGCTGGTGCCGGCCGCGATCCTGGCGCTGGCGGCCTCGGCGGTCTTGAGATCGGGGAAGGCGATCTGCTCGACGTCGCGGCTTTCGGGAATCTGGTACTGGTCCTTGTTCAGATCATATTGCTGCTTGAGCTGGGCGTCGGTCACCGACACCTGGCTCATGACGTCGGATGGCGCGATCAGCGCATAGGTGATCTGGCGGTATTCGGGCGTGCTGAAGCTGTCTTCATGGGCCTTCACGAATGCCTCAAGCTGGGCATCGGTGGGCGTCGGCAGCACGCCCGCGGCCGCCTGGGGCACTTCCACATAGTGAACGGCACGAATCTCGTTGATGTAGTCGAACAGGGCCCGCGCATAGCCGGCGGGAATCTGCATGCCGTTCTTGGCGGCATCGAGCAGCTGCGAATTGACGGTGTCGGAGCGTACCGCATTGATGAAGCTCTGCTCGGTATAGCCGGCCTGCGAGATGACGCGCAGGAAGGTTTGGTGGTCAAAGCTGCCCGTCGGGCCCGCGAAAGCCGGGATGGACTGGATCTGCTCGGCCACCTGCTTGTCGGAAGCGGTCAGGCCCAGGCGGTCCGATTCATTGCCGATCGCGGTGCGGTTGATGAGGCGCTGCAGGGTCTCCTGGCCCAGCCCCATCGCCTGCGCCTGCTCCGGGGTGATCTGGACGCCGGTGCGCGCGCTTTGGGAGCGCACTAGATTCTGATACTCATTCTGGAATTCATTCTGCGAAATCTTCACGCGGCCGACGCTGGCGACGGTGGTGTCGGTACTCCCGGTGAAGATGTCGGCGATGCCCCAGACGCCGAAACTGAGGGCCAGGAGCCCCATGAAGATGGAGGCGACCCAGGAATTGGCAAATTTTCGCATCGACTGAAGCATGTGACATTCCGGACGTGACGGTGAAAGGCGGGGGATGATAGGGAGGGGGCATCAAGACGGCAAGGCTGGCTGTGCCGCTCTTTTTCGGAAGGGGAATCGGATATGCGGGCGCTGATCGCGGGCAACTGGAAGATGAACGGAACGGCGGCGGCGCTCGCCGAGATTACCCGCCTGATCGAGATCGTGGCGGAAAGGCCCCCGGCGGCCGACGTTCTGGTCTGCCCGCCCGCCACGCTGATCACGCGGGCGGTGGCGGCGGCCGGCGGGCGCCTGCCCATCGGCGGGCAGGATTGCCACGCCGAAGTCTCCGGCGCCTATACGGGCGATATCAGCGCTGAAATGCTGAAGGACGCAGGCGCCAGCGCCGTCATCGTCGGCCATTCCGAGCGGCGTCAGTACCACGGCGAAACCGACGCGCAGGTCGCTGCCAAGGCGGCTGCCGCCCATCGCGCCGGACTCATGGCCATCATCTGCGTGGGCGAAAGCGAGGCCCAGCGCGATGCCGGGCAGGCGCTGTCTGTCGTAGGCACGCAGATCGCCGGCAGTGTTCCGGCCGGCTCGAAGGCCGCCACCACGGCCGTCGCCTACGAACCGATTTGGGCCATCGGTACGGGCCGCACCCCGACCCTGGCGGAGATTGCCGAGATGCACGCCCATATCCGCCAGACCCTGAGCGAGCGGCTGGGCGCAGAGGGGGCCAAAATGCGGATCCTCTATGGCGGCTCGGTCAAGCCGTCCAACGCGGCGGAAATCCTGGCGGTCGCGGATGTCGGCGGCGCCCTGGTGGGCGGCGCCAGCCTTAAAGCATCGGATTTCAGTCTAATTTTTTCGGCCGCCGCGCCAAAGGCTTAACCAGTCGTCCGCACGCTTCATTAACTCGCCGCTGCCAGTGTTGAACCCATCGCAACGCGAGCGGGCAGGTGTTTTGGCGGCATGTCGCGGATTTCCTACGATACGGCGGAAACGCTGGTTTACGATCCCGTCGGCGCTAACCGGAATGCGACCCGGTCGGCGCTCTATGCGCTGGGGTTCCGCCGCATCGAAACCGTGGCAACGTTGGAAGCCTTTAACGAATTCATCGTCCGCCGGCCGCCGGACCTGGCGGTGTGCGAGGCGATGGGGGCGGAGGAGCAGCTCTGCGGCACGATCCAGAACCTGCGCCACGGGCTGAACGCCTACAATCCCTTCCTCGTCATCGTGGTTACGGCCTGGGAGAATCATCACAGCCTGGTCCAGCGCGTGCTCGATTCGGGGGCCGACGACCTGCTGCTGCGCCCGTTTTCGACCTCGACGCTGGAAGCGCGCCTCCGCACGCATATCGAGCGGCGCAAAGGCTTCGTCATCACCAGCGATTACATCGGCCCGGACCGCCGCCGCGACCGCTCGCGGCCCTCCAACGTGGACCTTTTCCACCCGCCCAATTCGCTGAAAATGAAGGTCAAGGAACGGCTCAGCGCCGAAGAGGCCGCCCAGCGCATCGACAGCGAACTGAAGGCCGCGCGCGAGACGCTGACGGCGGAAAAGCTTCGTCGCGATGCTTTCCAGGTCTGCATCCTGTGGCGGATGATTCAGGAGCATCATCCCAGGGGCGCCAAATGCGACCGCGCCGACCTCGCCAAGATCGGCCACTACGCCAAGGCGATCTCGCGCCGCTGCCGCGACACCCGGTACGAGGCTGCCGTGGAATGGTGCGATGCGCTGCTCAGCGCCCTGGAAGGCCTCGAACTCGGGGTGGACCGCAATGCCTCCATGCACCTGCTCGGCCACGCCGCGCTCAGCCTGGGTCAGGTGTTCTCGCCTGACAAGACACAGGACGAGAATCTGGCCGAAATTGACGCCACGCTGGCAAGGATCAAGGCGCGCACCAAACTCTCGATTGCGTCGTAGCGTTCGCGCCCAGAGGACGCGCTTCCGTTGTGGGCCTTCTCAAGGGACTCCCGCGCTTGGCGCATGTTAAGCCCGCACAAACAGTATGACCTTGGTACCTTGTTCCACCACGCCCGATAATGCGGCGACGCGGGTGCGCCGCCAATTCCATGTCCCTCGAGATAGATTGCCTCTGTGTAACTTTTGATCGTGCGCTAACTTCTCTAATTGTTACGGGCAGAGTTTCCCGTCTTTGCCTGATGTGACCGCGCAGGATCCAAACCATGAGATCGAACGCAGCCTTGTGTGTGGCGGCATGGCTCCTCGTGGGGACAAGCGCGACAGCGGGCACCGCCCGTCCGCCCGAGCCGAACATGGTCGCCGGCACCTGCAGCTATTGCCACGGAAAGGACGGCATCTGTCCATCCGCCCAATTCCCGAACCTCGCAGGGCAAACCCAGACCTATCTTGTTACCCAGCTCCAGAACTTCCGGGGTCACATGCGTGGCGATCCTCTTGCCAAGGCCTATATGTGGAGCATGGCCGGTTCCTTGTCGGACCAGAGGATCAAGAGGATCGCGGACTATCTCTCGTCGCTGCCGCCGCCGAAAGGTTCACCCGGTGAAGATTTAGGCCAGGTTGCCGCCGGCAAGACGATCTACGATCAAGGCATCACATCGGAGAACGTGCCGGCCTGCGGGGCCTGTCACGGGCCGACGGCCGCCGGGAGCGACATGTTCCCGCGCCTGGCCGGCCAGCACCGGGAATATCTCGTGGCGCAGCTCCAGGCGTTCCGCAGCAACGCACGCAACAACGCCATCATGCACGGCAACGTCGAGCACATGACCGACGAGCAGATACATGAGATCGCCGCCTATCTCGCCTCGCTCTGAGCGGCCCGACGCGACCTTGGGGGCGCCATGAAGCCCTCGAATTGACTCCCGATTCGCGGCGGCTTCATGCTGGACCGTCGCGGGGGGCGGGAGGGGCGCGATGGCGGAGCCGTCGGAGGGCGCGGAGGTGGCGGGAAAAGCCCGCCGGCGCCGGCATATGGCAATCGTTTATGGGATTTCGGTCCTGCTGTTGGCGGGGTTTGGCGCCGGGCGGTTCTGGGAAGCAGGGGCCGTACTGGCCGGCCAGTTCAGCGCCTTCCGCCATGCCGTCGCCGTCAACCTGGCCGCGCAGCAGGCCTATAAAGACTCCCTGCGCGCCGATGCCGCCGCGCCGCGGGCCATTCCGGCCATTCCCCACCGGATCGCCTTCTATCCGTCCCTGGCGGCCCGCCGCCACGAGCAGGGCGACGTGCTGCTCGGCGTGCTGGTTCTGCCTAACGGCCTGGTGGGCGACGTCCGGGTGCTGCACTCCAGCGGCTCGGCCCAGCTCGATGCGGCGGCGCTGCTGGCAGTGGGTTCGTGGGTCTATTTGCCGGCGGTCAAGGCCCATCGCCCGGTGGCGGCCTGGACCAAGGCCAACATCCGGTTCCAGATGGCATCCTGACCCTTTCCTCGGCGGCGGCTTTCGTCTAAGACGCCCCCGTAACCGGCCGCCCGGAGCCCACATGCAGACCGTTCTTGTCATCGTGCAGTTGATCGTCTCGATCGCGCTGGTGATCGTGGTCCTGCTGCAGCCGTCCGAAGGCGGCGCGCTGGGCATCGGCGGCGGTGGCGGCGGGGGGCTTGGCGGCCTGTTCAGCGCGCGCGGCGCGGCCAGCACGCTGACCCGGACTACGGCGATCCTGGCGGTGCTGTTCTTCGTCGTCAGCATGGCGCTGACGATCCTGGCGTTGCATACCAAGCCGCAGGCGTCGATCCTTGATTCGACCCCGGCCAAGACCCAGCCGCTCAAGGGCCCGGCCCCCAAGCCGGCCTCGCAGCTTCCGGCGGTACCGACGCCGCAACATTAATGGCCTCCGCCGTCCTGCGGCGGATGTTTTCCGAAACTTCGTGTTGATGGAT
>JAGWZW010000038.1 GCA_018971835.1 Alphaproteobacteria bacterium
GCGGGGATCAGGGCGTTCTTGGCGCGGTCCAGATAGCGCACGAAGGCTTCGAGCCCACCTTCGTAATGCAGCTTCGCCTCTTTCTTCTCCACGCCGCGCTTGTCGGCCAGCACGATGGTGACGCCGGAATTGAGGAAGGCCAACTCGCGCAGGCGGTGCTCCAGCGTGGCGAAATCGAACTCGGTCTTGGTGAAAGTGCGCGGGCTGGGCAGGAAGGTGACTTCCGTGCCGCGCTTGTCTCCCGCTTCGCCCACGACCTTGAGCGGAGCCTCGGCATCGCCGTGGCGGAAGCGCATGTAGTGCTCGTGGCCGTCGCGCCAGATGCGCAGGTCGAGCCATTCGGAGAGCGCGTTGACCACAGAGACGCCGACGCCGTGCAGCCCGCCGGAGACCTTGTAGGCGTTCTGCTCGAATTTCCCGCCGGCATGAAGCTGGGTCATGATCACTTCGGCGGCGGAGACGCCTTCGCCCGAATGGATGTCGGTGGGGATGCCGCGGCCGTTGTCGAACACGGTGCAGGAACCGTCCGGGTTCAGCGTGACGTTGACGATATTGGCGAAGCCGGCCAGCGCCTCGTCGATGGCGTTGTCCACCACTTCGTAGACCATGTGATGCAGGCCCGAGCCGTCGTCGGTGTCGCCGATATACATGCCCGGCCGCTTGCGCACGGCATCGAGGCCCTTGAGCACCTTGATGCTTTCGGCGCCGTAGTCGCTGGGATTGGCGGGGGTGGGGTTGGACATCTCAGCTCACCGCCACGCCGATGCCGGCGCCCGTGATGATCAGTGCCGCGCCCTTGTTCAGCCGCCGCCGCGCCCGCTCGCTGGAGAGGAAGGCGCGCGCCCGCGACGCGAATGCCGCATAGGCCAGCGTGATCGCCGGAATGAGGATCAGGCTGGCCGCGCACAGTTCGAGATAACCGATCGCGTTCAGCGTCTTCAAATTCACCACCGTCGGCAGGAGCGCCACGAAGAAAGCAATGGCCTTGGGATTGCCCAGCGTCAGCGCATATTGCGCCAGGAAGCCGCGCCTGGCATCGGCGGGCACCAGATCGACCGCGGCCACCGGCGCCGTCCAGTATTTGTAGCCGAGATAGACCAGATAGGCCGCGCCCGCCAGCTTCACCACGAGGAACAGTTCCCCCAGCGCCTGCGCCGCCAGCGCCAGGCCGAAGGCGGAAAACGTCATCAGCGTCAGGTCGCCCAGCGCGCAGCCGAACGCGGCCGGAACCGTGGCGCGGAAGCCCTGGCCCAGCGCGCGCGCCACGATGGCGACGATGCCCGGCCCGGGTACCGCGATGGCGATCGCGTAGATGCCGCAATAGATCAGGTATGAATGCAATGAGAGCATCAGTCAGTCCTGCCGGGTGAATTCGCCATTGGCGACAAGAAACGTCTGGGCGCGGGTACCGAGCGCTTCGAACAGAGTGAGATCGGTGCCGGTCATCCAGGCCTGCGCGCCCAGCTCAAGGATTTCCTCGAACAGCGCGGTGCGGCGGATGTGATCGAGATGGGCGGCGATCTCGTCCAAGAGCAGGATCGGCGCGGGCGCCTCTTTTTCGCGCGACAGCTCGCGGGCCTGCGCCAGGATCATGGAGATGAGCAGCGCCTTCTGCTCGCCGGTGGAGCACTCGCGTGCGTCGGCGCGCTTGGCGGTATGGCGCACGCCAAGATCGGAAAGATGAGGGCCGAAGCCGGTGCGCCCGCTTTCGGCATCGCGCAGGCGCGCGCGCTCAAAGCGGGTCTTGAGCGCGGCCACTGCACTTTCGCCTTCCTCGGCCACCACGCCGTCCGCTTCGCCGTCGAGCGCCAGCAGCGCGGCGGGGAAGCTGCCGGCTTCGCCACGCTCGGCCAGCGCGCGGTTGAGGCGGGCTACGGCAGCGGCGCGCGCGGTGGAGATCGCGGCGCCGGCTTCGGCCATCTCGCGTTCCAGGCCATCGAGCCAGGCCGGATCGCGCGGACCGTATTTCAGGAGCCGCGCGCGCTCGCGCATCGCCTGCTCGTAGCGCGCGGCCCGGCGCGCATGGGCCGGATCGAAGCCGAGCACCAGACGATCGAGGAATTTGCGCCGTCCGCTGGCGCCCTCGATGAACAACCGGTCCATCGCCGGCGTCAGCCACGCCATCTGGATGATTTCGCCGAGGTCGGCGGAGCCTTGCGCCGGGGCGCCATTGAGGCGGACCTGCCGCCGCTCGCCGCCGTTGGGGCCGATGACGAGGCCGGTGCCGATGTCGAAGCTTTCTTCTCCGCGCGAAACCGTCGCCGCCACACCCCACAGCGCCTCGCCCGGTGCCGCCGGGCCCTTGCGTGTGTGCTCGCCGAGCCTGGCGCCGCGCAGGCCGCGGCCGGGCGAGAGCAGCGAGATGGCATCGAGCAGGTTGGTCTTGCCCGCGCCGTTCGGCCCGGCCAGCACCACGGGCCGGCCGTCCAGCGCCAGCTCGCCATGCGCGTAGGAGCGGAAATGCGTCAGCACCAGCCGCGTGACGGCAAGGCGCGTGTCGCCCTTCGAGGCTCGGCTGTCGCCTCGCACCTCAGGGTGACGCGCTATCTCCATGAACGATACATTGCCAATTTGCGGCCTCGGTTTTCAAAACGTCATCCTGAGCTGCGTCGCAACGCGGCGCCTCGAAGGATGACGGCGTATTACACCCGCATGGGCATGAGGACGTAGAGCGTGCGCGGATCGTCCGTATCCTCGATGATGGTGGGCGAGCCCGCATCCGACAGCAGGAAGCGCACCTCCTTGCCCTCGATCTGGCCGGTGATGTCCAGCAGATAACGTGCGTTGAAACCGATCTCGATCGGGGAGGCGCTGTAGGTGGCGCCTACGTCCTCGGTCGCCGTGCCGGAATCCGGATTGACGACGGAGAGCGTCACGCGGTCCTCCGTCAGGTTGAGCTTCACCGCGCGGGTCTTGTCCGCCGAAATGGTCGAAACGCGGTCCACGGCGTGGGCAAATTCCTTGGCATCCAGCACGAGTGCCTTGTCGTTGCCCGCGGGGATCACGCGCTGATAGTCGGGAAAGGTGCCGTCGATCAGCTTGGAGGTCAGTTCCACGCCGTCGGTGGTGAACTGGATCTTGGTGTCGGAGAGCGAAATGTCGATGGCGCCTTGGGCATCGTCCAGCAGGCGGCGCAGCTCCGCCACGGTCTTGCGCGGCACGATCACGCCGGGCATGTCGGCGGCGCCGTCGGGCAGGTCGAGTTCGTAGCGGGCCAGGCGATGGCCGTCCGTCGCCGCCGCGCGCATGGCCTGTGCCTTGCCGTCCTTGGCGGCGTGCAGGTAGATGCCGTTGAGGTAGAAGCGCGTCTCCTCGGTCGAGATGGCGAAGCGCGTCTTGTCGATCAGGCGCTTCAGATCGTCGGCGGCGAGGCGGAAGCGGTGGGGCAGGGCGCCGGCTGCCATCTGCGGGAAATCTTCCTTGGGCAGGCAGGCCAGCTCGAAGCGCACCGTGCCGGCGGAGACGGCGAGCCGCCCGCCTTCGGAGGTCAGCAGTTCCACTTGCACCTGCGCCCCTTCGGGCAGCTTGCGCACGATGTCGTACAGCATGTGAGCGGGCGCGGTGGCCGAACCGTTGCGCAGCACGTCGGCCGGAATGGATTCGACGATTTCGATGTCGAGGTCGGTGGCCGTCAGCTTGAGCTTGCCCTTGCCCGCGTCGATCATCACGTTGGAGAGGATCGGGATGGTATTGCGGCGCTCTACAACGCTCTGGACATGACTGAGGGCCTTCAGGAAGGCGCCGCGTTCGACGGTGATTTTCATGGGCTTGCGCTCGGTCCCCGTACTGTTCGATTGCCTCTCCGGCCGGGCGACATGACGGTGTGCGGTGCGGCCGGAACTCCTTGGATTCCCTGAGTTCCCGAAGGTCGGGACTCAAGTTCCCGACTATATCAAGCGGGCCTGCCCACGCCTAGCTTTTCCGCGGGTTTCCGGGGCTGGCCGCGGTACAAAACAGGGCGCTTACGGCTGTGCCGCAAGCGCCCTTGTCTGGCCCATTTTGGGCCCCACCATTATGCCTCGGATTCAGGCTTCGCCGCGGCGCGAAAGCACCTGCTTGAGGAACTCCACCTCTTCCTTGAACAAGGGATCCTCGTCGCACAGAGCGGCGATGCGGCGGCAGGCGTGCAGCACCGTGGTGTGGTCGCGGCCGCCGAAGCGCTTCCCGATCTCCGGCAGCGAGCGCATGGTCAGCTCGCGCGCCAGATACATCGCCACCTGGCGCGGCCGCGCCACACGGCGGGTACGCTGGGGCGACTGGAAGTCGTGCATGTCGAGCTTGTAGAACTCGGCGGTCTTGCGCTGGATATCCTCGATGGAGGTCTTGTGGGCGGAAAGGCCGCGATGCCCCATCGTCTCCTCGACCACCTCGAAGGTGACGGGCTTCTTGGTCAGATCGGCATAGGTCGCCAGCTTGGTGAAGATGCCGATGAGATCGCGCGGCGAGGCGTCCTCCAGGTCTGCGATATGCTCCAGCATCTCCAGCGGCAGGATGGCTTCTGGCCGCTGGCGCGTGAACTCTTCGGCGCGGGCCTTGAGGATCGCCAGTCGCGTGGCGCGGTCGGGCTTGCCCAGCCCGATAACGAGCCCGCCGGAAAGCCGCGAGCGCACGTCGGCGCCCAGCCCGTCGAGCGCCGTAGGCGCCCGGTCGGCCGCGATCACCACGCGGCGGCGCTGGTCGGCAAAGGCGTTCACGGTGTGCAGGAACTCGGCGCTGGTCACCGAGCTGCGGCAGATGTGCTGCAGATCGTCGATCAGCAAGACGTCGGCGGCGCGCAGCTCGTCCTTGAAGGCGAGCGTGTCCTTGCGGTGCAGGGCGCCCAGGAACTGGCGCATGAAATCCTCGGCCGCGAGGAACAGCACGCGGCTGCCGCGCGCGCGCGCTTCCAGGGCCGTGGCGTTCAGCAGGTGCGTCTTGCCGTAGCCGAAGCCGCCGTGGACGAAGAGCAGGCCGATATCGTCAGTCTCGCCTACGGCCAGCGCCCGCGCGGCGCGATAGGCGAACTCCGTGGCCGGCCCGGCGACGAAGGTGTCGAAGCTCTGGGACGGATAGACGATGCGGTTGGAAAGCGAGCGGCGCTGCCCGGGCGCATCGGGCATGGGCCGCGGCGCACGCAGTTCGGGCTCCAGGCCCGGCGAACGCGAATAGGTCACCGGGATCGACAGGGCACGGTCTTCCTCGGTCAGGCCGCCGCCGACCGAAGCCGGCGCCAGCACGATCGACAGGGAGGCGGGTTCGCCGCCGCTGGCGCACAGCGCCCGCTCGATCCGGCCGGTATAGTGGTTTGCAACCCAGTTGCGGGCGAAAGGCTTGGGCGCGCCGATGCAGACCTCGCCGCCCTCGGCCGATACCAACGAGAGCGGAGCGATCCAGGCCTCGAAGACCGCATCCCCCAAGTCCCGACGCAGTTTCTCCCGCGCCCCCGCCCACACGGCCTGCCAGTCCGGCGACAATGCCTTGCTCGTGATTTGTGCCATCAATTCGTCCTTACCCAATTATCGTCCGGCGCCATTCGGCGTCCGGCACTCCATGTCTGGAGATGTTGTTGTTCCGCGCCTGCATTCGCCTCGCGCGTTCATCGGTGTCGGTGTGTGCTGCCCCCACTCATCCGCAATGGTGCTCCCCTTGGTGGATACGCCCCTGTCCTCAACTCTGCCGCCAAGGCAGGCCGGCCGCCTTCCAGCCGTTCCGCCTGCCGCGGTGATATTCATTGTCCAGATCGCCTTCGAAGCCGTCGGCGACGTTGTAAGCCCGCTTGAAGCCAGCCTGGGTCATGGCCGTGGCTGCCAGCCGCGAGCGCACGCCGGAGCGGCACAGGAACACGACTGCTGTTTCGGGACCGGCCCCAACGGCATCCAGTGCCTCATGAACCTGCGGCACAAAATCGGGATTGACGGTCCGCGTTCCGAAGCCATGCCATTCCACCGTCAGCACCCGGCGCCCCAGGGCTGTCAGATCGGGCAGGCCCACATAGCTCCATTCCGCCACGGTGCGCACATCCACTACCTGGGCCCCGGTGTCTGCCTTGAGCAGTTCCCAAGCCTCAGTGCAGGTGATGTCACCCGCATAATCGGCGTTGGGACTGGTGGCAGCCATGCCGGAGGTTTCCCCAAAAGACAGCAATCCGGCCGGGCGCATCGCTGCGCCCGCTGCAAGACAAGCCTGAAGGCTTTACTAAACTGTTGATTTCCCTGTTAGACAGTCCCCGGGATTTATACACGCCAATACTTTGCTTTTATTTTTATTGATCATTGGCATTTCTTGTCTCGGGCTGTCGTCGGTATGGCTAACAGTATGCCCGGAACCGGAGGGAGGCAAGCGAAAAAGGCGTCGCAGATGGGAGAAAACGCATGCAGTGCGCCTTTTGTGAAGGCGCTAAGTGTATGTGACGCATACGGAAAATCTAAACCTTGGCGAATCAAACGCTTATTGGAAGCCCTCTGCCCGCGGGCGATTCGCGCGTCACAAATCCATTATAATTTTGAAAATCAGGGTACGGAGTAATAAAAAAAGAGAAGAATCTTGGCGGTACGGCGAGAACTCAAATAACTCAAAAGTTCAGATGGGTTAATCAGGAGCCCAGCTTGGCCACGCGCTTGGTCAGGCGCGACACTTTGCGGGCGCCCGTATTCTTGTGGACAACCCCCTTGGTCACGCCGCGCATGATCTCCGGCTCGGCGGCCTTCAGTGCGGCTTCGGCGGCGGCCTTGTCCCCGGCGGCCAGAGCCTCCTCAACCTTGCGCGTGATGCTGCGGATGCGGCTCTTGCGGGCATGGTTGATGGCGGTGCGCTTGGCGGTGGTACGCGTGCGCTTCTTGGCCGAGGCGATATTGGGCATGGGTCGTCCTGCTCTGATCCGTAAGGGCCGGGCGTATAGCCCGGCCCGCGGCCTTGGTCAATCGAAACCGCGTCAGCGGTCCTTGAATTCGGGTTTGCGCTTGTCGGAGAAGGCCGCCATGCCCTCTTTCTGGTCTTCGGTGGCAAAGGCGGCGTGGAACAGCCGCCGCTCGAAGCGCACCCCCTCGGCCAGGGTACTCTCGTAGGCCCGGTTCACGGACTCCTTGATCATCATGACGATGGGCTGGGACTGGGCGGCGATCTTGCGGGCGGCGGCCGTGGCCTGAACCAGCAGATCGCCCGCCGGCACTACCCGGCTGACCAGCCCGGCGCGCTCGGCCTCGGCCGCGTCCATCATCCGGCCGGTGAGGCACATCTCCATCGCCTTGGACTTGCCCACGAAGCGGGTCAGCCGCTGGGTGCCGCCGATGCCCGGCAGGATGCCCAGCGTGACCTCGGGCTGGCCGAATTTGGCGGTGTCGGCGGCGATGATGAAGTCGCACAGCATGGCCAGTTCGCAGCCCCCGCCCAAGGCGAAGCCCGCCACCGCGGCGATCACCGGCTTGCGGATGGCGCCGATGCGGTCGTTGGCGGCGGCGAAGAGGTTGGACTTGTACATGTCCATATAGGACTGGCCGGACATCTCCTTGATGTCGGCGCCGGCGGCGAAGGCTTTCTCCGAGCCGGTGAGGACGATGGCGCGCACGGTGTCGTCCTGGTCCCAGGCTTCGAGCGCGGCCACCAGTTCGGCCAACAACTCCGAATTGAGCGCGTTGAGGGCCTTGGGCCGGTTCAGCGTGATGACGCCGACGCCATCTTCGATCTTGGTGAGGATGTTCTGATAGGTCATGACCGGCTCCGTTCCTTTACGCTCGCTTTGGGGCGCCTCCCCCTTGCGCGCACGGGCGGGGAAAGGCAAGCCTGCGGCGAGAATGTCCCGATCCGGTCCGCCCATGTCCAGCCACCGCAATGCCGCGCCCGATATCCCCATGCTTGAAACAGAGCGATTGGTCCTGCGCGGCCATCGCCTTGAGGATTTCGAGGCCTGCGCCGCGATGTGGGGCGACGCCGCGGTGACGCGTTTCATCGGCGGCAAGCCGTTCACGCAAGAGGAAACCTGGTCGCGGCTGCTGCGCTATGCCGGGCACTGGGCGCATCTGGGCTTCGGCTTCTGGGCGATCGAGGAAAAGGCCGGCGGCGCCTTCATGGGCGAACTGGGCTTCGCCGAATTCAAGCGTGACATCAAACCGTCGCTCGAGGGCATGCCGGAAGCGGGCTGGGCGCTGGCCGCGGCGGCGCACGGCAAGGGCTACGCGACCGAAGCCCTGC
This sequence comes from Alphaproteobacteria bacterium, assembly GCA_018971835.1. Taxonomy (GTDB): domain Bacteria; phylum Pseudomonadota; class Alphaproteobacteria; order Micropepsales; family Micropepsaceae; genus Rhizomicrobium. The sequence continues at coordinate 8,167 of JAGWZW010000038.1, forward strand.
GCGCGGCGCTGGCGTGGGGCGATGCCCATCTCGGCGGGCGGACGGTGTGCTGCATCATCAGCCCGGAGAATGCGGCCTCGATCCGCGTGGCGGAGAAGTGCGGCTTCAACGAATTCGCGCGCACCACCTACAAGGGCTCGCCCACCGTTATCTTCAAGCGCTGATCAATCCTCGAAGCGTTTGGCGCGAGCCTGCTTGATGCGGGCGCGCACCTTCTTGCCTTCGAGGCGGCGCTCCTTGCTGGCGCGCGTGGGCCGGGTGGGGCGGCGGGGTTTGGGAATCTCCGTTGCCTCGCGCAACAGTTCGATCAACCGCTCGCGCGCATCCTCGCGATTGCGCTCCTGCGCGCGAAAGCGGTTCGCCTGAATCACCAGCACACCGTCCTTGGTGAGGCGCCGACCCGCCAATCGCATCGCGCGTGCGCGCACCGGCTCGGGCAGGGAGGGCGAATTGAGAAGGTCGAAACGCAGTTCCACCGCGCTCGCAACCTTGTTGACGTTCTGCCCGCCTGGACCGGAAGCCAGCACGAAGCTCTCGGCGAGTTCGTCCTCGTCGATGGCGATCAGGGGCGTGATGCGCAGTGTCGTCATGGCGCTTTCCATATCCCGCCTCTTGACATGCAACCAAATGGTTGCATATTAGAGCCATGAGCATGGACGCGGTGTTTCGGGCCTTGGCCGACCCCAGCAGGCGGCAATTGCTGGACCGTCTCCATGCGCGGAACGGACAGACGCTGAACGAGCTGTGCGAAGGGTTGGGTATGACGCGGCAGGCGGTGACCAAGCACCTGGCGATCCTGGAAGAGGCCAATCTCGTCGCCACGCAGAGGCGCGGCCGCGAGAAGCTGCACTTCATCAACCCCGTTCCGATCAACGAGATCGCCGAGCGCTGGATCGGCAAGTTCGAGCGCGGGCGCCTTCAGGCGCTTGCAGACCTCAAACGCAACCTTGAGAGGGATAGCAAATGAGCAACTTCGTTTACGTGACTTATATCCGCACCACCCCGGAAAAACTCTGGCAGGCGCTGACCTCGCCGGAATTCCAGAAGCAGTACTGGTTCGGCATGCATCAGGAATGCGACTGGAAACAGGGCGCGTCATGGTCCCTGCTATTTTCCGACGGCCGCGTCGCCGATGCGGGCGAGGTGCTGGAGATCGACCCGCCACGCCGGCTGGTGCTCAAATGGCGCAACGAGTTCCGGCCGGAGATGAAAGCGGAAGGCCCGGCGCGCTGCGTCTATGAACTGGAGCCGGTCGGCGAGGCGGTCAAACTCACCATCACCCACGCGAACGAGCGCGAGGGCTCGAAGTTCATCGAAGCGGTTTCGGGCGGCTGGCCGAAGATTCTGGCGAGCCTCAAGAGCCTGCTCGAAACCGGCAAGCCGCTGGGCGAGATTCACACTGCGCCGAAAGCCTGACGGTTATTTCTGGCACTTGGGGCAGTAGAAGGTGGAGCGGCCGGTCTGCACGGTGCGCCGGATCGTGCCGCTGCAGCCTTTCTTGGGGCAGGGCTCGCCCTCGCGGTCATAGACGCGGAAATGGTGCTGGAAATAGCCGAGGCTGCCGTCGGCCTTCGCATAGTCGCGCAAGGTCGAGCCGCCGGCCGCAATGGCGTCTTCCAGCACCTTCCTGATCGCGGGGACCAGTTTCTTGGCCCGCTCGCCGGGGATGGTGAAGGCTTGGCGCTTGGGCGAGATACCGGCCCGCCACAGCGCCTCGCAGGCATAGATGTTGCCGATGCCTGCGACCACGCGCTGGTCCAGCAGGGCGGCCTTGATCGCGGTCTTCTTGCCCTCCAGCGCGGCGCCCAGCACGGCCGGCGTGAAAGCCTTGTCGAGAGGCTCGGGCCCCAATCCTTTGAACAGCTTATCGGCTTCTATTGCAGCGGTTTCGAGGATGGTCATCAGGCCGAAGCGGCGGTGGTCGGTATAGACAATGCGGGCCGGGGCGTCGGTTTCCAGGATCACATGGTCATGGGGGCCATGGCCCTCTTCGGCGGGGATGCTCTCGCCTTCGAGGCCGTCCAGCGCGAGGGCCTTGCCGCTCTTGTAGATGGTCATGCGCCCGCTCATGCCGAGGTGGATCACCAGCGTCTCGCCGCTGTCGAGGTCGGCCAGCAGGTACTTGGCTCGGCGGCGCAGCCGGGCCACGCGCCGCCCGGTCAGGCGCTGGCCGAAGCCGTCTGGGAACGGGATGCGCAAATTCCCGCGCCGGGTCTGGACGCGCGTGATGCGGTGGCCTTCGAGCACGGGCAGAAGGCCGCGGCGCACAGTCTCGACTTCGGGCAATTCGGGCATCGTGGCGTCATTAAGAGTCGCGGGCAGCGAAACTAGCCCAGGGCGCGGGCGCGGGCTATTGTCCGCCGCCATGACAGCAGAACACAAGACCGCCTCCTTCGGTTATCGCGAGGTGCCCGAGGCCGAGAAGGAACATCTGGTGAAGGAGGTCTTCTCCTCCGTCGCCCGCAAATACGACATCATGAACGACCTGATGAGCATGGGCGTTCACCGGCTGTGGAAGGATGCCATGGTCGAATGGCTGAACCCGCGGGCCGGCTGGCACATCCTCGACGTGGCCGGCGGCACCGGCGACATCGCCTTCCGCATGGCCGAGTTCGCCCGGATGCGGGGCGGCGAGGCCGAGATCACCGTCTGCGACATCAATGCCGACATGCTCAGCGAAGGCGTGCGCCGGGCCAGGGAGAAGGGCGAGAAGCACATCGCCTGGGCCTGCGGCAATGCTGAGGCGCTGCCCATCCCGGACGGGACGATGGACGCCTACACCATCGCCTTCGGCATCAGGAACGTGACCCATATCGACCGCGCGCTGGCTGAGGCGCGGCGGGTGCTCAAGCCGGGCGGGCGGTTCCTGTGCCTGGAGTTTTCCAAGGTGGTGATGCCGATCCTCGATGAATTTTACGACCGCTATTCCTTCGCCGCGCTGCCCAAGCTGGGCGAGTGGGTGGCCAAGGATGCGGCCTCCTACCAGTACCTTGCCGAAAGCATCCGCAAGTTCCCGCCGCAGCAGAAATTCGCGAGCATGATCGGGGAGGCGGGCCTGTCGCAGGTCAAGGTGCGCAATTTCATGGGTGGCATCGCCGCCATGCATTCGGCCTACCGGATATGATCCGTGGACTGAACAATATCGGCCGGCTGTGGCGTGCGGTGCGCGTGCTGGCGCGCCACGATGCCCTGCTGCCGCGCGAATACCTGGCCGTGCTGCCGCCCTCGCTCAAGCTGGCGCGCCGCTTCCTGGCCAGCGGGCGGAGCGCGGACCGTGGACTGGCGCCGGGCGTGCGGCTGGCGCGGGCCTTCGAGAGCCTCGGCCCGGCCTATATCAAGCTCGGTCAGATCCTGGCGACGCGGCCCGACGTGGTGGGGGACGAGGTTTCCGAAGCGCTCAAGGAGTTGCAGGACCGCCTGCCGCCGTTTTCCGAGGTCGCGGCACGCGCGGCCGTCGAAAGCGAGCTGGGCCGCCCGCTCGATACGCTGTTCACGCGGTTGTCGGCGCCGGTGGCCGCGGCCTCCATCGCCCAGGTACACGAGGCCGAAACCACCGAGGTGCCGCCCGCGCGCGTGGCGGTGAAGGTGCTGCGCCCGGGCGTGGAGGCAGAATTCGCGCGCGACATTTCCGCCTTCGCCTTTGCCGCGCGGCTGGCCGAGAAGCTGTCCGCCGAGGCGCGGCGCTTACGCGTTACTGCGCTGGTGGATACGCTGGCCGCGTCGGTGGCGATGGAAATGGACCTGCGCATGGAGGCCGCCGCCGCCTCCGAGCTGGCCGAGCGCACGGCGCGCGACGGCGATTTCCGCGTGCCGTCGGTGGACTGGACGCGCACCGGGCAGCGCGTGCTCACCATCGAATGGATCGACGGCACGCCGATCCGTGATGCGGCGGCGCTCAAGGCGGCGGGGCACGATCCCAAGCGCGTCGCCGTGCTGGTGGTGCAGAACTTCCTGACCCAGGCGCTGCGCGACGGCTTCTTCCATGCCGACATGCACCAGGGCAACCTGTTCGTGGATGCGCGCGGCCGTCTGGTCGCGGTTGATTTCGGCATTATGGGGCGGATCGACGCCTCGATGCGCCATTTCATGGCCGAGACGCTGGCCGGATTCCTGTCCCGTGATTATCGCCGCGTGGCGCAGGTGCATTTCGATGCCGGCTTCGTGCCCGCAACTCATGCGCTCGACAATTTCGCGCAGGCGCTCCGGGCGGTGGGCGAGCCCATCTTCGGCCGCACCGCGCGCGATGTCTCGATGGCGCGGCTGCTGCAGCAATTGTTCGATACCACGCGCCGCTTCGACATGAAGCTGCAACCGCAGCTCGTGCTGCTGCAGAAGACGATGGTGGTGGTGGAAGGCGTGGCGCGCAGCCTCGATCCCGATTTCGACATCTGGGAAGCCTCGCGCCCGGTGATCGAGGACTGGATGCTCGATCATGTCGGCCCCAAGGCCCGGCTGCGGGAAGCCGCCGACGGCATCGAGGCGCTGGGCCGGCTCGCCCAGAACCTGCCCATGCTGCTGTCCAACGCCGAAACCGTGTCGCAGATGCTGGCGCATGGCGGGCTCAGGCTCGATCCCGAAACCATCGCGCATATCGCCGAGGCGCAGGCCGCGCGCACGCGCCATGTGCGCATCGCGATCTGGATCGCGGCGGGCGCCTTAGGACTGCTTGCCCTTGGGATGCTTTGAGCGGTCGGCGATGCGCATGTGCCCGGCGTCGCAATCACGCGCGCCCTCGGCGCTCACCACATAGACGTCCACATGCACGGTGTGGTTCGCCAGGTCGGGCGTCTCGGGAATGGTCACCCGCACCGCGCCCTTGGTGAGCTGCTCGTTGGTGGCCAGCACCTTCTTGTAGCCGGGCGAGGGCGTGCCGCTGGGCGCGGAGGAAATGGTCAGCACCACGCGCACGTCGTTGTTCGGCGCCGTGTATTGCAGCGCGTCGCAGGCGATGCCGATTTCCTCGCCCGGCGCCACCACCGGCACGACCTCGTCGCCACTGCTTAGCGGGGCGATGCTCTCCGGGGTACTGGTGTGAACGACTGCGCCGGTCGCAACGGCAGGCCCGCCGATCAGCGCCAGTGAACAAAGCCCCACCGCGGCGGCCGCGGCCCGACCAAACCTTGCGCTTGCCATTGTCGAGGCTCCCCTCTTGCCCGCGGGGCGCGGGCTTCTGGAAGAACTCTAGTTTACCTGTCTCTCGCGTCCTTCCCAATAGGGTTGTCTGAGTTCCCGGCGCAGCACCTTGCCGGTGGGGTTGCGGGGCAGCGCATCGACAAAATCTACAGATTTCGGGAGCTTATATCCCGCGATGCGCCCGCGGGCATGGGCGATGAGGTCTGCGGCCGAAACCTCGGCCCCCGGTTTTTTCACCACCACGGCCTTGACCGCCTCGCCCCAGCGCGAATCGGGCACGCCGATCACGGCCACGTCGGCCACCCCCGGATGGCCGAAAATCGCGTTTTCGACCTCGGCCGGATAGACGTTTTCGCCGCCGGTGACGATCATGTCCTTGAGCCGGTCGTGGATGTAGAGATAGCCGTCCTCGTCGAAATAGCCGGCGTCGCCGGTATGGAACCAGCCGCCGGCCACGGCCTTCTTCGTGGCGTCGGCCCTGTGCCAGTAGCCCTTCATCACGCCGTTGGCGCGGATCACGATCTCGCCCACTTCGCGCGGGGCCAGCGGCCGGTCCTGCGCATCGACCACGCGCACCTCGAAACCCGGCGCCGGCAGGCCGCAGGCCCTGAGCTTGCCGCGCGCCGGATCGTGATCCTCCGGCGGCAGATAGGTGCCGCCGCCGGTGGTTTCGGTCAGCCCATAGACCTGCACGAAATCGCAGCCCATCAGGTTCCGGGCGGTGCCCAGCACGCTCTCGCTGATGGGCGAGGCGCCGTAGCTGATGTTCTTCAGGCTCGAAAAATCGGTGTCCCTGGCGCGCGGGTGCTGCGTCAGGAACAGGATCACCGCCGGCACCAGAAACGCATAGGCAATACGCTTGGCTTCGATCAGGCGGAGAATTTCGGTGGGGTCGATCTCGCCCAGCACCACGCCGCGCGCGCCATGCACCAGCGACAGAAGGCCGATGTTCACACCGGCGACGTGGAAGAACGGCATGGCGATCAGCACCGCGTCGTCCGGCGTGTAGGTGGCCAGTCCGAGCCGCGTCGCGGAGTCGAAGATGGCGAGGTAATTGGCGTTGGTGAGCTGCACGCCCTTGGGATGGCCGGTTGTTCCGGAGGTGTAGAGCTGGATCACGTCGTCGTCATCTGCCACCGGCAGCATGGGATCGGTGGGCGACTGTGCGTCGCGCCAGCGTTCGTAAGCAGGCCAGCTCTGATGGCCGCCATCGACGGCGATCACGGTCTCCAGCTTCGGGCAAGCCGCGCAAAGGCCCTCGACGGCGCCGTAGTAATCCTTGCCGACGAACAGCACTTCGCAACCCGCGTCGTTCAGCACATAGGCGATCTCGGGCGGAGCCAGCCGCCAGTTGACGCCGACGATCACGCCTTTGGCCTTGAAGGCGCCGAGCAGCACCTCGAAATAGCGGTCGCAATTCTTGCCCAGATAGCCGATGCGCGCATCCGGTTGCTGGCCGAGCGCGATCAGCCCTTGCGCCACGCGGCTGGCCCGTTCGTCCAGTTCGCCATAGGTGGTGAGGCGGTCGTGAAAATCGAGAGCCACGGCATCCGGCCTGAGCCGCGCCTGGACGCGCGGGATATCGGCAACGGACCTGACTTCCGCCAGAGCGGACATGAACTCCCTCCCAGTATTATCGTTTGGGAGCGAGTTTAGCGGCTCGGGCGCGGCAGGCAATCGGTCGCTATCGCCTGCCGCTCAGGTAGAGAAAGCGCGCGGTCAGCGCGGCGGCCGCCACCGCCAGCCCGACCGCCAGCCCCAGCCAGATGCCCAGCCCTTTCATGTGCAGCCCGAAGCCCAGCCACAGGCAGACCGGAACCCCCGCCAGCCAGTAGGCGGCGCCGGCGATCCACATCGGCGCATGGGCGTCCTTGAGCCCGCGCAGCGACAAGGCCGTCACCACCTGCTGGCCGTCGAACAGCTGGAAGATGGCGGCGACGTGCAGGAACAGCGCCGCCAGCGCCACCACGTCGGCATTGGCCGGGGTGTCGGCGAGGTAAAGACCCGCAATCCGGTGCGGGTAGGTCCACAGGATGAGCGCGGTGCAGCTCATGAACAGCCCGCCGATCGCCATCGCGCTGAAACCGGCGCGGCGCACGCCGTGACTGTCGCCGCCGCCGGCCGCCAGGCCCACGCGCACCGTCGCCGCCATGCCGATACCCAAAGGCACCATGAAGGTGATCGAGGGCACGTTCATGGCGATCTGGTGCGCGGCCACGGTGGCCGCCCCGAAGGTGCCCATGATCAGCGTGGCGGCGTTGAACATCATCGCCTCGAAGATCATGGTCAGGCCGATGGGCATGCCGAGGCGGAAGACTTCTGCCAGTTCGTACCACGCCGGGCGGAAGAAGCGCCGGAAGATGCGGTATTTGCGCAATGCCGGTGTGGCGTAGATCACCGCCATCATGGCAACGAAGGTGAAGGTGTAGGACAGCGCGCTGGCCGTGCCCGAGCCCACCAGCCCCAGTTTCGGGAATCCGAAATGGCCGAAGATCAGCGTGTAGTCGCCCAGCGCGTTGAAGCCGATGGCCAGCGCCATCACGATCAACGGTGCGGTGGGCCGGCCAAGCGCGGTGGCGAAATTGCGCAGCGCCTGATAGCCGAGCGAGGCAGGCAGGCCGATGCACAGCACGCCCACGAAGCGGCCCGCGCCCGCTGCCAGCTCCGGCTGCTGGCCGAGCAGCAGCAGGATCGGCCGCGTGAACAGCAGAAAGCCGATCAGCGGCACCGAGACAATCAGCACCGACCATAGCCCCATGCGCGCGATATGGCGCACGCCCGCGCGGTCGGACGGATTGCGGCCCAGCACATGGGCAATCATCGGCGCCACGGCGGACACCGGGCCGCAGCCGATCAGCCAGGTGAAGAAGAACACGGTATTGCCCAGCGCGGCGGAAGCCAGCGCCGTCTTGCTGAGGCGGCCGAGCATGACGATGTCGGTCGTCATGATCGCCATCTGGGCCACCTGGGTGACGATCAGCGGCAGCGCCAAACGCAGCAGCGCGCGCGCTTCCTGCACCCAGCCGGCGAGGCCGGAGGCGGTAACGGGGGCGGCTTCGCTGCCGGCTAGGGTGATCTCCGCAATCTCGCTCATGACCTGGACTTCTGAAAGCCCGGCCCGGTGGCGCGAGAGGGGGCAGATATGAAAAACCCCTCCGAAGCGTTCCGGGCTCGGGAGGGGGAAACATCAGAACGGACGAATATCTAGTTGCCGTTCTCCTCGCGAGCCGATGCCGGCATGCCGCCGCCATAAGAGGCAGACGGTTCCGGATGGCGAACCATGATCGCAGTCTGATTCATCAAGGTGTCCCGCCGCTCGCGTGCCGCGCAGCCCCACGCCGCGCGGTGCAACGTAGCTACGCCCCGCATTCCGCGAAGTCAACACAGCGCAAGTGCAGAGCTGCCATTCGCGGCCGTCGCGTGTCCGGTGGGACACATGGCAACGCTTCCGTGCCACGGCGGCGCGCGGTATGGATGACGTCGGTACGAAGACGCGGGAAAGACGCTCGATGACACGGCCTTGGAATATCGCCCATCGCGGCGGTGCGGGGCTCAATCCCGAAAATACGCTGGCGGCCTTTGCCGATGCGGTCGCGCGCGGCTGCGACGGCGCGGAACTGGATGTGCAGCTCAGTGCCGATGGCGAAGTCGTGGTGTTTCACGACTACCGCCTGAAGCCGGAACTCTGTCGCGGTCCTTCGGGCGCATGGCTCACGAAGCCGACGCCCGCGATTAAGGCGCTGACGCTGGCGGAACTGCAACGCTACGACATCGGCCGTGCCGATCCTGCGAGCGATTACGCGCGGGCGCATGGCGATGTGGTCGCCCATGACGGCGAGCATATTCCGACACTGGACGAGGTGATTGATGTGGCAAAGTCCGCGCGTCAGCCGTTCCGGCTTTTTGTTGAGCTGAAAACCTCGTTTGCGCATCGCGATGAATCCGCCGCGCCTGAGGAATTGGCGGAGGCGACGCTGGCGGTCTTGCGGCGTCACGATTTTGTCGCGAACACAGTCCTGGTCGGCTTCGATTGGCCGGGGCTGCTGCACGCGAAGACGTCTGCGCCCGAAATCGAATGCTGGTTCACCACGCTGCCGCAAAGCTGGTTCGGCGACGGCAGGCCGCCGCCGCAGGATGATCCGCCGGACGCGCTGTCGCTTTCGGTGCTGCGCCATTGGGCGAGCACCGGCACCTCGCCCTGGGCCGGCGGCTTCGATGCGGCAAAGCACGACGGCTCGATCATCAAGGCCATCGCAGCAGCCGGCGGCGAAGGCTGGTTTCCGTTCTGGCGGGACGTCACGGCAGAAAACGCCGCCGAAGCCCATGCGCTTGGGCTCAAGGTCGGGGCCTGGACCGCGAATGCCGCCGACGAGATGCGCGCGCTCCAGCACTATGGCGTCGACGCGCTTTGCACCGACCGGCCGGATATCCTGGCGGCGCTATAGCCGTCAGAAATTCATGGTGTAGCGGACGCTGACGCTGTCCGGCGTGGCGCCGGCGGAGAAGCCGTCTTCTTCGTAGGGCTGGTGGTAGCGCGAGACCAGCAGCATGTTGAAGCCGAAGGAGAGCCCGTCGGCCGCGGCCACGTCGTACCAGTGATGCTTCTTGGCCTGCACGCGCGAATAGCCCACGAACACCGACAAGGCTTCCGCCGGCAGGCCGTATTGCCAGCCGTAACGGTGCCACAGATAGGCCGCGCCGGCCTGCGCGCTGGCCGCGGAATCAGACGGCATGGAATGCCAGTCCGAGCCGTCGGGCCGCCGCTCCCGAATGAAGTGCTCCATCAGATAGGCGGTGCCGACCGTTGCGGTCCACGCCGCTCCCAGTTGCACCAGGCCAACGTAGTCGTCCTTGTAGATCGAGATGCCCGCCGCCGCCGCCGGAATGGCGAAGCGCAAGATCTGACCGGCGTCGGTGATGGTCTTGTTTCCCGCGGCCTGCGCCTGCAGCGGCAGGATGCCGAGAACCAGGGCCGTGACGGAAGCGACCAGCGTGCGTTTGGAACCCGTGATGAGGCGCGAGACAGGGACCATAATCAACTTCCAGTAAGGTGTTTCGGAAAAATGACAGCGGATGCTGCCGTCTGGTCGCGGCGAGTATAGGGTAGGGCACCGCCCGTCCCACATTGGGAATTGTTAAGCTAGAGCAATTCCAGGCGAAGTGGAAGCCGGTTCGCCGTCCGGAATTGCGACCAGACAAATAGTGAGTGCGCCGCGAGGGTCAACGCAGGCGCCGGAAAGCGCGGCTGCGCTTTCCGGTTCTACAACTGCCGCCGCTTACAGGCCTTCGAACAGGGCGGTCGAAAGATAGCGTTCGGCAAAGGACGGAATGATCGCCACGATGGTCTTGCCCGCCATTTCGGGGCGCGCGCCCACTTCCAGCGCGCCGGCAATGGCCGCGCCCGAGGAGATGCCCACCGGTATGCCTTCGAGCCGCGCGACCTTGCGCGCAGTTTCGAACGCGGTTTCGTTGGAGATGGTGATGACCTCGTCGATCATCTTGCGGTCGAGCACGCCGGGCACGAAACCTGCGCCGATGCCCTGGATCTTGTGCGGGCCCGGTTGGCCGCCGGAGAGCACCGGCGAATCTTCCGGCTCCAGCGCCACCATGCGGACCGAGGGTTTCTTGGCCTTCAGCACTTCGCCCACGCCCGTTATGGTGCCGCCGGTACCGACGCCGGAGATCACCACATCGACCGCGCCCTTGGTGTCGTTCCAGATTTCCAGCGCCGTGGTGCGGCGGTGAATTTCGGGATTGGCCGGATTCTCGAACTGCTGGGGCATCACGGCGCCCGGCGTGCTGTCGATGATCTCCTGCGCCTTGGCAATGGCGCCCTTCATGCCCTTGGCTGCTTCGGTGAGCACGAGATCCGCACCCAGCAGCGCCAGCATCTTGCGCCGTTCGATCGACATCGATTCCGGCATGACCAGGATCAGCTTGTAGCCCTTGGCGGCGGCGACGAAGGCCAGCGCGATACCGGTATTGCCGCTGGTGGGCTCAACCAGCGTGGACTTGCCCGGCGCGATCTTGCCCTCGCGCTCCAGCGTCTCGACCATCGCCACGCCGATGCGGTCCTTGACGCTGGCGATGGGGTTGAAGAATTCGAGCTTGAGCAGGATGTCTGCCTTGACGCCGGCCTCCTTGGGCAGGCGCGCCAGGCGGACGAGCGGCGTGTCGCCGATGGTTTCGGTGATCGAATTGTAGATACGGCCGCGGCCGGGCGTTGCTTCGCTCATGATGTCCTCCTGGCTCCTAGATGGTGAAATCGGCGCTCGCGCCGGCGCCGCATTCGACACCGGCTGCGCGCGCACGCTGGCAAAGATCCTCGATCGAGACGTCGTCGAGCCGCGCCATCAGTTCTTCCTGCAGCGACTGGATCAGCGGCGCCACGATGCGCGCGCCGAGGTCCGAGCGCGGATGCACGCCTTCGTTTTCCTGATCCTCGATGCTCTCAGCCACGCGCACGATATCGCCCACGGAGATGCGGCGGCGCTCCTTGGCGAGGCGGTAGCCGCCGCGCGGCCCGCGCACGCCCTTGAGCACGCCGGCGCGCACCAGTTGCTGCATCACCTGTTCGAGATAGCGCTGTGGCACGCCCTGGCGGGAGGTGATCTCCTTGGCCTGGACCGGTTCGGGCCGCGCATTGAAGGCGATGTCGATCACCGCTTCGAGCGCCAGCAGGGTCTTTCGTGAGAGTTTCAGCATGTCTTCAAACCGTCTTGGTTGTGGCGTGGGTATAGCCGGTGGAGCCGAAGCCGCCGGCGCCGCGCGCCGTCTCGTCAAGGGTTTCGCATTCGTCGAGCCGGGCGCGCTCGTGGCGGGCAATCACCAGCTGCGCGATCTTCATGCCGCGGGCGATGGCGAAGGCTTCCCCGCCGTGATTGATGAGGATCGCCTTCACCTCGCCGCGATAATCGCTGTCGATGGTGCCGGGGGCGTTGAGCACCGTAACGCCGTGCTTGAGGGCGAGGCCCGAGCGCGGTCGCAGCTGCGCCTCGAAGCCGGCGGGAAGGGCGATGGCGATGCCGCAGGGCACGGCCGCGCGCGCGCCGGGCGCCAGCCTGATCTCGGTGTCGACCGCCGCCAGCAGATCGAGGCCGGCCGAGCCCTCCGTGGCATAGGCGGGCAGGGGCAGATCGGCCGCATGGGCAAGGCGCTGGATGGCGAGATTCATGGCTTTCCTTTCAGCGCTTCGGCGATGTGCGCGGCCAGACGCACACCCACTTCGGCCTTGTCCATCTCCGGCCAGTCTTCGCTGCCATCCGCGGTGATGAGATGCACGCGGTTGCGCTCGCCGCCCATGATGCCGGTGGCGGGGCTGACATCGTTGGCCACGATCCAGTCGCAGCCTTTTCTGGCGCGCTTGGCCTGGGCGTGTTCGACGACGTTTTCGGTCTCGGCAGCGAAGCCGATCACGAGGCGGGGGCGGCTGGCGCCCTGCGAAATCGTGGCGAGGATGTCGGGATTGGCGATGAGCGCGATGGCGGGTGCGGCCGCGCCCTCGGTCTTCTTGATCTTGTTGCCAGCCGCGCGCTCGGGCCGCCAGTCGGCCACCGCCGCGCAGCACACGGCCACCTCGGCGGGCAGGGCGCTTTCGCACGCCGCCAGCATCTCGCGCGCGTTTTCGACCTTGATCAGTTTCACCCGCGGCGGGGCGGCCAGTTCGACGGGGCCGGACACCAGCGTCACCTCTGCGCCGGCAGCGGCCAGTGCGCGAGCGATGGCATAGCCCTGCTTGCCGGAGGAGCGGTTGGCGATGTAGCGCACGGGATCGAGCGGTTCGTGCGTCGGCCCCGCGGTGACCAGCGCCGTGATGCCGGCAAGCGGGCCTTCGACCGCCGCGGCAAGCGCCGCTTCGATGGCGGCGGCGATTTCCAGCGGCTCGGCCATGCGGCCAGGACCGAATTCGCCGCAGGCCATCTCGCCCGCGTTGGGGCCGACAAACAGCACGCCGTCTTTCCGAAGCGTGACGAGATTGCGCTGCGTGGAGGCATGGTTCCACATGCGCACATTCATCGCCGGCGCCATCAGCACTTTCTTGTCGGTGGCGAGCAGCGCGGTGGAGGCGAGGTCGTTGGCCAGGCCGTTCGCCAGTTTCGCCATCAGGTCCGCAGTGGCCGGCGCCACCACCACCAGATCGGCCGCGCGCGACAACTGGATGTGCCCCATCTCCGCTTCATCGGTGAGGCTGAACAGATCGTCGAACACCTTTTCGCCGGTGAGCGCGGAAACCGAAAGCGGTGTGACGAACTGGGCGCCCGCCCTGGTCAGGATGGCGCGCGTGGCGATGCCACGCTCCTTAAGGCGGCGGATCAACTCCAAAGACTTGTAAGCCGCGATGCCGCCGCCGATGATGAGAAGGACGCTCTTGCCGCCCATCCTGCACTGTCCCCGCCGGGTTGCCCCGGACAAAATCCAAAACCATTTCGGGATTTATATCGAACAACGCATCGAAAGTGTAGTTATTCTTGCAGCAGACCGGCAATTGGGCAATATTTCTCTTAAGCACCTGTACACAAAGGTATAATTATTCACTCGGTCCTCTCCGGGGATGGGCCTTTCGCCGCAAATGCCGCCAACGGGCCGGTGATTTTTTCGGTTTTTGGTTGGCGGACGTTTAACGCGATGCTTACCGCTCCCGTGTTCTGTTTGCCGGCGAGTGCAAACGGGCGCGGTCCATGCGAGCCGGGGATCTTTATCAATTGGCTGCCGAACTGGCGCTGGAGCACGGCGCCCGGGCGCTGGAATTTGCGCGCCGCGCGGTGGTGGAATTCGAGTCCTCTGGCATTGCCGACCGTGCCTGTTTCTGGCAGGCGATGGTGGTATTGCTGGACGATATCGCCCAAAATCGCCTCGATCCCGACGCGCCTATCACGATCCACTAATATTTGCGACGCAAGAACAGTTCGCGCATCACGCCTTGCGCAGGCTTGTCGCGCATGCGCAAAATTCCGGGCAATCCCGAGGACGACGCATGCCATTGGATCCGATCCTGAAGGCTCTGCTTGACCAGATGGCGGCCGAGCCGCGTCCGCCTATCCACGAGATGGAACCTGCTCAGGCGCGCGAAATGATGTCGGCCATGTCGGCGGTGATGGCGCCCCGCGATGTGCCCATCGGTAAGGTCGAAGACATTGCCATGCCAGGCGAGGCCGGCGAGATCGCCTTGCGCGTCTACACGCCGGTGGCGGCAGGCGGCAAGGTGCTGCCGGCCCTGGTCTTTTATCATGGCGGCGGCTGGGTGATCGGTGATCTGGACAGTCACGACGGCATCTGCCGCATCCTCGCCAACGAAGCGGGCGTGCGCGTGATCGCCGTCGATTACCGGTTGGCGCCCGAACACAAGTTCCCCGCGGCGGTGAACGATGCCGTCGCGGCGGTGAACTGGGTGGAGGCCAATGCCTCGGTGCTCGGCGTCGATGCCAACCGGATAGCGGTGGGCGGCGATTCGGCAGGCGGCGCGCTGGCGGCGGTCGTGGCCCAGACGGCGAAGGCCAATGTCGGGCCGCGTCTGCTGTTCCAACTGCTGATCTGCCCGGCGACACAGATCGGCGAGGACACGGGCTCGATGCGAAAATTCGCCGAAGGCTATTTCCTGGAGCGGGCCGGGATGCAGTGGTTCTACGGCCATTATGTGCCCGAAGGTGCCGATCCGAACGATCCGCGCCTCTCGCCGCTCAGGGCTGCGGATGTCAGCGGGTTGCCGCCTGCCTATATGCTGCTGGCCGGGTTTGATCCGTTGTACGACGAAGGTCTTGCCTATGCCACGAAGATGCGGGCCGCGGGCGTTCCCGTCACTGTGGCGGATCATCCCGACATGGTGCACGACTTCGTCATGATGCACGCGGTGGTGCCGCGCGGGCGCGAGGCGCTGCAGGACATTGCCGCTGCGCTCAAAGCGGCGCTGGAAGGCTGAGCGTTCGAACGACGCTCAGCGCGGGATCAGCTTGCCGGGATTGAGGATGCCTTTGGGATCGAGCGTATCCTTGATGGCGCGCAGGACTTCGACGCCAAGCGCGCCTTTCTCGGCGGCGATCCACGGCAAATGGTCTTCGCCCACGCCGTGATGATGGCTGATGGTGCCGCCGTTCGCGGCGACGGCGTCGCCGGCGGCCTTCTTGATCGCCTGCCACTGGGTGATTTCACCGTCCAGCGTGCGCGGGAAGATATGGGTGAAATAGAGGCTGGCCCCGTCGCGATAGGAATGGCTGATATGGCACATCACGATGCCGCGCGCGCCCGGCCGCGGTGCGGTGTCGGCGATGCTGGTTTCGAGAGCCGTCTTCACCGCGGCGTAGAGCCCGTCCAGCTTGCTCCAGCTCGTCGCGGTTTCGAGCGTATCGACGCCCACGCCGCGCTCGAGCAGCGGATCGCGTAAATAGGGGCCGTGAAAACGGCCGGCGAGCCAGCGCTTGCCGGCGCCCGTGCCGAGCGGCATGGCGCCCAGCCGTTTGGCGATCGCCTCGACGTGCTGCCTGGCATAGGCCACGGTGCCGGCGTCGCCTTCCAGCCCCACGATCATCGCCGCCATGTTGGCATCGAAGCCGCGCATCGAAAGCACGCGGCCCTCGATCCAGTCCTTGAGCCCCTTGCGTTTTCCGAGCCCTGAGAAGGTGCGATAGAATCCTGTTTCACCGGCGTCCGACAGACGCAGCATTGCGACGGGCAGTTCCGCCTGCACCGCCTCGCGAATGGCAGCCGCGCCGCCGGCGAAGTCGTGGAACAGGAAGCCGCGATAATCGCGCACCGCCGGCACCGGATGCACGCGCACCGTGGCCTCCGTGACGATGCCGAATTGTCCCTCCGCGCCGACAACGAGATCGGTGAGCCGCGGGCCTGCCGCCGAAGCGGGAAAGTCCTCGGTCGCCAGCAGGCCCCTCGGCGTGGCCAGCTTGACTGAGACAAGCCAGTCCTCGGCGCGGCCGTAGCGGCTCGAAGCCTGCCCGGCGCCGCGGTGGCTGATCCAGCCGCCCAGCGTGGAGAATTCGAAGCTCTGCGGATAATGGCCGAGCGTCATACCTTTGGCCGCCAGTGCCTTTTCCAGCGCCGGGCCGGAAATGCCGGCTTCGAGGGTGGCGGTCTGCGACACCGGGTCGATATCGATCAGCCGGTCGAGGCCGGAAAGATCCAGCGAGATCACCGCGCGGAGCGGCCCTTTCTCCGCCGTTACGCCGCCCACCACACTGGAGCCACCGCCATAGGGCACCACCGCGATGCCCTGCGCATCGGCAAATCTCAGAATCGCCCCGACTTCCTCGCCGCCGCGCGGGCAGACCACCGCATCGGGCGCGCAGGAAAGATCGCCGGCGCGAAGATGCAGCAGATCGTGATAGCTCTTGCCGCGCGCGTGATAGGCGCGGGCGTAATCGTCTTCCAGTATGCGCTCGGCGCCCACGATCGCGGTCAGCGCCGCACGGTCCTGCTCGCTGAGGCGTGGCACCGGCAGGGCAATCTCCTCCAGCGGGCGCGCAGGCGTCGCCAGCAGGCTGGGCATGCCGAGCCGTTCGGCCAGCCAGTTCCAGACCGCCTCGTCGGCCGCCACCGCGTCCTTGTGAGCGGCAAGGCCCCAGCCGTTCCAGCGCAGCTTGCTGTGGTCGAAACTCATGGGCTGGTTCCTCTTCCTCAGCAGCGCAGCACGAGCGCGCGCGGCAGGATTTCAAATGTCGCCGGCAACTGGCCCGCGCTTTCGCCGTCCACTTCAATCAGGACGGGATGGCCGCCGGTTTCGGCGACCGGCGCGGCCGTCACCTTGAGGCCGCGCAACTCGCGCACGGCCGGGTTCTTCAGGTGCTCGCCGCTGTAGATCAGCTTCATGTCGGCCAGCGCCTTGCGCTTGGTCGTGCCGCCCATGACGATGATGTCGAAGACGCCGTCGTCGGGCTGGGCGTGCGGCGCCACGCGCATGCCGCCGCCGAAATACTGGCCGTTGGCCACCGCCAGCGTCGAGACGGCGGTGATCTCGTCGTAATGCTGGTCGATGCGCAGGCGCACCGGCCGCTCGCGATAGGAGAGCATGGCCAGCGCCGAATGAAAGGCGAAGGCGAAAGAGCCGCCGAACAGCTTGGCGATACGCGCGCGATTGACCTTGTCCACGATGACGCCGGAGAGGCCGATCGACGCGATGTTGGCGAAATAGCGCACCACCGGCTCGCCCTGGCGCGAGAGGCAGCTGACGCGACCGATATCGATGCGCCGCGCCCGCGCGTTTTTCAGCCGTGCCAGGGCGGCTTCGGGGCCGGCCTCGATGCCGAAGCTCTTGCGCAAGTCGCCGCCGGTGCCGCTGGTCACGAAACTCAGGACGGCATCGGGCGCGATGAGGCCGTTGGCGTCGAAGAAGCCGTTGACGGCTTCGTTGATGGTGCCGTCGCCGCCCACCGCGATGATCTCTTCGTGGCCTTCGGAGAGCGCTGCGCGCACCAGCGTCGTGGCTTGGCCGGGATGGCCGGTTATCGCCACGGCCATACCGGGATAAAGGGTCTTGAGGCTTTTCTCGATGAAAGGCCATTCGCGCGCGGTGCGCCCGCCGCCCGAGCGCAAATTGACCACCACGAAGGCGCTCATGCGCCCTCCGCCTCCGGCCGGGTGCGGAAGTTCTTGGCCAGCGCGACGATTTCGGCATCGCGCCTTGCCCGGTCCCAACCCAGTTCGCCCGCCATCAGGTCGGCCACGCTGTTGATTGCCTCTGCGCCGGGATCGCCCAGTTGCCCGATGCCGGTGCGGCGCATCACCACGTCTTCCAGCGTCATGGCCATTTCCTCGCGCACAGCATAGAGCACCTGCGCGCCGATGTCGCCGGACGCCGATAGCGGACGGCGCAATGCCGGATCGCTCGCCAGTTCGAGCACCTTGGTCAGGCGCGTACCGTAAAGCCTGAGCAGATGCTCGACTGCGAGGTCGGGCTGGGCGTGCCGGGCGCGCGCGACGAGGTTGGCGAAATTGTCGATCCAGCCGCCGGGCAGGCGCATGCGCGCCGTGGTGCAGGGCAAGGCCGTCGCGCCCAGCTTGGCGACGATGGTATCGGTGACGCTTTGGGCCAGCTCGCGCGAGGTCGTCCATTTGCCGCCGACGGCGGAGTAAAGGCCGTCCAGCCCGTCGCTCTTGCCGTGGTCGATCAGTTCCGAGCGGCGGCTGGCGCCATAGGTGTCGCCCGAACCGTCGTCCACCAGCGGCCTGAGCCCGGCGTAGAAATGTTCGACGTCGCTGCGTTTGAGATCAGCGACGGGCAGATGCGCGTTGATGAAGGCAAGGAAGCTTTCGATGTCGGATTCCGTCACGCCCGCCTGGTCGGGCGGCAGCGTGAACCGGGTATCGGTGGTGCCCAGCAGCGAATGGCCGCGCCACGGCAGGATAAAGAAATGCCCGTGCTTGGCCGCCACCGTCAGCGCGTGATTGCGGGTCATCGCCGGGACGATCAGGTGGATGCCCTTGGAGCGGACGAGCTTGTGCTTCGCCGGCTTGCCCAGCGCCTGCTCCAGGAAGAGGTCCGACCAGGGCCCGGTGGCGAGCAACGTCAGTTTGGCGCGGACGTCGAATTTGGCGCCGCCGAAGCGGTCGGCAAGCTGTGCGCCTTCGACGCGGCCTTCGCGGATCAGCAGGTTCTCGGCGGCAACGTGGTTGACGCAAACCGCATCGTGCATGCAGGCCGAAGCGAGATTCTCCAGCGCCAGCCGTTCGGGCGCATACATTTGTGCGTCGTAATAGAGCAGCGCACCCTGAAAGCCATCGGCCGCCAGCGCAGGCTCCAGTTCCGCGGCCTTGGCGGTGCCCAGCGAGGAATGACCGGGCAGGCGCTGGTCCGGGTCGTCCAGCCAGCCGCGGTCGTAGGACAGCAGGTCGTAGAGCGAAAGGCCGGCGCCCAGCACCGCACGCTCCGCCCAGCCGGAATTGTAGAACGGGATCAGGAACGGCAGCGGCCGTACCAGGTGCGGCGCAATCTTCTGCCAGATGCGCCGGGCTCGTAGGGATTCGCGCACCAGCCTGAGTTCGAAGTTTTTCAGGTAGCGCAGGCCGCCGTGAATCAGCTTGGAGTTATGGGCGCTGGTGGCATGGGCAAAGTCGTTCTTCTCGACCAGCGCCACCTTGAGCCCGCGCAGGGCCGCGTCGCGCGCCACGCAGGCGCCCGTCACCCCGCCGCCGATGACGAGCAGATCGAAGTCTTCATTGGCGAGACGGGCAGGATCGCGGCGCATGAGGATCGAAATGAGGGGTAGGTCTGTCCTGACACCTTGTCAACAGCTGCTGCCCGTCTGCTAGAGTTGGCCGGGAGAACCGCAAAAAACAAGGGCCAAAGAACGGGAGGATATCCGGACCATGCCGCAACTGAACGCCAACGGTCTCGCCTTCGAGTACGAGAGCTTCGGGCGGGAAAGCGATCCCGCCATCCTGCTCATCATGGGTTTCTCGGCCCAGATGACGATGTGGCCCACAGCTCTGTGCGAGGGGCTGGCAGGGAAGGGCTTCCGCGTCGTTCGCTTCGACAATCGCGACGTCGGCAAGTCCAGCCATCTCAGCCACCTCGGCGCGCCCGATATTCCCGGCGTGATGGCAAAGCTGGCAAGCGGCGCGTCGGCCGCGGTGCCCTATACGCTGGCCGACATGGCCGCCGACGCCGTGGGCGTGCTGAAGGCGCTGGATATCGGCAGCGCCCATGTCGTCGGCGCTTCGATGGGCGGGATGATCGCGCAGATCGTGGCCGCGCAATATCCTGCAGCCGCCCGCAGCCTGGTTTCGATCATGTCCACCAGCGGCCGCCGCGACCTGCCACAGGCCGCGCCCGAGGTATTGGCCGCGCTCACCACGCCGCCCGCCAGCGATTCGCGGGAAGACCGCATCGCCGCGGGCATGAAGGTCTGGCAGGTCATCGGCAGCCCCGGCTATCGCGAGAGCGAGGCAGATTTGCGCGCCATCGTCGCGCGCGAGGTCGACCGGGCGCCCTATGATCCCGACGGCATCAGCCGGCAGATGCTGGCAATCTGGACGGCCCTGCCGCGCAACGACCTGCTCAAGACCATCACGGCGCCGACGCTGGTGCTCCACGGCGCCGAGGATCCGCTGCTGCCGCCGGCCTGCGGCGAGGATACCGCCGCCAGCATCCCCGGCAGCAAGCTGGTGATGGTGCCCGGCATGGGTCACGGTTTCGAAAGCGGCCTGGTGCCCGTCTATCTCAAGCACATCGGAGATTTCGTCGCAGGTGTAGAAGCGGCGCTCGGCCGCTGAATCAAAAACCCCGCCCGGCGGAAACGCGGGGCGGGGTTCGAAACCGTCGCGAGGAAGGGCGATCCTACTTGATCTTGCCTTCCTTGAATTCCACGTGCTTGCGCAGCACCGGATCGTACTTCTTGCAGGTGAACTTCTCGGTCATGGTGCGGGTGTTCTTCTTGGTCACATAGAAGTAGCCCGACTCGGTGCTGTTCAGTCTGATCTTGGCTGTGGTGGGCTTCGCCATGACGCTGCTCTTTCTCGAAAAATCCGTCGAAGGGCCGGTAAACTACTGACCCGGCGCCGGAAGTCAAGGCAGGGGTTTCGCCGCTCGCGGCACTAGAAGAAATACCAGATATCCCAGGCAGATAAGCCCGAAGACGACTGCCAGCCCGTGGGGATCCCAGGCGTCCAGCGCCCAGCCCTCGGCCGCTGGGCCCACCAGCATTCCCAGGCAATAGGCCATGACGAAACCGGCGTTGGCGGTGGCTAGGCTGGCGCCCTTGAAGCGTTCTCCCAGCAGGGTGAGGCCGACCGAATAGATCCCCAGCACCAGCCCGCCGGCGAAAAACAGGTCCAGATAGAACAACGCCGGCGTGTAGGCCGCAAAGGGCAGGACCACGGCGCCGAGCACGCCCGCCAGCGCACAAAGCGCCAGCAGGTGGCGCCTTGCCATGTGATCGGCCAGCCAGCCGATCGGGTACTGGAACAGGATGCTGCCGCCGGCCATCGCCGTCACGGCCAGCGCGGCGTGACCCTCGCTGTAGCCCAGCCGCACGGCATAGACCGGCAGCAGCCCGGCCATCCCCGCATCGATGGCGCCGAACACCGCGGCCGCCGCAAAGGCCGCCGGCGCGAAGCGCAGCACGGACAGCACCGAGCCATGCTCCCCTTCCTCGATGCGCGGCGCGGTCTTGCGCGCCAGCAGCACCGGCACCATCGCCAGGATCAACATGCCGGTTCCAGCCAGGAAGGGCGCAATGCCGCGCGTGCCGATGACTTGCAGCACCAGCGGCCCGACGCCGAAGCTGCCGGCCAGGCAGATGGAATAGAGTGCCACATAGCGGCCGCGATTGCTTTCGTCCGCCAGGCGGTTGATCCAGAACTCGGTGGCGACGAACAGGCCATTGAGCGCCGCGGAGAGCACAAAGCGCACCGGGAACCACAGCCACAGGCTCGGCACCTCATAGAGCACCAGCAGGCACACCGCCGAACCGGCCAGCGACAACGCCAGCAGCTTGGCCGCGCCCAGCACCTTGATCCAGTGCGGCACGTAGGGCGTGACCACCAGCGCCGCCAGGCCCGCGGTCGCCAGATTGAGCCCGTTCATGCTGCCGGTGACGCCCATGCGCTCCAGCACCAGGCTGAGCAGCGGCAAGGTCAGGCCCATGCCGATGCCATAGGCGGTGCAGGCTGAAAGGATGGCGGCAAGGCTCGCTCTGTGCCCGGGCGCTGCGCTCACAGCAGGTCCATGAAGGCTTTGCCGTGGCGGAAATAGAAGAACGGCACCGGATGCACCGCGCCGGAACTGCCGATGCGCGCCTCGGCTTCGGCGACCATGCGCCGGGTGATGGTGGGCAGGTCGAGCGCGCGCGCTTCGGCGAACGTCACCCAGCAGGCTTCCAGCAATTCGTCCGTGCCGGTGTGATCGAGGGTGAGCGCGACGGCGTCCGCATCGGCCATGAAGAAGCGCGCATCGAAGCGGCGCGGGCGGTTCGGCGGCGTGATGGCGCGGCCGATGTACTCGAGGTGCTGAAGTTCCGGCACGACGCCGTGGGCAAAGAAGCGCGCCCAGCCCGCTGCGCGCGTATGCGGCGCCTTTTGCGCCCGCGTGCCGACCAGCACGCCGGTTTCCTCGAAGGTTTCGCGCACGGCGGCCAGCGCCAGCCCGCGCGCCCGCGACGGCGAGATATCTCGCGCCAGTTTTTCCATCACCGCCCGCTTCAATTCTCCGCCGGCGGCGATGCGCTGGTCGCAAGGATCCATGCGGCCGCCCGGAAAGACGTATTTGCCGGGATGGAAGGCCATGCTGTCGTGGCGCCGGCCCATGAGAATGCGCGGCGCTTTCGCATCGCGGCGCACCAGGATCAGCGTCGCCGCGTCCTTGGGGCGCGAGGTGTTGCGGACGATGGCCCCGTCCTCGTCGAACATGGCGGTGTGGTTGGTCGCGCGCATTGCACTATCTAGACCGGGGCGGCCGTTGGGCGCGAGAGGCGTTGCGGATTTTTCCCCTGGGCTTTGGGGATGGTTTGCGCGCAGGCGGCGCGTTCGCATCGATCACTTCGAAGCGCAGGCCGCCGGTGAGCGGCGCCGCTTCCATCAGCCGCACCACAAGTTCGTCGCCCAGGCGATAGGCCGTGCCGGTGCGGTCGCCGATCAGCGCGTGCTTCTTTTCGTCGTGACGGAAATATTCGAAGCCGAGCGAGCGGGCAGGGATCAAGCCTTCCGCGCCGGTTTCAGCGAGTCGCACGAACAGGCCGAAGCGCGTCACGCCGGTGATGCGGCCGGAGAAACTGGCGCCGATGCGGTCCTCCATGAAAGCGGCGACGTAGCGATCCGTGGAATCGCGCTCGGCCGCCATCGCGCGGCGTTCGGTCATGGAGATGTGCTCGGCGATCTCGCCCAGCTTCGCGATCTCCTTGTCGGCCAGACCGT
Source organism: Alphaproteobacteria bacterium (assembly GCA_018971835.1). Taxonomy (GTDB): domain Bacteria; phylum Pseudomonadota; class Alphaproteobacteria; order Micropepsales; family Micropepsaceae; genus Rhizomicrobium. Next base: position 31,153 of record JAGWZW010000038.1, read on the forward strand.
CCTTGCCGAACTTGAGCGCGCGGATCAGCGCGCGATGCACCATGAGATCGGCATAGCGGCGGATGGGCGAGGTGAAGTGCGCATAGCGCGCCAGGTTGAGGCCGAAATGGCCGGCATTGTCGGGCGCATAGACGGCCTGGCTCTGCGTGCGCAGCACGACGTCGTTCATCACCGCTTCGTGCGTCCCGCCCTTGGCGCGCTGCAGGATGCGATTGAAGGTGCCGGGCTTCACCACCTGGCCCTTGGCAAAGGCAATGCCGATGGTGCCGAGATAATCGGAGAAGGCATAGAGCTTCTCCTTCGACGGCGCCTCGTGGATGCGGTAGATCGGCGGCAGGCGGTGCTTCTCCAGCGTCTCGGCGGCGGCGACATTGGCCTGGATCATGCACTCCTCAATCAGGCGCATGGATTCGAGGCGCTCGCGGAAGCCGATGGACGCGATCTTGCCATTGTCGCCGATGACGATGCGCCGCTCCGGCAGGTCGAGGTCGAGCGGATCGCGTTTGTCGCGCGCCTTGGCCATCGCGCGATAGGCATTCCACAAGTGCCGAAGCGCCGGGGCGACATCCTTCGTCTCGGCATCCGGCTTGCCCTCGAAGGCGCGCTGCGCCTGGGCGTAAGTCAGCGACTTGGCCGAACGCATCAGCCCGCGCAAAAATTCGTGGCGGCGCTTGTTGCCGTCGGCATCGAACACCATGCGCACGGCCAGACAGGGCCGGTCCACATTCTCATGCAGCGAGCACAGATCGCCGGACAGCGCATCGGGCAGCATCGGCACCACGCGGTCCGGAAAATAAGCGGAGTTGCCGCGCTTGTAGGCCTCGCGGTCCAGCGCCGAGCCGTGCGTCACGTAATGCGCGACATCGGCGATGGCGACGATCACGACATGCCCACCCTTGTTGTTCGTGTCGTCGTCCGGCCCGGCCCACACCGCATCGTCGTGATCGCGGGCGTCTTCGGGATCGATGGTGACGAGCGGTATTTTGCGCAAATCCTCGCGTCCGCGGGCGCCGACGGGCTTCGCGCGTTCCGCTTCGGTGATGGCTTCCTGCGGAAACTCCGTGGGAATGCCGTGGGCATGGATGGCGATCAGGCTGACGGCCTTGGGCTCGGACATCGAGCCGAGCCGCTCGATCACGCGGGCGCGCGGCAAGCCGGAGGCGCGGCCGGACAACGGCTCGGCCATCACCAGTTCGTTCGATTCCGCGCCGCCGCGGTCGCGCGGATCGACCACGAATTCGTATTTGCTCTTGCGGTCGATCGGCTCGATGCGGCCCTGGCGGGCGCCATCATGATAGACGCCCAGCACGCGATGCACGCTGGCGCCCAGCCGCTTGATGACGCGGGCCTCGAAACCGTCTGCAATTTCCGTGAGCCGTGCCAGGATGCGCTCGCCGCGGCCCAGCGCCGGGCCCCGTTCGTCGCGGCCGGGAATGACGATGATGCGCGGCGGAGGGGCTTCGCCCTCCCAGCGCTGCGGCCGCGCCAGCAATTCGCCGTCATTGTCCTGCCCGGTGATTTCGAGCACTGTCACCGGCGGCAGCGCACCGGCACGGGCATAGCTCTTCTTCTTGCCGCGTTCGACGGCGCCGTCTTCTTCCAGTTCTTTCAGGATACGCTTGAGCGCGATGCGGTCCGCGCCCTTGACGCCGAGCTTGCGGGCAATGTCGCGCTTGGTGGCGCCGGGCTCGGCAGACAGGATTTCGAGCACGCGCGCCTTGTCGAGCGGGTCAGGTTTCTTCTCCTGTTTCCGCTTCGCCAAGTTCACCTGCCTTCCGCTGCCGCTTTGGCTTTTGGCGCCTTGGGCGCGGCCTTCTTTTTGGGCGCAGCTTTTTTCTTCGCCGGGGCCTTGGCTTTGGCGGCGGGCTTCTTCTCTGCCGCCTTGGCTTTCTTCGTCGGCTTCTTCTTTTTGCCGCCGCCCTTGGCCGCACGCTCGGCGATCAGCGCGATCGCCTGTTCCAGCGTCAGCGTGAGCGGATCGTTGTCCTTCGGCACCGTGGCGTTGGTGTCGCCATCGGTGACGTAGGGCCCATAGCGGCCGCGCATCAGCTTGATGGCGTGGCCGTCATGGGTGCCCAGTTCCTTGAGCGCTTCCGGCCCGCGGGGCGCGCGCGACTTGGCTTTCTTTTCCGCCAGCAACGTCACGGCGCGGTTGAGGCCCACGGTGAAGACATCCTCCGCCGTTTCCAGCGAGGCATATTGCCCGGCGTGCGAGACGTAAGGCCCGAAGCGGCCGAAATTGGCGGTGATGGGCTTGCCGTCCTCGGGATGCAGGCCCACCTCGCGCGGCAGGGCCAGCAGCTTGAGCGCGTATTCGAAATCGACGTCGGCAAGGTCCATGCCCTTGGGAATGCCGCTGCGCTTGGGTTTCTCGGCTTCGCCCAATTGCACGTAAGGCCCGAAGCGGCCGGAACGCAGCGAAACCTTTTCGCCGGTTGCCGGATCAAGGCCCAGTTCCTTGGGCTCGCTGCTGCCGGCTTCCTCGGCGCTCTGGCCCAGGCGGCGGGTATAGCGGCATTCGGGATAGTTCGAGCAGCCGATGAAGGCACCGAAGCGGCCGAGCTTGAGGCTGAGTTGGCCCTCGCCGCAGCCGGGGCACTTGCGCGGGTCTTCGCCGGGCTTGGCTTCGGGGAAGATATGCGGCCCCAGCGCGTCGTTCAGCGTGGTGATGACGTCGGAGATCTTCAGATCCTTGGTGCCGGCAATGGCGGCGGAGAAGTCGCGCCAGAAATCGGCCAGCAGCTGCTTCCACGGCAGATCGCCGGCGGAGACTTCGTCGAGCTTCTCTTCCAGGTCGGCGGTGAAGCTGTACTCGACATAGTGCCCGAAGAAGCTGGAGAGGAAGCTGGTGACGAGCCGTCCCTTGTCCTCGGGGATGAAGCGGCCCCGCTCCATGCGCACATAGGCGCGGTCGCGCAAGGTGGAAAGGATGCTGGCATAGGTCGAGGGCCGGCCGATGCCCAGTTCCTCCAGCTTGCGCACCAGGCTGGCTTCCGAATAGCGCGGCGGCGGCTCGGTGAAATGCTGCGCCGGCAGCACCGCTTCGATGCCGAGCGGCTCCTTCTCCTTCACGCGCGGCAGGCGGGCGCCGTTCTCGTCGGAGTCATCGTC
>JAGWZW010000129.1 GCA_018971835.1 Alphaproteobacteria bacterium
AGCGCCATTACCCAGTTCGGGCTCCACTTTCGCCACCAAAATTTTGCTGAAGAGATCGGACCACGTATCGTCCGCCGCCGCCGCGATGCCGGCGCTGGGCGCCTGCGCGGCCAGCGCGTCGCGATCGCCTTCGCCGGCGCGGCTGAGCGTGGCGAAGAGGTCGATGCCGGCATAACGCGCAAAAGCCTCGGCCACCGTCAACCGCTCGGCATCCGCGCGCGGATCGCATTGCCGGCCGCGGAAGGCGAATTTTTCGATGCCGGTGATGTCCGCCGCCAGCCGCAGGATCGCCAGCGTGTCGTGGATCACCGCTTCGTATGGCTCGCGCGCGCGATACCATTCGAGCATGGTGAATTCCGGCGCATGCAGCGCGCCGCGCTCGCGATTGCGGAAGACGCGGGCGAAATCGAAAATCCTCGTCTCCCCCGCGGCGAGCAGCTTCTTGGCCGCGAATTCGGGCGAGGTGTGCAGATAGAGCGGGCGCGGCTCGCCGCCCGGCGTCAGCAGCTCGGTGGCGAAGGCGTGCAGGTGCGCCTCGTTGCCCGGCGAAACGGCGAGCGCGCCGCACTCCACTTCGGTAAAACCCTGAGCCTCGAACCAGCCGGCCAGCGCTCGCTTGATCGCCCCGCGCGCCCTCAGCGCGGGCCGGCGGTCGGCATGGCGCCCGGCCGACCACCAGGGCGAGGCGTGTGTCGGGGCATGGGTCTTTTCGGTCATGGTTCCGGTTTCCCCCTTCGGCTAGGGTGCGCACCGCGAAGTCAGGGGGCGGCAATGAGCACCTATATTCTCGTCCACGGGGCATGGCACGGCGGCTGGTGCTGGCACAAGGTGGTTGCGCGGCTCGAGGCCCGGGGCCACCAGGTTCAGGCACCCGACCTGCCCGGCCACGGCGTGGACCGCACCCCGCCGGCCGACACCACGCTCGACGGCATGGCGGAGAGCATCTGCGCCCTGCTGGACGCGGCGGCGGAGCCCGTGATCCTGGTGGGTCACTCCTTCGGCGGCACCGTCATCACCCAGGCGGCGGAACGGCGGCCGGACAAGGTGCGCCGCCTGATTTACGTCACCGCCTTCGTACCCCGCAACGGCGAGAACACGGGCAAACTGGGCGCGGCCGACACCGAATCCCTGCTCAATCCGGCCATCATGGTGGCGCCCGACCGCAAGACCGCGACCCTGAACCCGGAAGCGCTGAAGACGGTGCTGCTCGGCAAGAGCCCGGACGAGGCAGTGGTTCTGGCCCGCGCGCTGCTGGTGCCGGAGGGGCTGGCAGGCTTCCGCACCGCCGTCGCCACCACGGACGGAAACTGGGGCCGGCTGCCGCGCCGCTATGTCCTCTGCACCGAGGACCGGGCCGTCACCCCCGCCCTGCAGCGCCGGATGGCCGAGGGCAGCGAGCGGATCACGGAGCTTGCCGCCGATCATTCGCCCTATTTCTCGGCGCCGGGCGAGCTGGCGGCGGCGCTGGCGGCGGATTGATCGAGGCCCTTGGCCTTGGCTGGCGCGGCTGCTATGACCCCGCGTCCCATCCAAGAGGTCCGCCGTGGTCGCCGTTATTGCCAGCAACGTCCGCAAGGGCAACGTCATCGAGAAGGACGGCAAGCTCTATGTCGTCCTCACCGCCGAGAACATCCACCCCGGCAAGGGCACGCCCGTCACCCAGCTCGAAATGCGCCGCATCTCCGACGGCAACAAGGTCAACGAGCGCTACAAGACCACGGACACGCTGGAAAAGGCCTTCATCGACTGGGGCACTTACAACTACCTCTATCAGGACGGCGACAATTACGTCTTCATGGAGCCGGAGACTTTCGATCAGGTGCATGTGCCGCTATCGGTTATCGGCGATTATGCGCCCTATCTCCTGGAAAACATGGAAGTACGCCTGGCGCTGTTCAACGGCACGCCGATCACCATCGAACTGCCGCAGCGCGCCACCTTCGAGGTGGTGGAGACCGAGCCGGTGGTGAAGGGCCAGACCGCTTCAGGTTCGTTCAAGCCGGCGGTGCTGTCCAACGGCGTGCGCACGATGGTGCCGACCCACATCACCACCGGCACGCGCGTGGTGGTGATGACCGAGGACGGCTCCTACGTCGAGCGCGCCAAGGACTGATCCTCAGCCCGCCTCCACCTCCGCCGTCATCGCCGCCGCACCGGCGCCGTCGCGCGCCCACAGCCCGGCGCCGCCGGGCTGGTGCCTGAGGCACAGTTCGAAGGGCGCCGTTTCGAACAGCGGCCGGCGCGCGCGGAACGAAAAGCGCCGCACCGCCGCGCCCGGATGCGCGCGCAGGAAATGATCCAGCAGCAGCGTGGCGATCAGCGGTCCCTGCACGACCAGGCCGGGATAGCCTTCGACCGCGGTGGCATAGTCGCGGTCGTAATGGATGCGGTGGGCATTGAAGGTGAGCGCGGAAAAGCGGAACAGCAGCACTGGATCGGGCACGATCCGGCGCACGCTATCGGGCGACCGCCCCTCGATCTCCGCCGCGGCCGCACCGCTGCCGGCCTCGCGATAGACGACGTCCTGCTCCTCCGTCAGCGCCGGGGCACCAGCGGCTAAAATCTCATGCCGCACCGTGACGAACACCATGCGGCCGCTGGCGCCACACTTCTCCGCGACCTCGGCAATGGTGGAGACGCGCTCCATCTTCGCATCGACGGCAATGGGCGCGTGAAAGGAAATACGCGCGCCCGCATACATCCGCTGCGGCAGATCCACCGGCGGCAGGAAGCCGCCGCGCTGCGGATGGCCATCGGCATCCAGCTCGGATTGCGGTGCCCGCGGCAGGAAATAAAGCCAGTGTGCCAGCGGCGGCAGCTCGCCCACCCGCCAGGGCGGCTCACGGTGATCGAGCAGCGCGGCAAGGCCGGCGAGCGGCGACGGCGTCGCGCGGTCCTCCGCGCGCTCCGTGCGCCCGATCCAGCCTTTGAGATACCCGATCTCCGCCATCGCGCCCCGTCCCGCGGGGAAGCCTACAGGATTCGCCCGGCCGGCGCCTCTATTCCAGCAGCAGCACGGCGAAGCGCGGATTGTCGCTGACCCAGCGGTGCAGGAGCGTCCAGCCGGCCTCGGCCGCCATTTCGGCGAAGCGCGCCACCTCGTATTTGTGCGAATTCTCGGTGTGGATGGTTTCACCGGCAGCGAAGTGAAAGGCGCGGCCGGAAACGGTGACGGTCTGCTCCGCGCGCGAGACCAGGTGCATTTCGATACGGCTCTGTTCGCCGTTCCACAGCGCGCGATGCGCGAAGCGCTCGGGATCGAAATCGCCGTGCAGTTCGGTATTGATGCGGGCGAGCAGATTCCTGTTGAAGGCAGCGGTGACGCCAGCCGCATCGTCATAGGCGCGGATCAGCGTTTCCGCGTCCTTGACCAGATCGATGCCGATGAGCAGCCGGCCCTTCGGCCCCAGCGTGGCGCGCGCCCGTTCGAGGAAGCGCCGCGCATCGGCTTCCTCCAGATTGCCGATGGTCGAGCCGGGGAAGAAGCCGAGCAGCGGCCGGTGATCGAGCGCCGTAGGCAGCGCCACCGGCTGCAGGAAGTCCGCCACGATCGGCGCGATCTCCAGCGCCGGATAGGCCTCGCGGAAGCTGCGCTCGGCCTGCTCGACATAATCGGTGAGGATGTCGATGGGCACATAGGTGCGGATGGCCGGGATGGCGTCGAGCAGGATGCGCGTCTTGACGGAGGCGCCGCTGCCGAATTCGACCAGCGCGGTATCGGGCGCCGTCATCTGTGCTAGTTCCCCGGCCAGCCCGCCGAGCAGCGCAATGTCGGTGCGCGTGGGATAATATTCGGGCAGCTCGCAGATGGCATCAAACAGCCGCGCCCCCTCGGCATCGTAGAAATACTTGCTGGGTATCTGCTTCTGCGGACGGGCGAGCCCCGACCACACATCGCGCAGGAAGCCGGAATAGCGCACCACCGCGCCGCCCGCGCGCGCGCCGAACCGCGGCGCATCCTCGGCCAGCCGGAGCCCCGAGAACTGCCAGCGCTGCTGCGGATAGAAGAAATTGCGGTAGCTGGCGCGGATGTGATCGGCCGGCGTGACGCAGGAGCCGCCGCGCAGCACCATCTGGTTGATCATGAACTTGCCGTTGTATTCGCCCACGGCATCGTCGCTGGCGCGGAAGCCGGGATAAGGCGAATAGGGGCTGGCCGTCCATTCCCACACATCGCCATACATCTGGGCCAGCACGCCCTTGCCGCCGCGCGCCGCCCGCGGGCGCAGATAAGCGTCGTCACGCAGATTGGCGGTATGGCCGCAATGGCGGCCGGCATGTTCCCATTCAAATTCGGTGGGCAGGCGCTTGCCGCACCAGCGCGCGAAGGCATCGGCCTCGTAATAACTGATATGCGCCACCGGCGCGGCAAGATCGAGCGGCTTGAGGCCGGCGAGGCTCATCTGCTGCCAGGTACCGTCCTGCATCTGCCAATAGAGCGGCGCATCCCAGCCGGCCGCACGGCAGGCGGTCCAGCCGTCCGACAGCCACAGCCGCGGCTCGCGGTAGCCGCCGGCTTCCATGAACTGAAGCCATTCGCCGTTGGTGACGGCGCGGTTGGCGATGGCGAAGGGACGCAGCAGCACGCGGTGGCGCGGGCCCTCATTGTCGAAGCCAAAGCCCTCGCCGTCGTGGCCGATCTCCGCCTCGCCGCCTTCGAAGCGGATGAATTCGAGCGGCACGGGCGCACGCGGCCCGGCCGGCTCGGTTTCATGATAGGCCGGGCACAGCGGATTCTGCGCGAAAGCGTGCAGAATGTCGGTAAGCAGGAGTTCCTGATGCTGCTGCTCGTGCTGGATGCCGAGTTCAACGAGCGACGCGATCCCGATTTCCTCGCCGCGGTGCGCCAGCAGCTCTTCCATCGCCGCATCGACATGGCGGCGATAGCACGCCACCTCCTCGGCCGAGGGGCGCGAGAGCAGGCCGCGCGCCGGCCGCGGATGACGCGCGCCCACCGCCTCGTAATAGGAATTGAAAAGGTAGCAATAGCCCGGATCGAACTCGCGATAGCCAGATTCCTGCTTCAACAGGAACGTCTCGAAAAACCAGGTGGTATGGGCGCGGTGCCATTTGGCCGGGCTGGCATCCGGCATGGATTGCAGGTTCTGGTCTTCCGCCGAAAGCGGCGCGACCAGCTTTTCGGTATCGGCGCGCACACGATGAAAACGTTCGCACAAGGCTCGCCCCGGCGCGCCGATCGGGCGTTTGGCAGGATAGGTCATCGGAATATTCTCCGCATAGCTGCGGGCCACGCACAAATCCGATGTTGCGCGCGTTCAGCCGGTCAAGGCCAGTGTGGCAGATGACGATGACAGGCTAAACCCCGCGCGGGTGACAAAAGTGCATTTTGACAGGACGCAGGGCAGCCATGCGCACGAATGGCCTTGTCCACGGTGCGTGAATTGCAAAATTCAAATGTGAATCGCGTGGCCCAGCGCACGCAGCGCGGATTCGTGGAAGGCTTCGCTGAGCGTCGGATGCACGTGGATGGTGCCGGCGATATCCTCCAGCACCGCGCCCATTTCCAGCGCGTGCGCAAACTCGGCAGAAAGCTCGCTGACATGCGCGCCGACGGCCTGGATGCCGAGGATGCGGTGATCATCCTTGCGGGCGACCACGCGCACGAAGCCCTCGCCCGCATCCATGCTGAGCGCGCGGCCATTGGCGAGGAAGGGGAACAGGCCGGTGACGACCTCGCCATGTTTCGCCGCCTCTTCCGGCAGCAGCCCGGCGGAAACGATCTCCGGCTCGGTGAAGCAGACAGCGGGGATTGAAGCCGGCTCGAAGCGACGCTTCTTGCCGGCGATGATCTCGGCCACCATTTCGCCCTGCGTCGCCGCCTTGTGCTCCAGCATCGGCTCGCCGACCAGATCGCCCACGGCCCAGACATCCTTCATCGCCGTGGCGCAGCGCGCATCGACCTTGACGAACCTGCCCGCCATGTCCACGGCCATATTCTCCAGGCCCCAGCCTTCGGTGTTGGGCTTGCGGCCGACGGTGACCAATATCTTGTCCGCTTCCAGCTTCAGCGTCTTGCCGTCCGCGGTTTCGACCGCCAGCGCCCCGCCCTCCAGACCTTTCGCCTTGGCGGAGAGATGCACGGTGACACCATTCTGCTTCAGCCACTTCGCCACCGGCGCCACCAGCTCGGCATCGTAGAGCGGCAGAATGCGATCCAGCGCCTCCACCACCGTCACGTCCGCGCCCAGCTTGCGGAACGCAATGCCAAGTTCGAGCCCGATATAGCCTGCGCCCACCACCACCAGCGTCTTCGGCAGTTCGGCGAGGTCGAGCGCTTCGCTGGAGGAGATCACCTTGCCGCCCCCTGGGCCGCCAAAGGGTAGGAAAGGCAGCTCCACCGGCTTCGAGCCGGTGGCGAGGATGACATGCTCCGCTTCGATGGTGCGCGGGCCGTCCTTCGTCTCGACCTTGCAGGTCTTGGCATCGGTGAACACCGCCCAGCCTTCGATCACGCGCACATGCGCGCGCTTCAGGAGCGCGGCTACGCCGGCGTTCAGCTTTTTGACGATGCCGTCTTTCCACTTCACCAGG
>JAGWZW010000039.1 GCA_018971835.1 Alphaproteobacteria bacterium
ATGAACCATTGCGGCGGCGGGCCGGCCACCGATCAGTTCGACGCCCTGTCCGCGATCACGAATTGGGCCGAGGCGGGCAAGGCACCAAACCGTATCGTCGCCCATGGCATGGCTTTCCCCAAGACGACGCGACCACTCTGCCCCTATCCCCGATATGCCCGCTACCGAGCAGGCGATGTCAAGGATGCAAACAGCTTCGTCTGCAAGACTGGTGACGTGCGGCATGGCAGATAGACCTGCGGAAAAAATTTCAGAGCCTCATAACCATCCGGTGAAGACTGCGGTTCATGTACAGCGGGCAGCTTTCGTTCGTGGCTTTCTATTCCAGCGTTTAGCGAGGTAGGTGAGTTCGGCGTCGATGGCTTCGAAGTCGACGTCTTTGGGATCGTAGCGGTTGAAGCCGGTCCATTCGATCATCTCGGCATGGCGCTCGTGGTTTGGGTCCGACATGGCAGCAAGGAACTCTTCGTAGCCGGGCCAGCCGCCGACATTCTCGGGCGGGCAGCGGCCCGAAGCTTCTATCAGGCGCGGATAGATAATGCCCGGGACTGGATCGGAAAGCCTTTCGATCCTGATCGTGTGTTCCCAATTGTCGCCGAAGTCGTAGATGTAGTGCAGCGTCTTGGCGCCGGTATCTTCGAGCACTTCGATCAGCCGGGCCTTGCGGGCATCAAGAGGTCCATCGCGCCAGTCCGGATCAGGAATGCCCCAGCCGGTATCGCGTGCGCGGATTTCGTAAAGATGGCTGTTGGTCCAGCCCCTGGCTGCTTGGATGACCAAGTGCAGGCGATCAAACCTCTCGCGCCGCGGCCTACGCCGGATGCTTACCGTGGTCCCCAATTTGATCGCGTTCAGAAGTAGAGTCCTTGGGGTTTGCGGTCCTTGGTTGATGGGGTGCTGAGGGCAATCTCAGCCGGGGTCAGGCCGCCGAGCTCCGTGTGCGGCCTGACCGTGTTGTAGTCCTGCCGCCATTCAGCCAGCACGGTCCTGGCCTGGGCAAGCGTCGTGAACAGGGTCTCGTTGCGCAGCTCGTCGCGGAGCCTGCCGTTGAAGCTCTCGATGAAGGCGTTCTGGGTCGGCTTGCCGGGCGCGATGTAGTGCCACTCTGCGCGGACCTCCTGGGACCAGCGCAGGATTGCCATGCTGGTCAGCTCGGTGCCATTGTTGCTGACGATCGACAGGGTGCGTCCGCGCTGCTCGATGAGGCTGTCCAGCTCGCGGGCGACACGGGCGCCGGATAGCGAGGTGTCGGCCACCAGCGCCAGGCATTCCCGGCTGAAGTCGTCCACGACTGCGAAGATGCGGAAGCGGCGCCCGGCCGAGGGCGTAAGGTGGAGATCATCCGCGGAGCAACTCCGTAAGTCGGCGCGGATTCGGTGACCGCTGGGGCCTTTCTGGTGGCCGCCGCGGCACGCAAACGGCACGCAATTCTGCTTAAGCCGTTGAAAGTGCATTGAACGAAATTCACCAAAATTGAGCCCAAAACTCAGGTCTTCTGCCGTTTTCCTCCTGTGAACAGACCGCTCATGACGGTCTGGTCGCAGTTTCGAGTCCTGCCGGGCCCACCAGGGGTTGTTCATCGACGTCCGCTGGCGTCCGGCGTTTTTCAAAAAACAACGAAATTACAAATGGATATATTCGCTGGTTGCCGGCCGTATCCGTTGGCACCCGGCAAAATTGTTGGTATATTTTAGCCTCGATACCAACACTTTTGAGCGTGATACCAACATGACGCTCACCGACGCGAAGCTGCGGACACTGAAGCCGAATCGCAGCCCCTATAAGGTCAGCGACGGCGAGGGGCTCTTTGTGCTCGTCTCGCCAAATGGCTCAAAGCTCTGGCGATTGGCGTACCGATTTCAGGGCAAGCAGAAGTCACTGGCATTGGGGGCGTATCCGGCGGTGTCACTGCTCGGCGCTCGGCGGGCTAAGGATGCGGCCAGAGACCAACTGCTCGCCGGTACCGACCCGGCGGCGGAGCGAAGGTCCGAGCGCCACAAGAGATCGATCGCCGCAGGAAATACGTTTGAGGCTGTCGCCAACGAATGGTTCAAAGCCAATAGCGGCCGTTGGGTTGAAAGCTACTCGTCGCGGTTGAAGAGCCGGCTTGACGACGATTTGCTTCCGGCACTGGGCGGACGGCCAATTGCGGAAATCGAACCATTGGAAGTGTTGGGTGCCATCCGCACGATCGAGAGCCGCGGCGCTGTTGAGATGGCAAAGCGCATCATGCAGATGGCAAGCGCTATTTTCCGCTACGGCGTCGCGACGGCCAGATGTGGTCGGGATCCGACTGTCGACTTGAAGGGGGCTTTGAAACCGAGCGGCCCCGCCAAACGACGGGCGGCGTTGCCGTCAGCGGAGCTCTCCGAGTTTATGGCCAAGCTCAACACTTACGATGGCGATGTGACCACAAGGCTGGGCTTGAACCTGATGGTACTGACCTTTGTGCGGACGGTTGAACTCAGGTTTGCGACATGGAACGAGTTCGAAAACATCAACGCAGGAGAACCTCTGTGGCGTATCCCTGCAGAGCGAATGAAGATGCGGCGACCGCATCTGGTTCCTTTGGCGCCTCAAGCGGTAGACGCGTTGCGCGAGTTGAAACGCTATTCCGGGAAATCGGGCGTACTTTTTCCGGCACAAACGCGAACGGGTGTGATATCAGAAAACACCCTCCTCTTTGCTCTCTACCGCATGGGATATCATAGCAGGGCAACCATTCATGGATTCCGCGCAACAGCATCAACCGTCTTGAACGAACATCATTTCAATCGGGACTGGATCGAGCAACAACTAGCGCATTCCGATAGCAGTGTGCGTGGCATATACAACTCAGCTGAGTGGCTCCAAGACCGCCGCAAGATGATGTGCTGGTGGGCAGATTATCTGGACCGGTGTAAAGCAGGACGAGCCGCCTAATCGGAACAAAGGCCTTACGCTACCCCTGCATCCAAAAATTTGTCGGCACGGGAAAACTCGACCGCATCCATGTCAGACTTACCCGGGACCCTTTCGTTTCAAAGTTATATCGTAGTTGTTTGCGGGTCCCCGCAACCAAATGAAGCCCGTTATCTCAAAAAGATAACGGGCTTGTTGTTTCTCAGGACTTGGCTCGTGAAGCTGGTCCGGAATCAAATCGGAATCAATCGGAAGCCACGATGCGCAAGCTCGCCGATTTGCCGGTGCCGGGTGCCCCGGTGACGAGGGCGAAGCCGCCTTCGGCGGCGAGTTGGCGGATCCGCCGGCGGAAACTGTCGAGGCGCGGGCCGACATGCAAGGCTTCGGTCGGCACGCCGGGGGCAAAGGGGTTCCACTTGAGGCCGTAGAGAGCCTGAAGCCGGGGGTTCATGGGTCTTCGTCCTTCACCAGATAGGCCGGCGGCAGGCCGCTGGCGGCGCGCTGTTCGATCAGGCCGGCGAGCAGCGGCGCCATGCCGCTCGCGGGCTTGACGGCGATGGGCACCGCGCCGATCGGTTCTAGCGAGCGGCGCAGGCCGCTGGCATTGGCCGCCTTGTCTTGCGGGAACAGGCGGCACAGCACCGTGCCGGTCTGTTCGTCGACCAGATGGACGAGGCTCAGGTCCCAGTCGGCGTAGCGCACTTCCAGGGTGGTCAGATGACGATAGCGGTTCGGCACCTCGAAGCGGCGTCCCGCGATGACGATGGTGCCATCACTCTTGCGCAGCGTCCGCCGTTCGGCCCGCGTGAAGGCGAGCTTGAGCGCGGCGCTGTCCGGACAGGGGCGCGTCACCGCCGGACCGGCGAGGAAGCGCTCGACCGGCGCGACACCGATCTCGGAGTGCAGCTTGCGATTATACTCATACTCGACCCAGGCCTGGGTCGCCTCGTTGAGTTGGGCCATGGTCAAATCGGCAACGTTTTCCAGCATGGCCATCAGCCGCCCTTCGACCGGCCCCCAGAAGGTCTCCTGCTTGGCGTTCTGGTAAGGGCTATAAGGCAGCGTCGTCTCATGCAGGATGCCGAGCCGGCCCAGGCCCTGGGTGATTTCGGCGGCGGTCATGGCCGTGCCGTTGTCGCTCATGGCGGCGCGCGGCAGGCCGCGCTTCTGCAGCGCCTGCATCAGGCCGTGGGCGACGTTCTGCGCCGTCTCGTGCAAATACCACTGCAGATGGCAAGCCAGGCGCGAGCGGTCATCGAGAATGCCGAGCAGCAGCGGCGTCCGCCATTCGCCCCTGGACGTCAGCACCTTGCGCGAGCCGTGGTGGAAGTCCCAGTGCCATAGGCCGTTGACGCGCTCGGCCTCGTAACTGCGCACCTCGCGTGCTTCCAGCCGCGCTTCGGCGGCCAGCGCGCCGGCGGTCTGGCGCCCGCTCCGTGGCCGGTGCTTCACCAACCCGTGGGCACGCAAAAAACGGCGCACCGTCGCATAGGACGGTGCCGCTCCGAACTCGGAGTGCTTCGCGACCAAGACGGCCAGGTTGTCGCGGTGAAGTTGGGCACTCCAACTCTTGTGCGCCGCGTATTGGGCGAACAGCGCCTGGCGCAGGGCATCGTTCATAGCCGTCTGTTGGCCGGCGTCCCGGCGGCGCTTGCGGCGTAAGATTCCGACTGGGTCCTGGCGTTCGCGTAGCGCCCGGTAATACCAGCGTTCGATGGTCGATGCGCCGAAGCGAACCGGCGCGCCCGTGGTCGGATGGCACCAGGTGCGGGCCGCCAGTTCGGCCAGCGCCGCCGCCAGGGCGCCCTTCTGCGGTGGCGCCGCCAGCAACTGGCCGATCACCGAGAAGCGCAACTGCGCCCAGCGTTCATGAACCCGGGAACTTCGTCGTTGCGTCAATGCCGATTCCTCCTTGGATGAGAACCGGTGGATGGTAGGGAGGCCGGCGATGATGGCCTATGGGCGTCTTCTGCGGATCGGCGTCCTCCGTCAGAATGCGTGGCGCAATGCGCTGCCGCCGGTGAGCGGCGCAAGGAAGCGCAAGCACGCGATCAGCCGGTCCTCGGGCCCACCAGCGAAGCGCTCCAGCAGGGATAGCGGCAGCCGGGACGGATCGGCCGGCGGCATAAAGGCTGCCGCCGCCATCTTCCAGAACGGCGTGGCGGTAAAGATGGACAACCACCAAGCGCGCCAGCGCCCCAAGGTCCGCCGGTCGATGCCGAGCGCCGTCGATAGCCGCTGCAGACGCGCCGCCGTCACGCCGTTCTGCATGGCGCCGATCAACGTCACGATGGTGGCCAGGTAGACCCTGCGGCCGAGGAAGCGCAGGCTCGGCGGCGTCAGGCGCTGGCGGCACTCCCGCACAGCGCAGCAGAAGCTGTATCTCTGGTCATAGGCATCGCCCAGGCCAGCGGGCCAGCCTCGCGGCTTGCGGCGGAACATCGCCGTATGCAAGGCGCCGCCGCACGGGCATCTGCCCGCGCGGCACCGCGCCGCGATATCGGCATCCATGTCGAGAAGTAGCCTATGGAATCTGGCGTCCGCCAGCAGTGCTTGATACAAGGGAACCGTCCGTCACAGCGATTGAGCCAATGCCCAAAATCGGTCGGAATGAACCGTGCCCTTGCGGCAGTGGCAAGAAATACAAGCGGTGTTGCCTGGCCAAAGACGAAGAGTTCGAACGCCAGGTCTTGGCCATGGCGGACGTCGGCATCGGCGATGATGACGCCGTCTATGATCACCTCGAGCTCTGCGACGACTGTTATGACGAAATGGTCGACGCCTCCAACCTCGTCGTCGACCTCGTCGAGGCCGGTAGACTCGACGAAGCAGAAGACGCCGCCCAGGCGTTGCTCGAACGCTTCCCCCAAGTCCACGACGGCTACGCCCGCCTCGGCCTCGTGCATGAGATGCGCGGCAACGCCGACCAGGCAATCGAATATTATCGCAAGGTCATCGACTTCGCCCGCGAGCACCCCGACGCCTACGAACCCATGTTCCAGGCGGACTACCAGGCACTGATCGACCGCCTGGAACGCTCCAAGCCAACCCTCCGACAGCCGCTGGAAGAATGAAGCCCGCTACCGGTCACGCTCGCCGATGGCAGCCCCCCGCCGGCCATCGAAAATCGTGATCAGAATGTGGCCCGACATCCCTCAGTTTGCTTGGTCAGGCTGAAGACCGGACGTCTTGATCGATTGTCCTCTGGAAAGGCGAAATCTTCGGATTACGAGGCCGTCAAAGCTCGAATGGCGCCGTATTTTGCCGCGGCATTTCAGGCGGTTTGTATGGGTAAACAAAAATGAGTTGCGCGCGCAATTCTTGTGCTTTCTAGGGACCAAAATGGCGATTTCCCTACAAAACAGTAACGTCGGCTCTGCTGGTTAAAGCTCCATAGCGTGCTAGCCATCGTGTTGTTCAACCGCGCTGGCGTGAGAGGCAATCAAAATAACTCGATATTGGACATATATCAGACGAAAGGACGCTGTTAGCAAGTAAGTTATTGATTTTACTGGCGCTCCCAAGGGGAATCGAACCCCTGTTTCAGCCTTGAGAGGGCCGCGTCCTAACCGCTAGACGATGGGAGCGTCGGCGCGGAACCCGGCTTATACGGCGGCCCGCGGCGCGCGGCAAGCGAGGATCAGGGCCGAAGCACCAGGGGCCGAAAGCCGCCGCCGGCAAAGACAAAGGCCGTGGGCACGAGAATCCGTTCGCCCGTCAGCGCCACGATCAGCCAGACGAAACCCGCTTCAGCCGCCGACTCACGGTCGCGGGGCGAAGGCTCTGCCTGTCCGTTGGGGTGGGAATGGTAGCAGCCAATGATGTCCCGCCCGCTGCCGCGCAAGGCCCGGAGCAGGCGGACATGCTCGGCAGGGTCGATCTCGAACCGATCGGGCCCGGCGGCCAGATTTTTCGTCGGATGCAGCGCAGCGGCCGCCGCCTCCTCACCCTCGATCTGTCCCTCGATCAGGCCGCAGCATTCCGCCGGGAAGGCAGCGCGGGCCTCGGCGGCGAGCTGGGCCCGCAAGGCTTCCGGAAGGATAAGCGCGACGGTCACGGCGCGCCGCTGGGCACGTCCGGTGGTGCGGCCTTGAGGCGTGAGACGACATGGCCGTCGTCGGTATCGACGAGGTCGATTTCCTCGCCCGCATCGGTCTTGAGCCGGAGGATCAGGCGGTTGCCCGAAACCTCCATACTCTCGATCCGCGCGCCGGCCGGCAGGGCGAGGGAAGCCGCAGCCCCGGGCGACGCGGTGCCCGAATGCCCCCGCATCTTGATGGCCACACCCACCACCAGCGCCCCCAGGCCGATCAGGATGAGGATGCCCAGAGCGATCACTACCGTCAGAACCAGCCGGTGGGCAGGCCCCCGCCCGTCACCCGCATTGACTGTGGCCGCCGGGCGCTCCACATCACCACCAATGTCTGACACCGAAAAAACCTCCGTAGACGGAACATTGCGCCGGGTGGCCGCCACCGACGCCGAAAAGGGCTGGCGGCTCGACCGCTTCCTGGCCACGAAACTGCCGGACCTCAGCCGCTCGCGCCTGCAAAGCCTGATCGAGGCGGGCGCAGTTGCCCAAGGCGGCGCGACGATAGGAGACGCCAATCGCAGAATCAAACCGGGCGAGATCTACGAGATCGCGGTGCCGCCTCCCCTGCCCGCCGAACCGGCAGGACAGGCGATTCCGCTGTCAGTCGTCTATGAGGATGCGGACCTGATCGTGATCGACAAGCCGGCCGGGCTCGTCGTTCATCCCGCGGCGGGCAATCTGGACGGCACGCTGGTCAATGCCCTGATCGCCCATTGCGGGCCGAGCCTTCAGGGCGTGGGCGGGGTGGCGCGGCCGGGCATCGTCCACCGCCTGGACAAGGATACCAGCGGCCTGATCGTCGCCGCCAAGAACGAGCGGGCGATGCGCAGCCTCGCCAGGCAGTTCGCCGCCCACACGATCGAGCGCGCCTATCATGCCGTGGTCTGGGGTGCCCCTCGCACCGCCGAGGGCCGGATCGAGACGCAGATCGGCCGAAACCCATTCGACCGCAAGCGCATGGGCGTGCTGCGCGGCGGGGGCAAGGAAGCCCGCACCCGTTACAAGGTGATCGAACGCTTCGGCCCCAGGGAACGGCCCTTTGCCAGCCTGATCGAATGCCGGCTGGAGACCGGGCGTACCCACCAGATCCGGGTTCATCTGGCCCATCTGGGCCATCCGCTGATCGGAGATGCCACCTACGGCAAGAGCCGCCGCCCGCCCCGGCCGAAAACTCCTGCAGAAGAAAAAGCCTTTGGCGCGGCGGCGGAATTCCCGCGCCAGGCACTCCATGCCTGGCTGCTTGGCTTCCAGCACCCCTCCCTGCATAAAAATCTGAGGTTCGAATCGCCCTGGCCAGCCGATTTATCCACGCTGGTCGCCGCCCTGCGCCTCTTGTAATTTTTAAGAGAATACTTAGCTCAGATCATTGAGACTGGCTTTTTCCGGAATTTTATTATCCACGGTCCGTTTACGGGGCGTACCCTGCAACAGGACGCTGAAGGTGCCGCTTGGGGGCATCTGCAGACCAAACTCGGCCGAAGGGGGCCAGAGACATGAGCAGCCCGGGACTTCCCGCTCTGCAAGGCGAAGGCGGACTTTCCCGCTACCTCGCAGAAATTCGCAAATTCCCGCTTCTGAAGCCGGAAGAAGAGTACATGCTCGCCAAGCGCTGGCGCGAGCACGAAGACCCGCAGGCGGCGCGCAAGCTCGTCACCAGCCATCTGCGCCTGGTGGCCAAGATCGCGATGGGCTATCGCGGCTACGGCCTGCCGGTGTCCGAAATCGTGGCCGAGGGCAATGTCGGCCTGATGCAGGCGGTCAAGCGCTTCGAACCGGACAAGGGCTTCCGTCTGGCGACCTACGCCATGTGGTGGATCCGCGCCGCGATCCAGGAATACATCCTGCGCTCATGGAGCCTGGTAAAACTCGGCACCACCGCGGCGCAGAAGAAGCTGTTCTTCAATCTGCGCAAGGCCAAGAGCCACATCGACGCCATCGAGGAAGGCGATCTCACACCCGAGCACGTGGCCAAGCTGGCCGACCGGCTGGGCGTTTCGGAGCGAGACGTGGTGGACATGAATCGCCGCCTGTCTTCGCCGGACTCCTCGCTCAATGTGCCGGTGAAGAACGATTCGGATGCCGAATGGCAGGACTGGCTGGCGGACGAGGAACTGGATCAGGAAACCCGCCTTGCCGAAAACGAAGAGATGGGCGAGCGCAAGGCGCTGCTCGACGCCGCGCTGGGCGAGCTTTCCGAACGCGAGCGCGAGATCATCGTCGCCCGCCGCCTGCAGGACGAGCCGGAGACGCTCGAAGCCCTGTCGCACAAATACGGCGTCTCCCGCGAGCGCGTGCGCCAGATCGAAGTGCGCGCCTTCGACAAGCTGCAGCGGCAGATGAAGCATGCGCAGGCCGAAAAGCGCGGCCAAATGGCGAGCGAGGCGAGCGCATAGCGCACGGCGGCTGCATCACCACGCCGCAATTGACGTGCCCGGCCGAAAAGCCTATATCGCCCGTGGGCCACGCCTCCCCAACGAGGTGCTATCATTCTGAAAGGAATGACTATGACCGGAAATCGTCCGGCCGTGCGCCCCGCACGGCCTTTTTTTTCGTCTGGACCTTGCGCCAAGCGCCCGGGCTGGACACCTGAAGCCCTGAACGGCGCGCTTCTGAGCCGTTCCCACCGCTCCAAACCAGGCAAGACCAAGCTCAAGGATGCGATCGATCGCACCCGGAAAATCCTGGGCATTCCCGAGGATTATCGCATCGGCATCGTGCCGGCGTCCGATACCGGCGCCGTCGAGATGGCGCTGTGGTCGTTGCTCGGGCCGCTCCCCGTCGATCTGTTCGCGTGGGAAAGCTTCGGCGAAGACTGGGTGACGGACACTGTCAAGCAGCTCAAGCTGAAGGACGCGCAGGTCTACAAAGCGGGCTACGGCGCGCTTCCCGATTTGAAACAGGCCAATCCCAAGCACGACGTCGTGTTCCTGTGGAACGGCACTACCTCGGGCGTGCGCGTGCCCAATGGCGACTGGATTGCCGACGACCGCCTGGGCCTGACCATCTGCGATGCCACCTCGGCGGCGTTCGCGATGGATCTGCCGTGGAACAAGCTCGATGTCGTCACCTTCTCCTGGCAGAAAGTGCTGGGCGGCGAGGCGGCGCACGGCATGCTGGTGCTGTCGCCCAATGCGGTGAAACGCCTTGAATCCTACACGCCGCACTGGCCGCTGCCGAAAATCTTCCGCATGACCAAGGGCGGCAAGCTCAACGAAGGCATCTTCGTGGGCGAGACCATCAACACGCCCTCGATGCTGGCGCTGGAGGATTACCTCGATGCGCTTACATGGGCGGAGGAGATCGGCGGCCTCAAGGGTCTGATCGCGCGTTCCAATGCCAACCTCGCCGCCGTCTCCGCCTTCGTGAAGAAGACGGCATGGATCGACTTCCTGGCGGACGATGCGGCTTCGCGCTCCAACACCTCGGTGTGTCTCAAGATCGTCGATCCCTGGTTCGCAGGGCTCACGCCTGAAGCACAGGCCGACGCGGCGAAGAAACTGGCAAGCATTCTCGACAAGGAAGGCGTGGCGCTCGATATCGGTGCCTATCGTTCCGCCCCCCCCGGCTTGCGCATCTGGTGCGGCGCCACGGTGAACACCGCCGATCTCGAAGCCCTGATGCCCTGGCTCGACTGGGCGTATGCACAAGTGAAGGAGGGCTGAACGATGCCCAAGGTTCTGATTTCCGACAAGCTCTCGCCCGCGGCGGTCGCCATCTTCAAGGATCGCGGCGTAGAGGTGGACGTAAAGCCGGGCCTCTCCAAGGACGAACTCATCGCCATCATCGGCGATTATGACGGCCTTGCCATCCGTTCGGCCACCAAGGTCACCGCCGAGGTGCTGAAGGCGGCCAAGAAGCTGAAGGTGGTTGGCCGCGCCGGCATCGGCGTGGACAATGTCGACATTCCCGCCGCTACCGCCGCCGGCGTGATCGTTATGAACACGCCCTTTGGCAACTCCATCACCACCGCCGAGCATGCCATCGCGATGATGATGGCACTGGCGCGCGATCTTCCGGCTGCCAACGCCTCCACCCAGGCCGGCAAGTGGGAGAAGAATCGCTTCATGGGCACCGAGCTTTACGGCAAGGTGCTGGGCCTGATCGGCGCCGGCAATATCGGCTCCATCGTCGCCGACCGCGCCAAGGGCCTGAAGATGCGCGTGGCCGCGTTCGATCCCTATCTGTCGCCCGAGCGCGCCGCCGATCTGGGCGTAGAGAAGGTGGAACTGAACGATCTGCTCGCCCGCGCCGATTTCATCACCCTGCATACACCGCTGACGCCGGAGACGAAAAACATCATTTCCGCCGATGCGATCAATAAAATGAAGAAAGGCGCACGCATCATCAATTGCGCCCGCGGCGGGCTGGTGGACGAAGCGGCGCTGAAAGTGGCGCTCGATTCCGGCCATATTGCCGGGGCGGCGCTCGATGTCTTCGCGGAAGAACCGGCGAAGTCCAACATCCTCTTCGGCAACGAGAAGGTGATCGCCACACCGCATCTGGGCGCCTCCACCGTGGAAGCACAGGAGAACGTGGCGCTGCAGGTGGCCGAGCAGATCGCGGACTATCTGCTCACGGGCGCCATCGTCAACGCGCTCAACATGCCCTCCATCAACGCCGAAGAAGCGCAAAAGGTGCGGCCCTGGATTTCGCTGGCCGAAAAGCTGGGCGCCTTTGCCGGACAGGTTACCGATAGCAGCATCGAGACTGTCGAAATCCTGTACGAAGGCACGGCCGCCGAACTTAACCAGCGCGCGCTGACGCAAGCGGCGCTCTGGGGCATCCTGAGGCCGGCACTTTCCGAAGTGAACATGGTCAACGCACCCGTGGTCGCCAAGGAGCGCGGCATCAAGGTCAGCGAAACCCGCCGCCCGCGCGAAGGTGTCTATGAAGGCTACGTCAAGATCACGGTGACGCTGGCCGGCGGCTCCACGCGCCGCGTGGCAGGCACCGTGTTCTCCGACGGGCGGCCGCGCCTCATCCAGATCAAGGACATCAACATGGAGTCCGAGTTCGCGCCGCACATGCTCTATGTCGTGAATGAGGACAAGCCGGGCTTCATCGGCAAGCTGGGCACGCTGCTGGGCGACGCGGCGGTGAATATCGCCAACTTCAATCTCGGCCGCGCGGCCCCGGGCGCCGACGCCATCGCGTTAGTGGAAGTGGATGGGCCGGTGGCCGACAATGTGCTCGCCGCCATCCGCAAGGTGCCACTGGTGAAGATGGCCAAGGCGCTGGCGTTCTGACAGGGCGCGAAATACGCGTTTCAACGGGCCGGTAACGTACGCCGGCCCGTTTTTCTTGCTACGTGTGCATCATGTTCCCTGCGCAAGGAGCGCCGCGCGCACCCGCTCGGGCGTCATGGGCAGGCGCGTCAGGCGCGCGCCGCAGGCGTCGAACACCGCATTGGCGATCACCGCGCCGGTGGTCGTGATCGCGGGTTCGCCGCAGCCTTGCGGCGCCAGCGCATCGTTCTTCACCAGCACCGTTTCGATCATCTTCGGCAGCGAACTGAAACGCGGCAGGTGATAGGTGTCAAAATTGGAGTCGAGAATCCTGCCGCCCTTGAAGCGCAGCTCCTCTGCAAAGGTGTAGCCAAGCCCCATCGTCAGGCAGCCTTCTGTCTGCATGCGCGCACCTTCGGGATTGACGACCACGCCCATATCGATGGCGCAGGTGATGCGCTCGACGTGAACCTTGCCGCTTTGCTTGTCCACCTTCACTTCGGCCATCGTCGCCACATAGCTGCCCGCATCGCTGCTGAGCGCCATGCCGACGCCTCGCCCGCTCGGGCCCGCGGCAGGCTTCCAGCCGAATGCGTCGGCGCAACTCCGCAAGACGCGGCGCATGCGCGGGTCCGAAAGGTGCGCCATACGGAATGCCATCGGATCGGCATGGGCGGCGGCGGCCAGCGTGTCGATCTGCGACTCCACGGCAAAGATATTCATGTTGGCGCCCGGCGCGCGCCACGGCCCGACGCCGAAGGGATGCAGCCCCTTCCTGGCTGCCGCACCTTCGTACGACATGCCGCCCGCGGAACGTACGCGCAGATTGGGAATATCGTAGAATATCTCCGCCGCCCGCCCGCCTGCGGCGAAGACCTCGTAATCCCAATAGGCGATGCGGTTTGCGTCCGTTAGACCTGAGCGGATTTTCACCACCGCTGCGGGATCGAAGGTGTCGTTGTAAAACTCATCAGCCCGCGTCCATTCCACTTGCACCGGCTTGCCCGTGACCTGCGCCAGACGCGCGGCCTCGATAGCCTGGATGCTGCGGCTCTTGCCGCCGAAGCCACCGCCCACATAGGGCGTGATTACCCGCACTGCTTCGGGCTTGAAGTTCAGCGCCCTCGCGATCTCATCCCGGGTAGGAAACGGCGTCTGGGTGGAGGCCCAGATAGTGGCGTGTCCGCCTTTCACCTCCGCCAGCGCAGCATGCGGCTCAATCGGCGCATGGGCAACATAACCTTTGTGGAAGGTGACATCGAACGCTCGCGCCGCACGGGTGCGGGTCACGTCGCCTTTGCTCTGGAGCACCTGTACATCCTTGGCCGCAGCCTCGATATGCGCGAAGATCGTGTCCTGATCGAGCGTGGAGGCCGGCTGATCCCATTCTGTAACGATCCTAGAAAGCGCCACACTGGCAACTTCCGGATCGGCATGCAGAACCGCGATCAAATCCTTCTTGTGAACCACCACAATACCGGCCAGCTTCTCGGCTGCGGCGGTATCAACGCGCTTGAGTGTGGCGTCGTGCTGCGGCGGGCGCAGGATTCTGGCATAAAGCATGCCCGGCAGGCGGATATCGGCGGCGTATTTCGCGGCGCCCGTCACCTTCTCCACGCCGTCCAGCCGCTTGGCCGAACGGCCCATCACCGTGAATTCGGATGGTGTGTGTAGCGGCGGCGCCTTGTCGAGGCCGCGGGCAATGCGGGCCTGCCGCGACAGCGCGGCATAGCTCACCATGCGGCCCGGTGCGCCAATAACGGCGATGACGCCATCCTTCGCCCGCAGCCTGTTCACCGGAGCGTCAAGCCGCGTGGCTGCAAGCTCCAGAAGTACACCGCGCGCCATTGCCGCCGCCGTACGCAGATGGGGGCCGAACATGCGCGTGGTGAGCGAGCCGAAGGTGCCCATGTCCCACGGGCAGCGCGCGGTATCACCCAGCACCATGTCGACGGATGACAACGGCACGCCAAGCTCTTCCGCCGCCATCTGGGCCTGTGAGGTGAGGACGCCCTGTCCCATCTCGATCTTGCCTGAAAACACAGTAACGCGCCCGTCGGCACCGATCGCCAGATACGCATGGAAATCGGACGGATAGCGCGGCCAGTCCTGCGCCACTGCCTCGGCCAGTGGCTTCAGGCCGAAGAAGATTACGACGCCGCCGCCGGCGATCTTGAAAAGATCGCGCCGGTTCGGTTCGACAATCTGTGTCATGGCCGGCCTCCTGCCTGCCTGGCCGCCGTCTGCACCGCCGCCACAATGCGCTGGTGCGCGCCGCAGCGGCAGAGATTGTGATCCAGCCCGGTGACGATATCGTCACGCGAAGGATGCGGATTTTCCTGCAGCAGCGCATAGGCAGTCAGCAACATGCCCGAGGTGCAATAACCGCACTGAAATGCGCCGTGATCGATGAAGGCCTGCTGCAAAGGGTGAAGAACACCCTTCTTTGCCAAGCCCTCGATGGTCGTGACGTTTTTACCGACGACGTCGTTGAGGGGAAAACTGCAAGAGCGCACAGGCTTGCCGTCCACTAGCACTGTGCAGGCGCCGCACAACCCTTCGCCGCAGCCATATTTGGGGCCGGTCACGCCGGTATCGGTGCGCAAGGCCCAAAGTAGCGTGCGGTTATTCCCCGCCGGCAGCGAAACGGGATTTCCGTTCAGGTTGAAACGAATTGCATGAGACATGCGGCATCCTCCGCGCTCGGCGCCGGCCGGCGCCACCTTCGGCACAGTGTGCCTGCAGAACAATGCCTCAAATCAAGACCGGCCGCGACCGCCCTTGCTTCAGCCTCAGCGTATTGCATTTGTCCAGCGCATTCCAGCGCTCGGGGTATGCGCTCAATCGAGGCCCCAGTGCGCTTCCACTGCATAGCCGGTTTCCGGCAGGGTCGAGCCGCCGTCCACCACGATGGTCTGGCCGGTCGTGTATTTCGCTTCTGGCGCGGCCAGATAAAGCATGGCGAAGGCGACATCGTCCGGCTCGCCCATGTGGCCCAGCGGCGTATAGGCGCCGATGCGCGCACGCACGGCATCCGATCCCATCCGGCCGCGGTCCGGTTTGGCGATGAAGCCCGGTTCCACGCCGTTGACGGTGATACCGTCGCGCGCCAGTTCGAACGCCGCACCGCGGATGAAGGCATTTAGCCCCGCCTTGGCGGCGGAATAATGCGCACCACCCGCCATCGCCACGCGCGCCGAAACCGACGAGGTGGCAAGAATACGCCCGAAACCGCCGCGCTTCATGTGCAAGGCGGCGGCCTGCGCAAGCCAAACGAACGCGTTCAGATTGATATCCAGCGCGGCGGCGAGCTTGTCCTCGGTCAATTCCTCCAGCGTCGCCCAGGGGCAGCCGCCGGCATTGTGGACGAGGATGTCAAGCCGGCCGTGGCGTTCAGCCACGCCGTTCACCAGCGCCGCCAAGTCCGCGCGCACCGTGCTCGCGAATGGCAGCGCCTCGGCCGCAAATCCGCGGGCACAAAGCGCTGTCGCCAGATCGTGCGCGTATTCCGGCGTGCGGTTGACAATGACGACCGTGGCACCGGCTTCGGCGAAGCGCGTGACGATCGCCGCGCCGATGCCGCGACCGCCGCCGGTGAGGAGCGCAACCCTGCCGGAAAGATCGAAATGCCTCATGACATTCAACTCACACCGGATTTACCGATATAGTTTACGAATTCGCGCAGCACAGCGGAATGGCTGGCCACATCCTCGCCGCTGGTAGCCGGGCACATCAGGAACATGGTGTGGAACGGCGTCACCACGATCCCGTTGTTGAGATAGAAGGCGTGCAGCAATGTTTCCAGGTCGCCGCGCCGTGCCGCACGGAACTCCGCGCCATTGCGTGGCGGATTGGGCGCGAACATGATCTCGGCGCGCGCGCCGGTCTGCGCCACATGCCAAGGCAGAGCGTTTCCTGCGATAATCGCGCGGGCTTCTTCCGCCAGCTTTTCCGCCATGCCGGTCATATGCGCGTAATTTTCAGGAGTCAGCACATGCTCCAGAACAGCGCGCATGGCGGCAACGGTCAAGGCATTTCCTGCGAGTGTTCCGCCGATGCCCAGGTGCGCGGATTGCCGCTCGCGCGGGTTGACGAAAGGAACTTTCTGCCAGATGCGCTCGGCCGTCTCCTGCGAGACGCCGAGAATCCCGGCTGGTATTCCCCCGGCGATGGCCTTTCCGGCAACGAAGAAATCGGGTTCCAGGCCGTGCAGCCGCGTATATCCGCCTACCCCGGCGGATAACGTGTGCGTCTCGTCGATGATGAGCAGCGTTCCGGTTTTGCGCGTGGCAGCCCGCACCAGCGCATGGAAGCCTTCGATCGGCGGAATCATCCCGAAATTGGTCATGACCGGTTCCATGAGCACGCAGGCAACGGTTTCATCGGCCAGTGCGCTCTCGAGCGCATCGCCGTCATTGAACTCCACGACCTTGGAAATCCGCGAATGGTCCAGACCGTTGGCATGGATCATGTTGCGCAGCCCCATCTCGCCCCCATGAAGCTCGACATGCGCCTCTTCAATGCCGCCGTGATAGCAGCCGGAGAAGACCAAGACCTTGTCGCGCCCTGTCACCATGCGCGCGAAACGGACAGCACCGCGGTTGGCATCGGTCGCCGAGGTTGTCAGCGTCCAATAAGGCAACCCGAAACGGCGCGCCAGTTCTTCGCCGACGAAGAGGCTGTCCTCCGTCGGCAGCATCATGGTGGCGCCCTGCGCAAGCTGGCGGGCGGCGGCCTGTGTCACTGCCTCGGGAGCATGACCGCACATGCCACCGGTATCGCCGAGGCAGAAATCCGCATACGAATGGCCGTCCACATCGACAAGGTGCGCGCCTTTCGCCTCGCGCACGTAGAGCGGAAAGCCGCCGGCCCAGCGACGCATCCAGTGCGACGGCGCGCCATAGAGAAAGTGGCGGCGCCCCCGTGCCCAGCACTCTGCCGAAACGGGATGCCGTTCGAGAAAGCGGCGCTGTTCGATATCGATGAGCGTTTCGATACGCTGCGCATCATCCGGGGAAGGATCGTAGGCCAATTGCAGCTCCTGTGCGATGGGGGGCCGGCCTGTTGGGCATTAAGGGGACGGCGCAACGGACACTACTGCTTATATATTTTCATTGTCAACGAATTGGTAGGCCGCCACCCGGCCAATGGACGGGAACAGCCCGAACTCCACAGGCCGGACTTGCTTTGAATCAATGGCCGCGAATGCTGCAGCGATAATCTTCATGGCGGTGGGGTGAAGACGCATTCAGGAATGGAGGATGTGTCATGTTGCTTCTGTCGAAGCTTGGACTCAGTACCGTGTTTGCCGCGGCGCTGGCGCTATCCGCGCCAGCCTTGGCAGCCGATCCCCCCGGACACGGTGGCGGACCGCATGGCCGCGCTCCGCACGGCGGCCACAGTTACAGCATGCCGCCGCATGGCTTCCACAGCGCCCCGCCCGGCTTTCATGGGAACCTACCGTATGCCGGCCATGCGCGTCCGGGGGGTGCGATGCGCCACGGTGGCGGGTTGCCGAGCCGCCATTTCGGGAATTTCCGCGGCCGCGACTTCGGACATTTCGCGCCGGGCGATCTGCGCGCCTGGAGAGGTGGCGAGTGGCGTCACGTCTGGCATGATGGCCATCTGGCGTGGTGGTGGTACGTAGACGGGCTGTGGTTCTTCTATCCCGCGCCAATCTACCCTTATCCGGGCTATGTCGGCTCGACTTACTACTATGACTACTACGGTGAGTACGGCGCGCCCGCTTATTACTGGTATTACTGCGAGGATCCGCCCGGATATTACCCCTATGTCCAGCAGTGCAACGGACCCTGGGAACCGGTGCCGCCGACTCCGAACGGCGATTGAAATTGTCGCTATGCGTTCGGCCCGCCGCCTTCTTACGAGGCAGCGGGCCGAAGATTGCAAAAGAACTCTCGACCGCTGCGCCTTCATGATCTTGGCAAATGCAGCGTGGCGACCAAACCAGCAACCACGATCGATCTCCGAGACACTTTGCGGTTGCCGGACCTGGGCAGCCACTCCATTTCAAACAGATTGCTGGTCAGGCTTGCCAGATAGCCATTCGCCCGACCCAAGAGCCCCCGGGATGAACGAGAACGGCTCCTCGCGCGGCACGGCAACGGCGATGAAGAAGAACTCCTGCACTCAACGCCGACATCGCACTATTTCCACATTCGCATCACAGCTACTGCAATGAATCTGTTCCTGTGCTCGCGATCACTTGTTGATCCAGATTAACGACGGATCACCGATATCAGCACATGATTCTCATGTTCCGGTCGGCGCGCGACGGGCGTGTCAGTGGATCCGGCAAACAGTTCCCGCAGAGACGGGCCCTCTCGCTGAACGGAATGACGTCGCGGCCGCGATCAGTTGGCCGCAGACGCAAGTATCAGGAGGTAAAAATGGCAAGGAAATACTGGCAGGATTGGGTTACGGCGCTCCTCGGCGCCTGGCTGTTCCTTTCTCCCTGGATATTCCCGCTGCGCTTGCCCAGCGCAGCGGAAAGCGCTTCGGGTGAACTCTGGAATCTCTGGATTTGCGGCGCGCTCGTGCTGACGCTCGGGCTGAGCGCCCGCCAAGCGTTCACTCCTTGGAAGGAATGGGCGAATACGGCTCTCGGTATCTGGCTCTTCGTATCGGCATGGTTCTGGGACGGCGAAATCTCTACATCTCTGGTATGGAGCACGGTGATCTCTGCACTGCTCCTCGTCGCATTTGCCGGCTGGTGTGTCGGCGATGCGCATGAATTGCTGCCAAAGCGCATGCTGAAAAAAGGCGACATGCGCGAAGGCCTGCCAGAGGGCGGCCTGCCCAACGGAGAGATGTACATCGTCGGCCCAGACATTGTGGCGCCCAATCTGCGCGTCCAGGCGCCGGGCGATGTTGTAAAGGGCTGATCTCAGCGCACTGCGAGGATCGCGTCGAGGCTGTGCGGCCCTGTGCCCACGGCCTCGAGATGCGGATAGCGCAGCCCTTCGCGATAATCGATGGTTACAGTGCGGAAGTGCTTGTTCTGCTCCACCAGCAGCGTGATCGGCGCCTTGTGACCTTCCGCCCAACGGATAGCGGCTTTCAGATTGTCGTCGTCATAGGCATCGCCATCGAGCGCGACCAGCTTGGTGCCGACGGTGAGCCCGGCATCAAAGGCCGGACTGCCCCACAGAACCGAATTCAGTTCGCCATCCTTGCCCACAGCGAAGCCGAGCGAAAAACTGAAATCGGTATATTTGCGGATTTTTTCGTTGCCCTTTTCGAAAGCGCTCTCGCTGTCGTTGTAGACAAGGCGGTAGCCGCCGCGGCTGATGCCGTCAAGCGGCGCGCCCTTGGCCGGAACGTCGAGGTGATCGCGCAGGAACTTCGCCCAGCCATAAGGCTGCACCGCGTTCAATGCCTTGACGATATCGTCGAAAGTATAGGTGCGCGTAACGTAGCTGCCGTTGTCGACACCGAAAAATGCCTTGGCGAAATCGTCGAGAGATCGCGTGCCACCGGACAGTTTGCGGATCAACGTATCCGCGTCGAGCCAAGTAAGTTGGCCCATCTCGTAATAGTCTTCACTCAATTGGTAATTGCGCCACGGAATGGGTGCGCGATGGGCGATGATCGGATCGTTGGTGGTGTCTTGCAGCGGGCGCCATTCGTGGCCGACATGGTGATCATAGGTGGCCGCCGTGAGAGCAAAGGCATCGAGCGCCTGCTGCCGGGTCCACAGCCCGGCGCGCGCCGCCAGCACGAAGCCCCAATACTGCGTCTGTCCCTCATAGACCCAGAGCAGCGAATCGCGCATCGGCACGTTGAAATTGGGCGTCCACAGATCCGCCGGGCGGCGGAACTTGCCGTTCCAGGAATGGGTGTATTCGTGCGACAGCAAATCGCGCGCCGCCGCGGTCGAAGCCCATTCGGTGAAGTAGCCGGGGATGGTGCCATCTTCGCTCGACTGATGGTGTTCGAGGCCCTGGCCGCCCATCTTGTCGCTCAGCGAGAGCAGGAAATCGTAATGGTCGTAATGGTGCGAGCCGAAGAGCTTGTAGGCCTGCTGCACCAGCGCCCGGTGAGCGGCAAGTTCCTCAGGCGTGACCTGCAGGAGGTCGGGACGGTCGGCCACGATGTCAAGATGGACGGGAACCTTGGCGTCCGGAGCGAGGTCTTCGCGGAGAAAATACTTGCCGGCGTAGATTGGTGAATCGACCAGATTGTTCAGCGCGACCGGCTTGAAATGCGTAACGTCGCCAGCGCTCGAAGCAGTCTCGAGCGCCGTTCCGAGTTTCCAGCCTGCTGGCAGCCTGATGCTCGGCTCGACCATGATACGGCGGCTGAAATAGCCGGCTGGATAGAGCACCACCGCGTTCCATTCGAGATTGAGCATGGCCGGCGTCATGACGATGCGGCCCTCGTCCTTCGCCACCGGCGAGAGATATTGAAACTCCACGTCAAGCGCCTTGACGCCCGCGGGAACCTCCACATGAAAGGCGTAGACATGTACCGGATCGCGAGACCACGCGATCTTCTTGCCGCCGGCGCGGATCACCAGACCGGCGAACTTGTCGATCGGCCCCCCGGCGGAATGCTCGCCGGGCAGCCATTCGGGATAGAGCAGCGTCATCGCGCCGGGACCGCTAACCGGTATGCTCTCGCGCACGCGAAAGATATGGCGGGAGAGATCGGTGGCATCGACGGCAAGCCCGATCGTGCCGCTAAAGGGAACGTCTTGCGGGGCGGCGATTTTTGGTGTGGCCGGCGCGGGCTCGGGACCGGAAACCGGCGCGGAGGCAAAAGCCGCCCCAGCGGTCGCGAGCATCAGGGAGGCGGCCAATGCGGCAAAAATCGTTTTCACGGTCGTTTCCCCACGATCTGGCGGCGGCTAACGCTTGCCGCCGCGCACAACGGGGGCGATCAGAAACCGCAGCACGCCGCAAAGCCAGAAAAATCTCGCCTGCTCGCCACCATGTGATCGCTCAAGTCGCCGGGGCGTGGCGTTCGAGAATGGCGCTGCAGGAGGCAATCGCGCCGAGCAAGCCGTCGGCGATCGCGCCGTTCCTTGCCGCGGCCGTGAAGCCGGAAACGATCCGGTTCCACTCCGGTTCGCCCACGCGCGCGTGCAGCGCCTGATCCGCGATCAGTTGGACATGGCGCTCGCCCAGCGAGACGAACAGCAGCAGGCCGCCGTGATGGTCGGGATGCGCCAGAACACGCGCCGCAAATTCGCGATGGGCGAGGTCGTGGGCATGGGTGTGCCTCATCCGCCGCGGCACCGCACGCAGTCGCAGCGGAGGCCATTCCAGCAGCAGCGACACGCCGATGGCGATGGCTGCTTCGATCATGAACGCGGTGCGCAGCGTCAGCGCTGGCCAGAAGACCGCCATCACCGCGCCCGCCAGCAGCGCCGCCAGCGCGCCCCATAAGAGCGGAATCATCAGATAGCGGTCGCTGGCCGTCACCACGCTGACGACGAAGCGAGCATGGGTCTTGGCTTCGGCGTCGGCGATGGCGGCGTGGATTTTCGCGCGTTCCGCGTCTGGCAGTCTGTGAGAAATTACCATCCGCCCGACGCGCCTCCACCGCCGAAAGAGCCGCCGCCGCCGGAGAAACCGCCACCGGAGAAACCGCCGCCCGAAAAACCGCCAAAGCCGCCGCCGCGCCCGCCGCCGAAACCACCGAATCCGCCGAAGAAAAACAGCGGCCACAGATAGCGTCCGAACAGCACCCAGATCAGCAGGATCACGACGAAGGTGCCGATACCGCCGCCGACATTCTGCTGCGGCTGCGGCGGCGCCTGCGGAAGGGCGGAAGCATCCCCACCCAGCACGCGCAGCAGCGTATCGGTGCCGGCGAGCACGCCCGCGTCGTAATCGCCTTTCTTGAACTCGGGCAGGATGCGGTTGGCGATGATGAGTTCGGATTGCGCATCCGTAAGCCTGCCTTCAAGGCCGTAGCCCACCTCGATGCGCACACGATGCTCATTGGGCGCGACGATCAGAAGGACACCGTTGTCCTTGCCCTTCTGCCCGATACCCCAGTGGCGGCCGAGCTGGTAGCCGTAATCGGAGATCGAGGTACCTTCCAGCGACTTGAGCGTGACCACCACCACTTGGTTGCCCGTCTGCCGTTCATGCTCGGCCAACATGCCGGTGAGCTTTTCCTGCGCGGCCTGCGAAAGGATGCCCGCCTGATCGACGACGCGGCCGGTCAGCGCCGGAAAGGTGAGGCTCGCCGCCGCGGCACTGGCGGCCAGAACCAGCCCCAGCAGCAGCGCCAGGAAGACCGGCCGGTGCAAAGTGGCGTGTTGGCGCATCAGAACTGGACCTTCGGCACCTGCTGCGCCTGCTGGCTGATGGTGAAGGTCTGCATCACCTTGGCGTCGGGATAGAGCAGCGCCGCAACCCAGCGGCTGGGGATCGTGCGCAGTGTCGTGTTATATTGCTGCACAGCGGCGATGTAGTCGCGCCGCGCCACGGCGATGCGGTTCTCCGTGCCTTCGAGCTGGGCCTGTAGCGCGAGAAAATTCTGATCGGATTTGAGATCAGGATAGCGTTCGCTGATCGCCATCAGATGGCCCAGCGCGCCGGTGAGCGTGGCCTGATTCTGCTCGAAGGTGCGGAAGGCCTGCGGGTTGGTCAGCACATCGGCCGGCAGCGTCGTCTGGGTGGCCTTGGCGCGGGCTTCGGTCACTTCCGTCAGCACCGTCTTTTCCTGATTGGCGTAGCCCTTCACGGTCGCCACCAGGTTGGGGATCAGGTCGGCGCGGCGCTGATACTGGTTCAGCACCTGGCTCCAGGCGGCCTTCACCTGCTCGTCCTGGCGCGGCACATCGTTGATGCCGCAGGCCGACAGCCCAACCACCAGAATAAGGAAAGCGCCCATCTGCGGCATGAACCGCAGGGCCCGCGAAAGCACCCCTCTGCCCGTCATCTCATTCTCTCCCATGATCCAGCCCGGCGCTGCCGGAAGCGGCGCGCCGCATGCTACTCAAATGGGGTAAGGCCTGCCATCCCGCAAGATGCCGAGGCAGCCGGCCGGGCACCAAGGCGCATTCCGGTCAAGCCGAAACGCCGCCTCGATACCGGCCGGGCCGATTTTCGCCAAGCCTCTGTTTGCGCGCGAAATTCGGCTTGAGGTTGTTTTTCACCACCGGCACCCCCCTCCCCCGCTGCGGGTTGCCTGCGCATGGCGCGCCACGGAATGCCAGAAAATGAATGAACGTTCATTCGCTCTGATGTTTTTTCGCGCTGCCTTTCGCTCACGCTTCACCCTTCGCGCGCGAGACAATTCCCGCGCACCATTGCTTCATTCTTGGCCGCGCCGCCGGCCTTTCGGCACGCACGCAGACCTGCGCATTATCCGCCCGGCCAGAGAGGCGTGGATAAGATTACTTTCGACGCCGGTTTTCGCAGCGGTGCCAGAAGGATGGAGAAGCCGGGAGCGCGGATACGCCAGAGCAGAGCCCGGCCGTGCAGAATCATGGCGCCGCAGTATGGAGCGGCTGGAATCCGCTCTAGCTGGCCAGCGCCACCGAAGCGAAGCGGCGGCCGAAATAGACGAGCCCGCCGCCGCCCTGGGAAAGCGCGATCACATCGATCTCGGCCACCAGCACGGAATGCGTGCCGATCTCGAAAACGTCCTTCAGCCGGCCCGACAGGCTGGCCAACGCCTGGCGTAGCCGTGGCACATCCGTCTCGTCTTCGGTCCAGTCCGAGGCGGCGAACCGCTCGGCCATGGGAATGTCCGTCAGCCCGGCGAAATGGCGGGCATGGGCCTCGTGCGCCTGATCAAGGATGTTGACGCAGAGCCGCGCATTCTCCTTGAAAATGGCGTTGGTCGCGCTGTTGCGGTTGATGCAGACCATCACGGTCGGCGGCGTGTCCGTCACCGGGCAGACGGCCGTGGCGGTCAGCCCGCAGCGGCCCGCCGGCCCCGCCGTGGTGACGATATTGACCGCAGCGCAGAGCCGGGACATCGCCTCGCGGAAATTTTGCGCATCGGCCGTCATGAGGGGCTTCCTTCAGGATCAGCGGCCGCGGATGCGGCCGAGCATGTTGACGTCTTCGCCGCTCGTCAGATGCGAGACGCGCCAGCCTTTTTCGTCGTAATCGGACAGGCAGCGGTCCACCAGCGCCGTCATCCCGGCCATGGCGCCGGAGGCTTGCGCCTGCCTGAGGCATTGCATGCGCGTTTCATCGGCGCTGCCGGCATAGTTGAGCTCGTAGAGTTCGTGGCGGCCGCCGAATTCGGAGCCGATCGAATCCCAGAGCAGCTTGAGGATCTTGATGCGCTCGGTCGAGCCGATGCCGTTCGAGCCGCGCACGAAACGCTCCAGATAGGCGTTGATCTCGGGATTGGCGATGTCGCGCGCGCTGGACGGCAGATAGATCAGGCCGCTCGCCACCGTTTCCTCGATGATGTTCTTGATCTTGGCATAGGCCATCGGCGCGAACACGCGATAGGTGTATTGCGCCTGCCAGTCCGGCAGCATGGTGCCGTGTTGCCAGGTGTCGGGATTTCCGACCATCGCATCGGTAAGACCCCAGAACAGGTTGCGCCAGGCCACCACTTCGCCCAGATGCGCCTGCACGCCGCGGAACTCGAGCGCGCCGGTGCAATTGAGCGCCTTCATCAAGAGGCCGGCGAGAAAGTCGAGCTTGACTGCCAGCCGCGTGCAGCCCTGCATCGGATAGAGCCGGCCGAAGCCGCCCTCGGCGTACCAGCGCTTCAGCCGCTCCGGATCGCGATAGATGAGCACGTTCTCCCACGGGATGAAGGCCTTGTCGAAAACCAGGATGGCGTCGTTCTCGTCGAAACGGCTGGACAGAGGATAATCGAACGGCGAAGCCGTGGCTGCCGCTACCATCTCGTAGGAGGCGCGGCAGATCAGCTTG
Organism: Alphaproteobacteria bacterium; assembly: GCA_018971835.1. Taxonomy (GTDB): domain Bacteria; phylum Pseudomonadota; class Alphaproteobacteria; order Micropepsales; family Micropepsaceae; genus Rhizomicrobium. The sequence goes on from JAGWZW010000039.1 coordinate 25,101, forward strand.
ACGCCCTTGGTATCCATCGGCGCGATGAAGCTGAGCGCGAAGTCGGTGTTCTCGCCCATCACCTGCGCCGAGCCCTGGCCGACGAAGTTGTAATGGGTCAGCGCCGAATTGGTGGCCACCACCTTGGCGCCGGAGACGATGATGCCGCCGTCGGTTTCGCGCTCTACCGCCACATAGACGTCGCGCACCTGGTCCACCGCCTTGTCGCGGTCGATCGGCGGATTGACGATGGCGTGGTTGAGATAGAGGCAGGCTTCCTGGATGCGCCGGCTCCAGTTGGCCGCGTTGTCGGCGAACTTGCCGTAGAACTCGGGAATGACACCCAGCACGCTGCCGAAGGCGGCCTTGTAGTCGGGCGTGCGGCCCATCCAGCCATAGCTGAGCCGCGCCCATTCGGCGATGGCGTCGCGCTGCTGGCGCAGTTCGTCGGCGCTGCGGGCTGCGCGGAAGAATTTGTGGGTGTAACCGCCATTGCCGGTATCGGTGGCCCAGCACAGCGTCTCCTTGTGCGCCGGATCGTGCAGCGCGTCATAGATGCGCGCGATCGAGGCGGCGGAATTGCGGAAGGCAGGATGGGTCGTCACGTCCTCGACCCGCTCGCCATAGACATAGATTTCGCGCCCGTCCCGAAGGCTTTCCAGATATTCGGAGCCCGTGAGGGGGCGGGCGGCATCGGCACGGCGTTCTTCGGGGCGCATGGCATCCTCAGTAATTTTGAATGGTTCGTATTCGCAGCAACACCATGCTGCCCGCCGGGAATTGCCGGAATAGAGATTTCAGCCAATTGCTTGTACATTTTCAGGAATAGGAGGATCGTGCAGGCTTGAAAGCCCGGCGGCTACAGATGGAAAATACCGGTATGGAGAATGAGGAAATTGGCCGGAATATCGATATGTCCGTCCATGACAGGCGTTTCCTACAGGGAGATATTCACTACGGCACGCTCTCCGCGCTTGGAGATTTTTTCGGCCGGGAAATGCCTCTCCATTGCCACGAGGGTGCCGTCCAACTGCATTACCTCGAGGACGGGTATGTGCGCCTCTACATCGACGACCGGGTCTGGCAGAGCGGAGGGCCGGCCCTGTTCCTGACCCCGCCGGGCATGCTGCACGGCTTCGCCTACCACCCCGAAAGCAACGGCCATGTGCTGACGGCACGGCAAAACCTGATCCAGCCCCTGCTGGAAAGCGAATTCGGGCCCAGCGCCGAGCGCAAGCTGACAGCACCGCTGCTGATCGGTCCGCAGGCGAAAACCCCGGCGGCCGTAGAACCGGTCGCGGCGATGTTCGCCCTGCTGGCCCGCGAATACGGTGAGGAACGCGCGGGCCGCGAGTTGGCGCTCTCCGGCCTGGCACGGCTGATCTTTCTGGAGGTGCTGCGCCTGGCGCCCGAGCCGCCGGCCAGCGTCGCCGTACGACAGGAGGACGTACGCCTCTTCCATGCTTTCGGTGAACTCATCGAGGCGCATTTTCGCGAGCAGTGGCTGATCGCCCGCTACGCCGGCACGCTCGCCATAACCGAGGGCCGTCTCGCCGATATCTGCAAGCGCATGACGGGGCATAGCCCCAAGAGGATCCTCGCCGAACGCATGATGCGGGAGGCCCGCCAGCGCCTGCTCTATTCCAACGCAACGGTGAGCGAGATCGCCTATGCGCTTGGTTTCAAAGACCCGGCCTATTTCTGCCGTGTCTTCACAGAAGCGGCCGGCCTGCCACCCAGTCAGTTCCGTTCCCAGCGCGGTTCGGAAGATTACCGATAGTTTATAAACTCCGCGCGAAGCGCCGATCGCGCATTTCGTTCCCCCATCTTCGCGAAATGGCCTAGATTAATAAAAATAGCATGTCAGATGACTGGCAGGGGCGGAAACAATGAGCGAAACAGGCCCTCAGATGGAGCATTCCCAGCCGGCGATCCTGATCGCCGACGATCATCCGCTGTTTCGCGACGCGCTGGCCCAGATGGTGAGCGAAGGCTTTCCCGAGTACCGCATCATCGAGGCCGACAGCCATGCCTCAGCCGTCCGCGCGCTGGACAGCGCCGATCCAGACCTGGTGCTGCTCGACCTCAACATGCCCGGGATGGGCGGTTTTGCCGGCCTGCTGAGCCTGCGCGATCACGCGCCTGCCACGCCGATTGCGGTGATTTCGGCGGATGAAACGGTATCGGTCGTACGCCAGGCGCTGACGTGCGGCGCCTCGGGCTTCATTCCCAAGTCGATGCCCAAGGACCATATCGTCGAGGCTGTGCGCGCGATTCTGGACGGCGACACCTTCGTGCCCTTCGATCTCCGCGAAAGCCGCCCCCGCGCAGTGGCCGACGATCCCGAGTTCGCCTCCGGCTACGCCACCTTGACGCCGCAGCAGCGCAAGGTTCTGGAACTGATGATCGACGGCAAGTCCAACAAGGTGATTGCCTACGATCTGGAGGTGACCGAGCGGACGGTCAAGGCCCACGTCTCCGCCATTTTGCGCAAGCTTGGCGTTACCAGCCGTACCCAGGCCGTGCTCAGCGCAGCCAAGATGCTGCGCAGCAGTTGACCGCGCTTCAGCGTTCCCGGATCGACCGGCCCGCCAGCAAATGTGCCATCAACCCGCGCAGCCGCGCCGGGCGTACCGGCTTGTTCAAAAGGCCGTAGCCCGCGGCATGAATCGCGGCCGCGACTTCGGCGGAATGATTGGCGGTGATGATGATGGCCGGCACCACTTTTCCTGCGGCGCGGCGAATGGCTGAAATCGCGTCCACCCCCAACTGCCCGTCGTCCAGGTGGTAATCGGCCAGGATGAGGTCCGGCGGTTCGCGGGCCGCCACCAAAGCCACCGCTGCGTCTGGCGAACCTGCGCCTGTCACCTTGCAGCCCCAGCCGCCAAGCAGCGTCTGCAGCCCCTTCACCAGATCGGGTTCATTATCGAGCACCAGCACCTTTGCACCGGACACGTCCGCGCCCAGTTTTGGCAGCGGCGGCAGCGATGGCGCCGGCCGCACCTGGGACGCCGACAGCGGCACCTTTACCGCGAACAGGCTTCCCTTTTTCGGCGTCGAGCGCACCACGATCGGCAGATCGAGCGTGCGCGCAATGCGCTTGACGATGGCGAGCCCCAGGCCGATCCCGCGATTGTTGCTGTCACTGGCGGACGGCAGACGGCGGAATTCTTCGAACACTTCATCGACCTTACCCGCAGGAATTCCGCAGCCCGTATCCCACACGCCGATCAGCAGCGCGCGGTCCGCTCTGCGACAGCCGAGCAGAATACGCCCCTGCTCAGTGTAGCGCACGGCATTGGCGACAAAATTGCGCAGGATGCGTCCCAGCAGCTTGGGATCGGTGCGCACCACCAGCGAACTGCCGATGCCCCGTAGCTCCAGCCCCTTGGCTTCGGCCATCATGCGGTGCTCTGCGGCGATCACCGCGATCAACTCGTCCACCGCCACGTCCGCCGGCTCCACCGGCTGCATGCCCGCGTCCAACCGCGAAATATCGAGCAGCGTGGTGAGCAGCTCGTCCACGGCATCGAGCGCGGCCAGCGAGCTTCCGACCATTTCGCGATTGCGCGGCGCCATGCGCCGTTCGGCCAGCGCGCCCATGTAGAGCCGCGAGGCGGCCAGCGGCTGCAACAGGTCGTGGCTGGCAGCAGCGAGAAATCGCGTTTTGGAAAGATTGGCCTGCTCGGCTTCGAGCTTGGCCGCCGACAGATCGCGGTTGGCCTGCTGCAGCTCGGCGGTACGGCTTTCGACACGGCGTTCGAGGCCCTCATTGGCCTGGCGCAACGCTTCGGCAGTGCGCCGGCGCTCGGTAATATCGGTGTAAGTCGTAACGAAGCCGCCGCCGACCATGCGATTGCGCGCCACTTCAAGCACGCGGCCGTCTTCGGTTTCGAGTTCGCGCAGCAGCGGCCGGTCGGCATCGCGCGCACGCGGCGTGCCATCGTCGGCAAGGCCGAATTGCAGGCGCATCGCCGGCAGACCGAGGAAGTCGGCCAGCGCCGTCGCCGGCCGCAACAGTTCGGCCGGCACGCTCAACAATTCGACGAAGCGCTGGTTCCAGGCCACCAGCTTGAGCCGGCGATCGAACACCGAAACGCCCTGCGACAGGTGGTCGAGTGTCGATTGCAGCAGGATGGAGGTTTCGGCCAGTTCGCGCTCGCGCTGCAGCCGCTCGCTGGTCTTGACCTCCGTGATGTCGGTATAAAGGCCGACAATGCCGCCATCGCCGGTACGCCGCTCGGAAATCTGCAGCCAGCGCCCGTCACGGAACTGCACGACCACGGGCCTGTCCGGTTTCCGGTGGCTGGCGACGCGCTCGGCCACCCAGCCTTCGGGATCGTCCTCGGCATCGAGGATGCGGCCGCTGCGCGCAGCCTGCCGCACCAGATCCTCGAAGGTGGTGGTGCCGTCCGGGCCCACGGCCATCGGCGGCCACATCTCGAAATAACGCGAATTGGTCAGCACGACGCGGCCGTCGGCATCGCAGAGCAAAAAGCCCTCGCGGATGCTTTCGATCGCCTCGGCGAGCAGCGTGCGCGCCTGCGCCTGTTCCTCGCGCGCCTGGGAGACTTCGCGGTTGACCGCCTCCACGCGTCGCAGCGCCCCTTCGAGCGCCATCGTGCGCTCGCGCACGCGGCCCTCCAGCACGATGGCCGTCTGGAACAACGAGTAGGCGTTGCCCTGGAAATCCATCGAGCGTTCAACCCGGTCCATCAACACCTTGTTGATCTTGGCGAGCTTGGTGTTGACGCGTTCCAGCTCGGCCACGCGCGCGGCCAGATCGCCAACGGGTCTTGCTTCGGCGCTCAAGCCTTGCTCTCCCCGTCGCCGTAACCGATGGCGACGCCGGTGAAGGTCTGGTTGACGTGCATGGCGTGGAACTGTTCGCCATAGGTGGAGAACCCGCTGACGTTATGCCCGGCCATCAGTTGCCCCACTTCGGCGCGGATATTCCTCTCGTCCAGCTCCAGCGCGCGCAGGATGCAATCGAAGCCGATGACGAGCGCCGGACGGCCGATATCGGCTTCGAGCTGGGCAAATTGCGCGCGCAGGTTCTCCGCCAGATCGACCCCCCGCGCCACGGTCAACACGATGCCTTCGTCAATGGCGCAGAAGAAGGTCAGGCTGCCGTCGTCGTTCACTTTCTGGATCGACCGCACGAAGCTCGATCCGCCCACCCGCACCACCACCGGATGATTGGCGAAGATCAGCGGTGTCAGCGTGTCGTCGTGAATGCCGACCTGCCGGGCATATTCGGCGGCCGCCGGTTCGGCGTCGATCTCGCTGACGACGCGGCGCACCGGGTCGGCCCCGGTCACCACCATCTTGCGGTCGGTAGCTTCGAAATGCTCGGTCTTGAAGACGCGGAACGGCCGCGTGGTCGAAACCAGCACGAGCAGCGCGCAATCGCTGCGGAATTCGCCGCCGTGGAGAATGAAGGTACGCTTGAAGCGCAGATCGTCGCCAGCCGAACCGCCGAACAGCGGAATATCATCGAGCGCGCCGTGCAGCGCGCTGACCACGGCCTCTTCCGCGCCCGAGAGCCCGTCAATCAGCGTGAAGGCGAATATCCGCTCGCGCCCGGTTTCGCCCGGCGCCTGCGGCACCGCGCGGGCCAACCCGTCGAGCAGGCGGCCGACCACTTCCTGTCCGCTCTGCAGATTGAAATCCTGCAGCGTCTCGATCCGTTCGCAGGCGACGGCGAAATCGGGCCCGGCAAGGCTGAGCCCGCTGATGCCGCCCGTCATATAACCCATCGGCGCGATCTCGCCGGCGCTGGTGCAACCGACCAGCAGGGCGTTGCCGAAGCGACGCTGCAGCGCCGCGGCCAGCGCCGGCAGATCGTAGCGGGGCGAGACAAACACCAGCGCCAGCGCCAGATCGGGCTGATCGAGTGCCGCGAACAATTCTGCCGCCGCGTCGTCCGGATCGCTCGCCAGCGTGGCGCCGCGGCGAATGCCGCCGGATCGTGTGCGCATCGTCTCGGTCATGGGTCCGTCGCGCCTCCCTTGCCCGACGGAATATAGAGCATTCGCGGCCAAGCGGAAAATCGCCGCGCTTTCAGGTGCGAAAGCCATGATGGGTCAGCCGCCCCGCGGCGGCGGTGGGGCCGCAGCAAGCGCGGCGCGTTCTTCCTCGGTGAACAGGCGCGAGCGGGTCAGGAAGCGCACGCCCTCCGGCGCCTCCAGCGAAAAGCTGGCGCCGCGGCCCGGCACGACGTCGATGGTGAGATGAGTGTGCGCCCAGTATTCGAATTGCGCGGCGCTCATGTAGAACGGGCAGCCGCAGATTTCGCCGAGCAGCACGTCGCTGCCGCCGACGCGGAATTCGCCGCGTGGAAAGCACATCGGCGCGCTGCCATCGCAGCAGCCGCCGGATTGATGGAATAACAGCAGCCCATGCCGCGCCTTCAGGCTTTCGATCAGCGCTGCGGCGGCTTCGGTGACAGACACACGCTCCACGGTCATGACGCTACCCAGGATACTTGCCCCGGCGGCGGGGGGACACCGCCGGGGCCTTACGCAGCACGAAGGCTAGAAGAATCCGAGCGCCTTCGGGCTGTAGCTGACCAGCAGGTTTTTGGTCTGCTGGTAATGATCGAGCATCATCTTGTGCGTTTCGCGCCCGATGCCCGATTGCTTGTAGCCGCCGAATGCGGCGTGCGCGGGATAGAGGTGGTAACAGTTGGTCCACACCCGGCCCGCCTTGATTTCCCGCCCCATGCGATAGGCGGTGTTGCCGTCGCGCGACCACACGCCGGCGCCGAGGCCGTAGAGCGTGTCGTTGGCGATCGCGAGGGCTTCTTCGGTCGAGGAGAACTTCGTCACCGCCACCACGGGGCCGAAGATTTCCTCCTGGAAGACTCGCATCTTGTTGCTGCCGACGAAGATCGTGGGCTCGACGTAATAACCGCCGTCCAGCTCGCCGCCCGGTTTGGCCGCCTTGCCACCGGTGAGGCAATCGGCGCCCTCGCGCTTGCCGATATCGATATAGGAGAGGATCTTCTCCATCTGATCGAGGCTGGCCTGGGCGCCGATCATGGTGGCCGGATCGAGCGGATCGCCCTGCTTGATCGCCTTTACCCGCGCCACGGCCTTTTCCATGAACCTGTCGAAGATCGACTCGTGGACCAGCGCGCGGCTCGGGCAGGTGCAGACCTCGCCCTGATTGAGCGCGAACATCGCGAAGCCCTCAAGCGCCTTGTCGAAGAAGTCGTCGTCCTCGGCCATCACGTCGGCGAAGAAGATGTTGGGCGACTTTCCACCCAGCTCCAGCGTCACCGGGATGATGTTTTCGGAGGCATACTGCATGATGAGCCGGCCGGTGGTGGTCTCGCCGGTGAAGGCGATCTTGGCGATGCGCTTGTTGGAGGCGAGAGGCTTGCCCGCTTCGACGCCGAAACCGTTGACGATGTTGAGCACACCCGGCGGCAGGAGGTCGGCGATCATGTCCATCACCACCATGATGCTCATCGGCGTCTGCTCGGCGGGCTTCAAGACCACGCAATTGCCCGCCGCCAGCGCCGGCGCCACCTTCCAGGCCGCCATCAGGATCGGAAAGTTCCAGGGAATGATCTGGCCGACCACACCCAGCGGCTCGTGGAAGTGATAGGCGACGGTGCTGTCGTCCAGTTCGGCGAGCGAGCCTTCCTGCGCGCGGATGCAAGCGGCGAAATAGCGGAAATGATCGATCGCGAGCGGCAGATCGGCGGCCATCGTTTCGCGGATCGGCTTGCCGTTGTCCAGCGTCTCGGCCATTGCAAGCACGCCGAGATTGGCCTCGAGCTTGTCGGCAATGCGGTTCAGGATCAGCGCGCGCTCGGCGACGGATGTACGGGCCCAGGATTCGCGCGCCTTGTGCGCGGCGTCGAGCGCCAGCTCGATGTCCTCGGCCGAGGAGCGCGCCACTTCGCAGAGGGGCTGGCCGGTGATCGGCGTAACATTGGTGAAGGTAGCCCCTTTGACCGGTGCGACCCAGTTGCCGCCGATGAAATTGTCGTAACGAGACCGCAACACGGCCTTCGCTTTGATGTCCTGGAGCGCCTTTTGCAGCATCGTGCTTTCCTCGATTGTTCGCGTTTCGAAACCTGTGACGCCAATATCGATCCGGCCGGCGCACGGCGGTATTGAACTTTGGTTCGACGCGTCTTCGCATCTGCAAAAAGAGCAAAAACCTCACTGCTGACGCATGTTTCTTTTCGCGGAAGGAGCGCGCCG